>NC_007776.1:2383894-2715288 GCF_000013225.1 Synechococcus sp. JA-2-3B'a(2-13)
CAGCCCACCTGCGGCAGATCGGCGGCACCATGTACGGGGCCTATTGGTGCCCCCATTGTCAAGATCAGAAAGAGCTGTTCGGGGCAGCTTTCGACCAAGTGCCCTACGTGGAGTGCTCCCCCAACGGCCCCGGCACTCCCCAAGCTCAAGAATGCACAGAAGCGGGGATCACCAGCTATCCCACCTGGATCATCAATGGCCGCACCTACACAGGCGTTCGCTCTCTGGAAGCCTTGGCGGTGGCCTCTGGCTATCCGCTGGAAGAGGGCAGATAAACCCCTGGAGTCGGGATGAGGATGTGAACTCGGTTGCGCCCTGCCTGCTTGGCCTGGTAGAGCGCGCTATCCGCCTGCTGCAAGGCGGTTTCCGGTTCTGGGCAGTAGTCTTCGCTGAGCACGATCCCACCGATGCTGATGGTAACAGGCAGGCTGCGCTTGGGGGAGATGTCAATGGGCCGTTTGGCGATAGCCTGCCGCAGAGACTCTGCGTAGCGACCGCAGCGGGGGGGGCTAAGCCCGGGCGTAACGCAAACAAATTCTTCCCCACCATAGCGGTAGAGCAGGCTGGAGGGCCGCAGTTGATTTTGCAGCCGCCCGACGATGGCCTGCAGCACACAGTCGCCAATGTAGTGGCCGTAGCTGTCGTTGACCTGCTTGAAATGATCCACATCCATCATCAGCAGGCAGAGATAGCGGTAGCGAGCCTCCCCGCGGGGCCCCACCTGCTTGAGCAAATGGGGCAGCGCCTGATCCAGAGCTCGCCGGTTCAACGCCCCGGTCAAGGGATCCGTCAAAGACAAAGACTCCAACAACTCATTGCGGGCTCGCAATTGCCGGTTGGCCTGGGCCAAAGCTTGGGTGAGCCGCTGGAGACGTAACCCTGCCCGCACCCGCGCCCGCAGCTCCTCGGGATCGACCGGCTTGGTGATGAATTCATCCGCCCCCGCATCCAGCCCCTCTACCCGAGCCTCAACTTCAGAACGGGACGTGAGCAAAATGAAATAGACGAACTGCCCTGCTGCGGATCCCTTGAGACGGCAACAGAACTCTACCCCCGACATCTCAGGCATGACCCAGTCGCAGATCACCATGTCGGGCCACTCGCTCTCTTCCAAGCTTTGCAAGGGATCCCAAGCTGCTCGGGCGCTTTCCCAGCTTTCCACGTAGTACTGAGAGCCTTTGAGAACATTGATAATGTAGCAACGAACCACTGGGTCATCATCAACAACCCAAATGCGGGGGGTGCGAGCCGGAACAGAGCTCCAAAAGGCTTCTTCTGCAGGCCCAAGAGCCGAACCAGAAGGGTGGTATACAGAATCCAAGCCCTCCAGATCAAGGGACGACATAGTCTGATGACATAGTCTAAAGAGGAGCGCTCCATTGCAGCCAGATCCCAATCCTAGCGCCAACGGCTAGTTGGAACCAGAGCCGGGAGCGGCCAGACAAGCATGGTTGGAGGCCCGCTCACGGAGCGCAAGGTGCAGTGCTTCCACAAACTGCCGCACCCGAATCGGGTCGATCATGGGAAAGGGATCCGAATAGCCTGCCGGCATGCCTGCGGAACGGGAAGACCGCTTCAGAGAACTGGCCACAATTACTCCATCTGCCCGCCGGATCAGGCTGCCGATGTTTTCAGCAGTAGCCCCCGAGCCGATGAGCAGCGGCACCTGAGGAGCAACTTTGCGGGCCAGCTCCAGCTCCTCCAGAAGGGGTGGCTTGCCGGTGGCCCAACCGGAAAGGATGATGGCATCGGCCAGGCCGCGCTCCACCGTGTCGGTAATAGCCGCATCCAGGCTGATGGGACTTAGGGGTTGAGCGTGTTTCACCAGCACATCGGCGAAAATCTTGATATTAGCCCCCAGCTCCCGGCGATAGCGCAGCAGGCGGTAGGCATTCCCCTCGATAATGCCTTGGTCGGTCACCATCGCCCCGCAGAGCACATTCACCCGGATGAACTGCGCCCCCACGCAGGCGGCAATTGCCAGAGCACTGCAGCCATCGTTGCGCAAGACATTGATCCCAACCGGCAGCGAGACCAGGGTTTTCAGCCGCTGGACGATGACGGTCATGGCGCTGACCACCGCTGCGTCCACCCGATCCTTGGCAAAGGGGGCATCGTAAAAGTTCTCGACAAGGATCCCGTCTACCCCTCCTGCAGCCAGGGCAGTAGCTGCCTGTTCTGCCTGAGCGATCACCCATTCCAAGTCCCCCCCCCAACGGGGTGAGGTGGGCAGCGGCAACAAATGAACCACCCCAATGACCGGATGGGGGGTTTTGAAGAGGTGTTGCAGCAGGTTCACCGGCAAGCTTCCTCAG
This sequence comes from Synechococcus sp. JA-2-3B'a(2-13), assembly GCF_000013225.1. Lineage (NCBI taxonomy): Bacteria > Bacillati > Cyanobacteriota > Cyanophyceae > Synechococcales > Synechococcaceae > Synechococcus > Synechococcus sp. JA-2-3B'a(2-13). The sequence goes on from NC_007776.1 coordinate 2,386,210, forward strand.
GGATCCCTAACGATCTTACGCCTGGATCTGACCCACAGGGGTATTCTCTGGGGGAAGTGTAACATCAGGGCTGGGGGGAGAAGAGCGGGCTAGGCCTCGGAGCAATTGCGGCACCATACCCGGCCCTTCGTAAACCCAGCCGGTGTAGACCTGCAGCAGGCTGGCTCCCGCTTCCAGTTTCTCCAAGGCGTCGGCCAAGGTGAAGATGCCCCCCACTCCGATGATGGGCAATTTTCCTTGGGTGGAGCGGTGGATGTAGCGGATGACTTGGGTGGAACGCTCCCGCAAGGGGGCACCGCTGATCCCGCCGGCTTCTGCAAGGATTGGCCTAGACTCCGCTGGTGCGAAGGGGATCCCGCGGCCAGGCAGGAAACGGGTTTTCAGGTTATCGCGGCGGAGGGTGGTGTTGGTGGCCACGATCCCGGCCAGTTGATGGTCTTGGGCCAGCTCCAGGATGCTGTCGATGTCGGGCCAGTCCAGATCGGGGGCGATCTTCACCAGGAGGGGTTTTCGCTTCTGATTTTCCCGCTGTAAGGCAGATAGGATGGGCTCCAGTTGCTCAGCAGCCTGCAGGGATCGCAGCCCCGGCGTGTTGGGGGAGCTGACGTTGACCACAAAGTAGTCCCCCAGATCCTGGAGCAGCCGGAAGCTGGCCAGGTAATCGGCAGCCGCTTCTTCCAGAGGGGTGATTTTGGCTTTGCCCAGGTTAATTCCAATGGGGATGGGACGTTGCTGTAGCCGGCGCAACCGTTCCGCCAGAGCCGCCGCCCCTTGGTTGTTAAAGCCCATGCGGTTGAGGGCGGCGCGATCTTGGGGCAGTTGAAACAGGCGAGGTTTGGGGTTGCCCGGTTGGGGCTGAGGAGTGATGGTGCCCACCTCTACAAAACCAAATCCTAGGCTGGGCCAGACGCCCAGAGCCAGGCCATCTTTGTCGAAGCCCGCAGCCAATCCAAGGGGATTGGGAAAGGTAAGGCCCCACAGCGACACCGCTAGCCGGGGATCCCGGTAGCAAAACAGTCGCTCCAGAGCCGATAGGATCCCGGTGGCCTGGGTGGCATCGATCCAATGCAAGGCGCGCAGCAGGCCCATCTTGACCGCTTCCGGGTCGGCTCTCAGCCCAGAAAAAAGCAGAGGCCACAACACATCTCGGTACAGGTTCACCACAAGGATTTCCTACGGGTGGGAACCCATGGATTTTGGATTTACTGCTAGGTCAAGAGTCATTCCCTATTGCCAGGCAGCGCCGACGCCCATGGTGGGGCATTCAACCGTGACCCCCTTGGGAAAGCTATCCCAGATCTTGGTTGCATTGGCCCTTTGTCGAGCGCTGCTCGAGGCTGGCTCCCCAAACTGCCCCCAACAGCAAGGTTACCAACAGGTGGATGCGGCCATCCAACATCACCACATCCAAAAGCCCTGAGGCAAAAAACGCCGTCAAGGCCAGCAGCATCCCCAGCAGGACACTTTCTTGAGAGCGCCGCCAAGCATGCCATCCCCGCGCCAAAATCCAGCCCCACAGGATCAGATGGCCCAGCAACAGCGGGATCCCACCCTCGGCTGCCAGGTGTAGGTACAGATTGTGGCAATGGCCCAGCAGCTCCGGCGGCTCCTGAGCATTATAAAGGGCGGCAAAGCTCTGCCAGCCCCAGCCCGTCAAAGGCCGCTCTCGCGCCATCTGCAGGGCAAAGTGCCAGGCATCCAGACGGTTAGCGGTGGAACTAAAATGGAGCGCCTGGGGATCGAAGGTGTCTGCCAGACGGCTCCAAATCAATCGGGGCACTACGGCCCGCCAGCCCGGCCAATCCCAAGCAGCAGCCAAACCAGCCAACCCTATGCCGACCAAGATCCCGATCCCCCACCAACAGCGCCGCAGGGCCAGCCCCATCATCAGCGCCAGCCCCCCCACTCCCCAGCCGTTGCGAGAGGCTGTCAGCAGCAACAAGAGGGATCCCAGCCCCAGCACAGCTCCCAGCCCTACTGCCTGTGGCCAGTCTCTATCGGCTCGATCCAGCCACAGCCCTGCCGCCAAACACAGGTGGATCACCAGGTAGATGGCCAGGATATTGGGGGAAGTAAAAGCTGCCGCCGGTCGCTCTCCCCCGGCAACCCCCGTGATCCAAACCGGCCCCAAGAAGAAGTGCCCCTGCCATTCCCACAGCACTTCTCCCCAACCCAAAAGCAGCATCAGCCCGCTGCCCAACACCAACATCTGGGCCAAACGCCGACGGCCTACAGGATGGAACTCCGTCCCGCTACCGCGAGAGGCCAGCGCATCGGCAAAGGCCGGCAGCATCAACAAAAAAGGCCAGTAGTTGAACATCCCCGGCAGGCTCAGTCGCCAATCCTCCCCCCAAAAGGCCACTCCCACCGCAGCCAGGCTCAGGAGAGCCGCCAGTCCAAATAGAGGATCCCGCAGGATCCGGCCACCGCAGCGGGTATAACCCTGAATCGTTCCCACCAAAGCCAACAGCAAGCTGGGGGCTAGATTCACCGGGATCAGCGCCGCTGCTGCCAGCAGCCAGCCCCGCGGTTGAGAGGGCAAGGGATCCGGCGACAGTTGTTGAGATGAAACCGGTGCCGAAGAAGACATCACTCATCCTCGATGGGGATCCCTGGCCTGACCTGCCCCTGGCCGAAGTAGCGCCCAAATTGCAGCTCGTACACCTCATCCTCATCCTGGGTTTCTACCCACAGCTCCGAGCGGGCATAGCCCACGCACAGCAGCCCATACCCCTGCTCCTTCAGCTCCCGCGAGATGCCCATTGCCTCCGGCTGATACAGGGATCCCCGCCGTACCCGCACCGCACAGGTGGTACAGGCGCCGTTGCGACAGGCAAAGGGCAGTTGGATCCCTTGGGCCTCGGCGCTGGCCAAAATGTATTGATCCGCCGGCACCTGGATTAGATAGTGAGTGTCCCGTTGGCGGTCATGGATGTGAACCGGGTAAGAAGGGACAGAAGAGGAAGAACGCATGGGGAAGTGGCCTTTTTGCAGAGCAGAAATCTTTTTCATGATTCCACAGGATTTTAACCACTACCCCACCAAACCTGAACCGGCTGGGGATCCCCAGGAGCTGAAGCCGATCTGTTGGTGGTTCTAAAGATAAACAAACAGACTTCGAGTTGGTTGTTGAGATAAGCTACAGGTAGGCCTCCCAAGGAGAGCATCCCATGCTGGAAACCCCCAATGCCAATCTGGCCTCACCGGAAAAACCTTCGCCTTCCCTCTCTGCCGAAACCCTCAACAAGCTGATCGAGAGCAATGCTGAAAGTCGGCCTTGGGGGAGCTTTACAGTGCTGGAAGAGGGCCCTGGCTACAAAATCAAGCGGATCGTGGTTTTGCCCAAGCATCGCCTCAGCCTGCAGTTGCACTACCATCGCAGCGAACACTGGATCGTCGTTGCCGGCACCGCCAAGGTCACCTGCGGAGATGAAGAAAAGCTCATCACGGCCAACCAATCCACCTACGTGCCCCCTTGCACCAAGCATCGCCTGGAGAACCCTGGCGTCATCCCTCTGGTGATTATCGAGGTGCAAAACGGCCAGTACTTGGGCGAAGACGACATTGTCCGCTTCAGCGACGACTACGCCCGGGTTAACGGTGGGCAAAAGTAGCCAATCCCAATGGCCTAGGCGAGCTCTTCGCTGCTGAGGATCGCGATCCTCTAGAACAGCATCACCAGCAGGGCAACCACTAACAACAGCACAGCCCACATAGCCTGCCAGAAGGGATGGTAGCTGGTGATGAGCTGGCCATGGCGGCTTTGAAAGCGGGCCAGATCCAGGTAAGGGGCCACCCCCCGTCGGAACCACCCCACCGCGGATCCCTCTTGGCCGATTACCCCCCCTGCCTGGCGCGCTCCAAACAGGAAGTTGCCCAGCGGCCCAAAGCGGGAAGCATAGCGCAGGAAGATCATCCCTGTCTCATCCTGGAACTTGAGATCGGAGCCGAAGCGATAGCCCGGATCCCCCCGCCCGATCACCCGCCCCTCCAACTGCATCGGCAACCCGCGCAAGGGGCTGGCGTAGGGATTGCTCATCGCCTTCAGCACGGTCAACGCCGGCGGGTTTTCCAGACTGGGGTACATCACCGTCATCTTCAGCAGCAGGCCCAAGCCCACCCCCATCAGGGTCAGCCCGGCAAACATTTCATAGAAGCCCACCTGCAAGGCTGGGATCCCGAGCAGCGCCCCCACAATCGCCCCCAGCCACTCGGCGTTCAACAGCAGTATATCCAGCAGAAAGTTCCCGTAGAGCTGTTGCCGGTTGAGCTGCTTGCCCTGGGCAACCACGCTGGCCATATCGAACTCCACCGGCAGATCCAGTTGCTCCGCATAGGTGCTCAGCGCCCGTACCCGTTTGCCCGTGAGGGGATGGGTGGAGTTCAGCTCCATCCACCAGGCCCAAGGGTTAAACAGATCCCACAAAAATACCCTGCCCACCTGGCCGGGATCCGAGGCAACCCGGTAGGCCGTCCCTGCCATCACCGCCGCCTTGGCATCGTAGATCCCCAAAGCCCGCGTTCCTTCCAGCAGGCGAGCACTGCGCTGTCGGGTTTCCTCATCCTGTTCCCGCTCTCCCTCTTGCACAATGCCGTAGGCAATTTTCACCAAAGCCCGCGAGAGCCCATTGGGGTTGCCGGTGGTTTCGGCAGCAAAGTGGTCGGCAAAGTACTCCCGCACCCGCGACAGATACAGCAACAAGTAGGAGCCGGCCACATAGAAAAAGTAGGCGACCAAGGCCAGGGAGCGGAGGCTGCCTCTTTTGCCGTTGTCGCGCGCATCCCGCATGTAGACGTAAAGAAGGTAGAGAATCTGCACCAACGTGGAAGCCAGGGTCATGACGGCGAAATCCCAGTGGATCACATGCCCCAGCTCGTGGGCGTAAACTGTAGCCACCTCCTCATCTTCCAAGTAGGTGAACAACCCTTCGCTGACGACGATGCGGGCCGTGTCCGGCAGGCTGCCGTAGGTAAAAGCAGTGGGGTTTTGGTCGCGGATCAGCCCCAGCTTCGGCTGCTTCAGCTTGTACTGGCGGCAAACCCGTTGAATCACCTCTGCACTCTCTGGGCTGCGACGCCCAATTTCCGCCAAGCTTACCCACTCGGTGCCATAGAGGCTGTGCTGGATCCAGTCCATCAGCCAAGGGGACAAAAAGAAGATCAGGGCATTGAAGGCGAGGGTGAGCAGAATGGCGAAGATGAAAGAGCCCAGAGAGAATCCCCCCTCTAAGCTGCCCAAGACGGTCAGGAAAAGCACAAACACCATACCGAACAGCAGGCTCAGGGTCACACCTGAGGCCGCCGTCAGGTTGCCGGCAAAGCTGGCCAACATTAGCGAAACCCCCACCTGAGGGGCGCGGTAGCTGCGCTTGGTTTGTCCGGTTTTGAGACCTGAGGTGGCGGGATCCAATTCCGCTAGGGTGCGGCTGGGGTTGAAGCAATAGCGGCTCAGCCAAACGCTCAATAGACGCAGCTCGTGAGGATTCAGGCTTTTCAGAGGCTCCAGCCACAGGGCTGCCTCCACCGACAGCATCACCGTCGAGACGGTGCTGGGATTGCGAAACAAGGTGGGCAGGAGGGGCAGAACCTCCTGCTTTTGCCCAGAAGTGAGGCTGTGAAAACCCAAAACCGCCTGGCGGAGCAAACCAGGCGGCTGAGGAAGGTCGGCAGTAAGCAACTGGCGATTGCTGACAAAGCAGTAGCGGCTTAGATCCGGACTCTCTGAGAACTCCATCCCGGGATCCCATCTGGTCGTTGTCGGCTCCGGATCCAGCCTCACCTGAGTTTTCCAGTCGGCAGCCTGCTGGCCCATGGGGCGGCTGTAGAGGGCCAACCGTTTGACTTGGGGGTAACGAGTGGGGATTGCCTTTTGGAACCAGGCCGTCAACTCCTCATAGTTGAGAGCAAGGCCGGCAGGACGGTTGATCATAATGACAAGGGCATAAGCCTTGGGGCTGTCCCGGAGCGGTTGGGCTTTGGCCTGTAATCTAAGGTGGGGATTGGCCAGCGCCTGCTCCAGCCACTGCACCACTTCCTGTTCGTTCATGGCCCTCTCCCGGATCTAGTGGGGTGAAGAAGATCAACTATTCATCAACCATTCAACTGTTGCCTCGGTTGCCGACTGCCGATTGGCCTCACGGGAGCTATTCTGGCATTTCCTCCCGTTGACGGGATCCCCATCCTCCTACCAGCCCAGTACAGTTCCCCTTCTGGGAAAGCATGAGAACCTGAGCTTTGGGAATTTTTGGCTACAAAATCGAGCGCTGCCCTTCTGGGCTGATACCAATAATGGTGAGCTGGCAATCCAACACTTTGAAACCGTACTTTTCTGCCACCTTCTGGGTGATGTTAAGAATGGCGTTGTTTTTGAACTCGATCACCTTATTGGTCTTGACGCACACCAGATGGTGGTGGTGGTGGGGGGCCGGCTGGTTGATCTCGTAATGTTTGTGCCCTTCGGTCAGTTCCAGTTCTCGCAAAATGCCCATGCGGGACATCAGCTTGACGGTGCGGTAAATGGTGGAAAGGCTAATGTTGTGGCCTTCTTCCCGCAACTTTTTGTGCAACTCCTCCGCGCTCAGATGCGTGCCCTCAGGCAAGTTTTGAAACGTTTGCAGGATGATCTCCCGCTGCCGAGTGGCTCGCCAGCCTTTGGCATTGAGCTCTGCCTTGAACGCCTCTTCGGTGTAGACCATGATGCCGCCCCTCCGCTGTTGGGCAACGTCGCCGTAACAGTCAATAAGTTCTGTAATTGATAATAACTTCATTTATGACGACACCACCCGACTTGGTTGCTGAAGACATCGTTCAGGCTCAGTTCAGGCCCAATAGAACAGGGACGCAACTGAGGCGCATGGGCTGCCGGGAGAGCCTCGGGAAGGGTGCGGGAAACCCAATCCCTCATCCATCCGGGATGAGCTAGCCTACAGAGCAGAGCCATGTGGCGGACTGTTTCTGGTGTTCGGGCGCGCCTAGGCTAACATACTCAAGAAAAGGCCCGCGGCATCCTGACGGCGTTAGCGAGCGTAGTGATCGGGGAAGGAAAACGAAAATGCGGTTTGAGCAGCCCAAAACCTATTCCATTTCTCTGGGTGGCTGGGGGTTCTGGCTGGGATCCCTGGCGTTGGCAGCTTTGCTGACCAGTGTCGGGCTGGGGTGGCTGGTCACTGGATTGGTGGCTCTGTTGCTGTTTTTGCTGTCCTTGCCGGTGTTGGTGCTCCTGGCCTTTCGCTGGTGGGCGCGCCGCTGGATTACCACCGATCGCTGCCCGGTGTGTGGGTCAGAATCGCAAGCCATTGAGGGCAGCCATTTCTTTTGCCCCAATTGTGGAGAGCCGCTGTTTGTTGCAGACGGACGTTTTTATCGGCAAACACCCCCCGGCACCATCGATGTAGAGCCTGTGGAAGAGGGTGGCTGGGAATTGACGAGCTGATGCCCCCTCGGTTGCCGGGATGTTTAGAGGGTGTTTTCCGTGAAAAGTGCTATGCCTGCGGCACCCCATGGTGCTACACAACACTGTTGCTCCGCAACGCTGACGCCACGGCACGAACGACATCTGTGGGGCTGGCCCGGTAGGCGGCTGGTTTCGAGCTGGGTTGGACTGTTCTCGGCGGCAATTCTGTTGCTGGGTTTGTCTCCCCATTCCCAGGCGACGGAGCAGGGATCCCTGCAACCTCAGGTGGAAACTTATCTGGCTCAGTTGGCCGGTCGGGGGTTTTCGCCCACAGCTCAGGGGGTTTGGCTGCAGATGGAGGATCCTTCGCCTCAGCGGGACAGAATCCTTGTTTTGGGACAGCATCAGGGATCCACACCCTTGCCGGCAGCTTCTTTGACCAAGGTGGCAACGACACTGGCCGCTTTGCAGCACTTTGGCCCACAACATCGCTTTGTAACCCCTTGGCTGACCACCGGCTCGCCAACAGCCGACGGGGTGCTGCAGGGGGATCTCTGGGTGGTGGGGGGGGAGGATCCCTTGTTTGTCTGGGAGGAAGCCTTCTCCGTCGGCAACCTGCTCAATGCTCATGGGATCCGCCAGGTGCGCGGGGATCTGGTGGTGGTGGGCCGCTTTTACATGAACTTTTCCCGGGATGTGGCGCAATCGGGATCCCTGTTGCGGCAGGGGCTGGATGCGCGGCGCTGGCCGCCAGAGGCGGAGGCCCAATTTCAAACCTTACCCCCCGGCACACCCAGACCGCAGGTGGAGATCTTGGGTTCGGTGCGGGTTGCCCAGCAGATCCCGCCCGGCGCTCAGGTTTTGCTCAGACATGAGTCCCCCCCCCTCATTCACCTGGTCAAGCTGATGAACCTCTACAGCAACAACTCCATGGCCGAGATGTTGGCCGATGCGGTGGGGGGTGCTGACCAGGTGGCCCAAATCGCCCGGGCCATCGCCGGGATCCCGCCCGAAGAGCTACACCTGATCAATGGTTCCGGGTTGGGGGTGGAAAACCGCATTTCTCCGCGGGCCAATGTAGCTTTGCTTCGAGCCATCCAGTCTCTTCTGGAGGAGCAGGGGCTCTCTCTTGCCGATGCTTTTGCCGTCGTTGGCCAAGATGTGGGAGTGTTGGAGCGGCGTCTGTTGCCAGGGATCCTAATTGCCAAGTCGGGCACCTTGAGGAGCGTCAGCACCTTGGCGGGTGTATTGCCAACCGAGCAGGGGGACATCTGGTTTGCCCTGATGAATGGCGGATCCGATCTGGTCGGCTTTCGCACCCAGCAGGGACAATTCCTCAGCCAGCTCCAGTCCCAATGGGGATCCCCTGCCACCTTGCCTGAGCGTTGGATCCCTCGCTCTGGGGATACGGGATCCCGCACGGAGCTGAACCCCCGTCTTTGAAACTGGGCGTCAACAGCCCTCAACCCAGAAACCTCGTCCGGCAGGGATCCTCCCCATGGGGCGTACAGGGATCGAACCTGTGTAAGGCAAATTATGAGTTTGCTGCCTAAACCGCTCGGCCAACGCCCCTGATTCTTTTACTCTAGCGTTTACTCTAGCGCCCTTGTCTCCTCCAGAAGCGGCTGAAAACAGGATAAGCTGCATGTCGGTGGTTAGGATCTGACGCCATGGCTGCGCCGCGTTCTTGGCAGGGGCAAATGGCCCTGGGCTTGGGGTTGATTGCCTTGTCCTCGGCTCTCTGTTTTGGCTTCTTGGCCGTTGGGCAGCACTATCTCTACGGGGATGGATCCGCTGTGGATTTCCAGCCTGCCGGGGAGAGTTTGGCCTTGTCTTCCGCCCCCGAGATTGGACTTCCGACGACACCGCCCCTCCCTAACCCCCCCTCTTCCGACGGCAATCTCCCAGAGGGATCCCCGCTGCAGCTCTGGCTTGTTACTTTTTTAACCGTGTTTGTGGCGGAAATGGGCGACAAAACCCAGTTGGCAACCTTGCTCATGAGTGCCCAATCCCAATCTCCTTGGGCGATCTTTTTCGGTTCCGCCGGTGCCTTGGTGACCGCCAGTTTTTTCAGCGTGGTGCTGGGAGAAGGTCTGGGGCAAGTCATTCCCCCAGGCTGGCTACAATGGTTGGCGGGTGCAGGGTTCCTGGTGATCGGGGGCTATGTATTATGGCAGGAGTGGCGGGGGAACAAGCTCCCAGAGGGCTAGCCTCCCTGAGCAGCCGATGCCAACCCGGCAGGACAGAGTGGAGAACAACCGAGGAACGTGTTGATCCAAGACAACGACAGCCGAACCCCGTCTTTTTTGCTGCGGCAAATGGCCGGACGGGCCGCCCTAGTGAGCTTTGGCTCGATTCTGCTGGCCGAAATGGGCGATAAAACCCAATTGGCGACCCTGCTCCTCAGTGCCCGCTCGCAAAACGCTGGGGTAATCTTTTTGGGCGCTGCTGCTGCTTTGATCAGCACCAGCCTAATTGGGGTGTGGGCAGGAGCTTGGGTGGCCCGCCTGATCCCACCTCGCTGGATCAAAACCCTGGCAGGCGTGGGGTTTGTTGTGATGGGCCTAGTCTTGTTGTGGGGATCCCTGCCCATAGCCGGCTGAGCAGAGGGCTTCAGGATGGCCTCGGCAAAGCGTGATAGGATTAAGAGCGCCTCACTTTGACACTTCAAACTGAGGACCTTCACTTGAGTCCGGACAACCGGTCAGGAAAACCAGCATGGCCAAAAAACGCAATCTGAAGCGGGAAAAAGCCGAGCGCAACCGCGAATATGCCAAACAGTTCCAAAAAAGTCGTGCTCGCAATGGCCGCCGCTTCCGTTCTGCCCCCCGCGACAATGAGGCCAGCGCTGGCGAAGAACAGCAGTAAGGTTGTTTTTGTCGAGATGCTCTGTCGGTCAATCCTGTGAGCGGAGCTAGTTCAACAAACCTGCTATCGTATGCAGGGGTGGGCCGGAGCGGATAAGCATGAAATATCGACGGATTCTACTGAAGTTGAGTGGTGAAGCCCTGATGGGGGAGCGCCCCTACGGGATCGACCCCGAGGTCTTGAAGTCCATTGCCGGCGAAGTGGCCTCGGTGGTGCGGGCCGGTGTGCAGGTGGCGATTGTGGTGGGAGGGGGTAACATCTGGCGCGGGCGCAAAGAGGCGGCTGCCCAAGGGATGGATCAGGCTTCTGCCGACTACGTAGGGATGCTGGCCACCGTCATCAACGCCTTAACCCTGCAGGATGCCATTGAGCGAGCCGGGATCCCCACCCGGGTGCAGACGGCCATCGCCATGCAGGAGGTGGCGGAGCCCTATATTCGTCGCCGCGCCATTCGTCACCTGGAAAAGGGGCGGGTGGTGATTTTTGGGGCAGGATCTGGCAACCCCTTCTTCACCACCGATACCACTGCGGCCTTGCGGGCGGCGGAGATCGATGCCGAGGTGATTTTCAAAGCCACCAAGGTGGACGGAGTTTACGATGCGGATCCCAAGACTCACCCTCAGGCCCGCCGCTACGATGTCCTCAGCTATCAGGATGTGCTGAACCGCGATCTGCGGGTTATGGACAGCACCGCCATCGCCCTCTGCAAGGAAAATCAATTGCCCATCGTGGTCTTTGACCTGACTACCCCTGGCAATATTTATCGAGTGGTGCAGGGAGAACCCATCGGCACTTGGATCGGACAGCGGACGGTCGAGAACAACGGGATCCCCAGCCCAGGAGAGTTGATCCCAAGTTAGGGGGGAAATCGGCCTTGAGAGTCCGGCGACGCCCTAGCCAGGATTGAGTCCGAAGGATAGCCTGGCTCAAGGGTGTGCTCAGGCCGTTTGGAGGGAAAGGCAATGACAGATCAGCTAGAAATTGCAGGAGCCCCGCACTGTACCCGTAGGGTCGGTGTCGGGAGGAATGCTATAACAATACTGCGGACACCAGAAACGGTTGTTTAAGGCACTGGTAACGGTCGATTGGGGGTGCTGTAAACCACCCCAGAGGCTCGTGGTTGGCTTGCTAACTGCAGGGCTACTAAAAGCCCGCTCCGTACCGCCTAGCGGTTGGTGTCGGGTAGTTTACGTTCAGCATTCGGCCCAAAAGGATCCCGTCTTGCCCAAATGCTCTGCTGCCCAAGGCGCTATACCCAGGTCACCCCATGTTGCTACGCAACGCTTACGCGAACGCTGGGGTCGGCGTCTTTTGCAGAGCTTGATTTTCCTGTTGGTTCTGGTCGGGGGATTGGGCTACTGGCAGTGGCAGACCTGGCTACAGCCGGTGGGCGGCCCAGAACCGATCCAAGTAACAATCCAGCCGGGCAGCAGCAGCCGTCTGATCGGGCAAAAACTGCGCCAAGCAGGGGTGATTCGCTCAGCTCTGGCTTGGGAGCTGTGGAGCCGCACCTTCGGACGGGATTGGGTGTTTCAGGCGGGCACCTACGCTTTGGATCCCAACCAGGACATGCTGGCCGTGGCCCAGCAACTGCGGCAGGGAAGGATCCTGCAAAGACGTCTGACCATCCCGGAGGGTTGGCGCATCGAGCAAATGGCAGAGGCTCTGGCCCAGCGCAACTGGCTGGCAGCCGATGCCTTCATTGCCGTGACCCGGGTGATTCCCCCCCTCGACTGGCTGCCCCCCAACTTGAGCTCACTAGAAGGCTACCTGTTCCCAGACACCTATCTTTTCCCCATCGAACAGGTGGAGGGATCCCTGCCGGATCGGGAAAAGGCCCAGATGGTGGTCGACGCCATGCTGCAGCGATTTGTCGCGGTGGCCCTGCCCCTGTTTCGCCAGCACACCACTTCCCTGTCTCTGCACGAGTGGGTTACCCTGGCCAGCATTGTGGAGCGGGAGGCCGTGGTGCCGGAAGAACGCGCTTTGATTGCAGGTGTCTTTCTGAACCGGCTTAAGAAAGGGATCCCCCTGGGAGCCGATCCGACGCTGGAGTATGCCTTGAATATCCGGCAAACCCCAGATCGCCGCCTCACCCTTACGGAGGTGCGCACCCCCTCTCCCTACAACACCTACCTCAACCCGGGCTTGCCCCCCGGCCCCATCGCCAGTCCGGGCTTGGCCAGCCTAAAAGCCGTTTTGCAGCCTGAGCAAACCGACTATCTCTACTTTGTGGCCCGCTACGATGGCACCCACGTTTTCAGCAAAACCCTAGCAGAGCACGAGGCAGCCCAATTGCAAATTATTCAAGAGCGTCGGCAAGCTGCCCAGGGATCCCACCATAGTCCTCAACCCAGTCCTTAGCCGAGGAGCGGATGGTACACAAACCTTGGTTCAAGCTCCTGCAACCGGATCTGGTGGTGGCCGGCACTGTCTTAAAGTTGCGGGCAGAAGACCTGTGGGCCTGGCAGGTAAAAGGCATCATCTTTGACGTAGACGGTACACTGGTGCCGAGCCGACAGGTTGAGGTGGATCCCGCTGTGGCTGCTTGGCTGGAGCAGTTGCGTCCGCACTTTCAAATTTGGCTGGTGAGCAACAACCTCAATCGCAACCGGATTCAACAAATCGGAGAAAGCCTGGATCTGCCTTACATTCACCGCGCTGGGAAACCCTCACGGCGGGCCTTGCGGCGGGCCGTAGCCCAGATGGGCTTGCCGGTAGAAGCAGTGGCTATGGTGGGAGACCGCCTGTTGACGGATATTTTGGCGGGCAATCGACTGGGGTTGGTAACCGTGCTGGTCAACTCCCTCTTGTCCGAAGCAGTCGAAAAGAACCCTGCTACCCTCTAGGGGCTGCGCTTTTGAGAGATTTGAGAGTTGGACAACTGTAATTGTTTCAAACTGAATTGAAAAGGTTTCCAAGCACTCCCCCTTTCCTTCGCAAAGAGAGAAGACCAAAAGACAATCCTGCTGCTCGGAAGGACTTAGTCACTTCAGTTTAGGGTGAGACGCCTGGGCAGCTGAGAAAAGCCCTGTGGCCCCATGCATGTTTCATGCATGTTTTAGGTGTGGGTACAGTGTCCCAGTTTGAATCGAAATGACCAACCACAGGTTGTCAGCGCTGACAACTGCTGACCGGATGGGTAGCACATCTAAAAATCAAGACAAAAATCGAGAGAGATTTTCCAGACCTGACCCATCTGCCCCAATTTTTTGTAGAGTGACGGCAGGTGAGCCGGATCCCGCGTTGAAGCCCAGTAGGCGGCGGTGTGAGGGCGGTGTGAGATCCAAAGGTCAAGCATGCGAACCATCCCTATTGTCAAGTCCGCCATGCAACGGCTAAAGTCCATGCTGCAAAAATCCCTGCGTTCTGCTCCGACTTCCCCCGGCTCCAGATCCTCGCTTGTATCCAATGGACGGAGCCTGATCAAGCTGGGCAGCTTTCTGGCCTTGCCTTTGATATTCTCGACATTGCCCGCTTGGGCTTTAACAGTGATGGCGCGTCCAGATCTGCGCGACCTCAAACGTGCAACCGTGTTTCGGGTGGTCAACTACAACACCCTGGTTGTTCAGCTTGAAGGGGATTTGGATTTGCGGCTGGTGCAACTGATTGGGATCGATCCCTTGCCTGACCCGATCAACCCCAACTGGACGGAGTTGCGCGGACAAACCCCTCTGGCAGTTTACAATGCCGGCCAATATCTGCAGACTGCTCTGCTGGGACGTGAGGTGTTTTTGGAGTTGGATCCTGCCCTAGCCCCTGCTCCCACCTTGCCTGCCTACGTTTGGCAAGCCAACACCCTCATCAACCAGGAAATGCTGTTTTTGGGGCACGGCCTGTTGTCGCCACAAACCGATGGCTTGAAGTACGGCCCCATTCTTACTGAAGCTGCCGATGCAGCCAAAAGACAAGGACGCGGCTATTGGACAACCTACGGCCCTCGCTAGAGACCAAGCCAAACCCAGAGCTGGAATTGCCAGCCTGTTTGTTGAGAATAATCTCAACAGCCATCTTCCGCCGGTCGGTGAGAGCATGACTCTAGTCAATAATAAGCTCAACTATACTGAAAATAATGTATAATATGTTCAGTACGGATTACTACCAGTTGATCTTTCTGTTTACTTTCGAGTCTGCCAACATGGTAGCCAAAGCAAAGCAGAAAATTGGTAGTAAGACGACACGGAAACTGCGCTTTGGGTATTCTACTCAAAGCTTTGCGGGATACCGCCATTCTGTTTGGACTCCGTCCCGCTAACGCGAATGGAAACAAACAGAATGCTATCGCTGCATAGTTGAACAGTGATGTTCAGCAGTGTTCAGCGTAAATGTATCAGGTAGGTATTGTGGGCATAGCTGCTCCGAATGGCAGAGAAACAGCCCGAAGATTCTGAGCTCTCCTCTCCACTCTTGGCTGGTCACCCCCCAGAGCCGAGCTGCCGGGAAAGGGTTGAGCTGCTCTCTTGGGATTTCTCGCTTGTTTATGATGATCTCGTGTGGGTTTCCAAACGCGGGCTGCCCAGCTTTTCAGGGAAACGTAAGGGATCCCACTGTGGGGTTTGGAGTTCCCTATGGCGGATGAGTTGCCATTTACCTTAGATCAGCTCCTCATTGTGCGGGCAATTGCCCAGCAGGGTAGCTTTCGCCGTGCTGCCGATAGCCTGTTTGTCTCCCAGCCTGCCGTCAGCTTGCAAGTACAGAACCTGGAGCGACAGTTGGGGGTGGTGCTGTTCGACCGCAGTGGGCGCAAGGTGGAGCTGACGGATGCCGGGAAAGTGGTGCTGCAGTACAGCGAGCGCATCCTCAAGCTGTGCCGTGAGGCCGTCGAGGCCCTAGCGGATTTGCAGAAAATGGAGGGGGGGCATCTGGTTCTGGGGGCCAGCCAAACGGTGGGCACCTATGTCATGCCTTCTTTGATCGCCCAATATCACCGCCGCTATCCACAAATTTCCGTACAGCTCTTGGTGCAATCCACGCGGCGAATTGCCCAGAAATTGGTGGACGGCCAGTTGGACGTGGCCATTGTTGGCGGGGAGATCCCCTTTGAGCTGCAGCGGCACTTGAAGGTGATGGCTCTGGCGGAAGATGAATATGTGTTGGTCGGTGCTCCCGGGTGTGCCATCGACTCTCCGGCTCTTGTGGATCTGCTGGCTTTGCCCTTCATCACCTTGGATCCCCAGTCTTCCACTCGGCAAACCATCGATCGGGTGCTGAACCGCCACGGCATTAACCCGGCCCAATTGAACGTGCGGCTGGAACTCAGCTCGATTGAAGCAATCAAAAATGCTGTCCAGGCGGGTTTGGGGGTGGCCTTTTTGTCTACGGTGGCAGTGGGATCCGATGTGGAACAGGGGCGGTTCCGGAAGCTGGCGGTGGAAGGGCTACAGATACGGCGTACCCTCTGGCTGGCTTTTAACCCGGAGCGCTATCAATCGCAGGCAGCCACCCGCTTCCTCCAAGGGCTGCTGACCCGCCAAGACTGGCTGAAAACTCCCCCGCCCCATTTGCAGTTGATCGGCTAAGTTGCGATGCGTTACGGCCTTTTCCGAGTTGATGGGATCCCAGGTAGATTCCGGTGGATTGAGCAGGATCCCTGTTCAAAGAGATACGAGAGATATTTCCGTATAGGTGCATTCGCTGTAGCCAATGCTGCTCCGGAAGAAACTGCATCTGCTGAATCTGTCTGTGTCTACTGACCCCAAGCCGATGACCAGGCAAACGCTGTTGGAACGACTCCCCCTGGCCAAGCGCTTGGCGGAGTTACAGGCCCGCGTTCAAGAGATCCCGCTGCACAGGGTGAAATTGGAAGGGTTGAACATCGCAGGGGCAGAGTCCTGCTGGGCTGCCTATCGAGACTGGGGAAAAGGGATCCCACTGCTGTTTCTGCATGGCTTTATGGCCACTCACGCCAACTGGTGGCCGCTGATGCAAGGGTTGGGAGACGAATATCGCTGCATTGCCTTAGATTTGCTGGGGTTCGGGCAGTCTGGCCAACCGGCCTTGCGCTACGACATCGCTGCAGAAGTGGAGTTTGTGCGCGGATTTGTCCAAACGCTGGGCCTACCTGCTCCGGTTTTGGTGGGCCATTCCTTTGGGGGATGGGTGGCAGCGGCCTATGCAGTACGGTATCCGCTGAGGGGATTGGTCTTGTTGGCTCCTGCCGGGATCCGCGACGACGGCTTTGTGAGACGCTACAACCATTTGCGGCCCTTGCTTTGGGAAAGCGCTTGGGTAGATTGGTTGCTGCGGGCGATCACCCCCTTGGCCCGCTGGTGGCATTGGGAAGACCAACTGGCCCAGCTCTTGTGGTTGCGCGGATCCCTGCGCCAACAGCCAGTCGCTCGGCAATTTCTTCGACAACGTCTGCGCCCGCAAGCTGCCGTCGATACGGTTGAACGTTATCTCCAACACATTCAGGCCCCCACACTGGTGATCGCCGCCGAACAGGACGACACCATTCCCCTCTGGCACTGCCAAACCTATGCCGAAGGGATCCCTGGGGCTCAGCTCAAGATCCTGGCCGGGGCCGGCCACGCCATCCCTGCCTTGCATGGGGAACAGGTGCTGCCCCTAATTCGGGAATTTCTCGACACAGCCCTTTCCGCACAATGCGGGCTTTGAGCTGGGGCTGTAGCGTATGGCCGAGAGAGGAATGCCGCTTGCCAGATGGCGATGCCCGATAGGCGACGGAGCGCCGCCCAAGGGGAACGCCTGACCCTAACCAGCGGGCGGTTTCTGCTAGAAACCCATCAGACGAGCAACAGCGGACAGCTCAGGGACAACGCCGGTGTGGATAGGAGCGGATCCCTGGTGGCTGGCCGTGTCCGGATCCTTAAGGCCATTGCCCGTCAGCACGCACACCACCTGTGCTCCAGCAGGCACCTGCTCTCGCCATTTCAGCAATCCTGCCACCGAGGCCGCGCTGGCCGGCTCGCAAAAGATCCCTTCTTCGGATGCCAGGAGACGATAGGCTGCCAGAATCTCCTCGTCGGTGACGCTATCCACCTGACCGCCGCTCACCTGCACTGCCGCCTTGGCCTTCACCCAACTGGCAGGATTGCCGATGCGAATGGCCGTGGCCACCGTCTCTGGGTGTTCCACCACCCGGTTCAACACCATGGGGGCAGCACCGGCAGCCTCGAAGCCGTAGAGACGAGGGCGACGGGTAGCCTTGCCCTGCTGGCGGTACTGGCAAAACCCCATCCAATAAGCCGTGATGTTGCCCGCGTTGCCCACCGGAATACAGAGCCAATCGGGGGCATCCCCCAAAGCATCCACCACCTCGAAGGCGGCGGTTTTCTGCCCTTCCAAGCGGAAGCGGTTGACCGAGTTCACCAGGGCCACTGGGTAGGTTTCCGCCAGCTGCCGCACCATAGCCAGCGCTTGGTCGAAGTTGCCTTGAACGGCGATGATCTCCGCCCCGTACATCAGGGTTTGGGCCAGTTTGCCTTTGGCCACGTAGCCATCGGGGATCAGCACATAGGCCCGCAGACCTCCTTTGGCCGCAAAGGCAGCAGCCGCCGCCGAGGTGTTGCCGGTGCTGGCGCAGATGATCGCCTCTGCCCCTGCCTCTTTGGCCTTGGACACGGCCATCGTCATACCCCGATCCTTGAAACTACCGGTGGGGTTGAGGCCCTCCAACTTCAGGTAAACTTGACAGTCTCGCCCCAGCCGTTGGCTCAAAGCCGGGGAAGGCACCAGAGGCGTGTTGCCCTCATGTAGCGTGACCACAGGTGTGCTGGCGCTGACGGGGAGCCATTCCCGATAGTGCTGGATCAGGCCGGGCCAAAGCCCCACTTGCGCGCGGGATCCGGCTATACGAGGGGGATGGGTGGGATTCAGGGTCGCCATGCCGCAGAGGACACCGAGGCTAATCAAAGACCAGCTTTCTCACTGTAGCTGTTCGTGGAGGGGTTCGTATCCACCTCCCGCAGCGGCGGCAGAAACATCTTCCTGATCCCCTCTCTTCAGAAGCTGGGGAGCAGAGGAGCTGCAGGTCGCAAGGCCAGAGCCTGCACCAGAGAGCGCAACTTCAGACGAATCTCGGCCAGCTCTTGCTCTGGGTTGGAGTCAGCCACAATCCCGGCACCGGCATACAAGCGGGCCCAATTCCCCCGAATTAGGGCGGAGCGGATCCCCACCACAAACTCGCCATTGCCCTGTAAGTCTACCCAGCCCAAGGGAGCGGCATAGCTGGAGCGATCAAAGGGTTCCAACCGCTCTAGCCACTGCAGCGCCGCCTGTTGGGGATACCCTCCCACCGCTGCCGTCGGGTGGAGCTGGGCCAGCAGATCGAACAGATGTACATCGGCGGGGAGCTCCGCCTCGATCAAGGTTTGCAGATGCTGGATGTTGGCTAGACGGAGCAGCCGCGGTTGCGGGGAAATGCAGGGATCCATCCCCAACCGACCCAGAGCCTCCTGGATCGAGCGCACCACCCACTGGTGTTCGCGGCGGTCTTTGGGGCTGCGGAGCAGCTCCTCGGCCAACTGGCGATCCTGGACAGGGGTGGCGCCGCGGGCGGCGGAGCCGGCTAAGGCATCGATCTGCACCCGGCCTTGCCACACGGAAAGCAAGCGCTCCGGGGTGGCCCCCAAGAAAACCTGGGGAAAGGCCCCCTCTTGGACCAGGGGGAGAGGCCTGGCCGGCAAATTCCCCCGAGCATCTGCCTCCAAGGACTTCGGCCCGCTGACGCCAGCGGCAAAGGCAAAGATGCTGCAATCGGGATGATCTTTTTCCAGGTAGGCCAGCAGGGACGGGATTGACGGCGGGACAGGCAAGTGCAGATCCACGGCTTCGGCCAGCACCACTTTCTCCAGGGATCCCGCCTGAATCACCTGCAGGGCTTTTTGGATGCGCGCCAAGAGGGGGGCTTCCTCCAAGTTCACTGGCACAGGAGCTTGCAATTCCCACGAGGGCAAGGGGGATCGAGAAAGGCGCTCCATTTGGGCAAAAAAGGCGGTGATCTGCCCGGCCAAAGCCGCTAGGTCGCTCTCGGGGTCGATTTCCAGATTGAGCCGCGCCACCGCCAGAGATCTCCAGGAGCCTGGTACCTGCAACAGTTGCCAGCGCGGCAGCACCAGCGCCGCCCCCCCATCACTCCTGGGGCTGAAACTGAGGCGACAGAAACACAGAGGGCGTTCCTGCCGGCTGTCTGGGAATCTTCCCACTTCCGAGGGCTCCGTTCTGCCAATGCAAGCGGCATGGACGTGGGGCTGCAGCTCTTCTACAAAGCTCCGTGCCGCCCGCAAGCCCCCTTCTCCCGCGAGATCAACCTGCCGCAGGGATCCCCATCCCAACACCCGCACCCTTTCCCCGTGGGCCTTGTGGGAGAAATAACAGTAGCTCGGGAATCGGTTCGTGGGGAGCGAACCCAGCCTCTGGGCCAGCACCGCCAGCGGATCCAGCTCTGGGATGGGCTGCGACAAGCTGAGGATTTGGGGCACGCCCCGCGCCCGCGCCATCTGTTGGCAGGCGGCTAGGAAGGGATCCCAGTGGCGCCGATCCCTCGCCTCGTCCGTCCAGGTAGAAGTGCGAGTCGGCGGCCATGCTCTCGGCCACTCCAGGCACTCAAGCGTACCGTGGGCATTCCAAGGGGAAAGAGAAGAGGTCATGCGCAAGAAAAAGAAGACGATCCCACCTTGGCCGAAAACAGGACACCCGTCGATGGAGACCGGCAGAAGATGACTTTAGGATAAGAGATTAGGAGAAGGGCCGGCAGCCTGAGCTTCTGGGGGCCAGATCTGAGGAGCTTCTTCACGGACTGCAAAGTTTCTTAGCATCCTGGGGGATGCTTTCTCAGGCGCTCTACCCTACAGAGCAGATGGTTGTAGACAGATCCAGAGACAGGCCCCAGAGCAGGCTTGCTCCCCAAGGAGAATTCGCATGCATCCAGATGTCAGCCAAGTGCAGCCAGCAGCAGAGGCCGCATGGAGCAACCGCTCTCGCCGGCAATTGTGGATGGCTGCCCTCAAGCCCCCCATGTACAGTGTGGCGATCATGCCCATCTGGGTGGGATCCGCCATTGCCTACGCCCAGTCAGGGGTGCTGGACTTGGGGGTTTTGGGGGTGTTTTGGGGAGCTGCCATCTGCATCTTGGCCTGGGTCAACCTCAGCAACGACGTGTTCGATGCCCAGACAGGGGTGGACAAAAACAAACTCCACTCGCTGGTCAACCTGACGGGCAAGCCGGGGCAGGTGTTTTGGGTGGGGAATGCCTTTTTGGCCCTGGGTCTGCTGGGGATCCTGTGGCTGAGCTGGCGGCAATGGGATCCGACGGTGCTGCTGTTGGTGCTGGTGGCCTGTGGGCTGGGCTATGCCTACCAAGGGCCGCCCCTGCGCCTGGGCTACCAGGGCCTGGGGGAGATCCTCTGCTTTTTCAGCTTTGGGCCGCTGGCGGTCTCGGCTGCCCACTACAGCCAAAGCCAGACTTGGTCGCTGCCGGGGTTAGCGGCCTCACTGGTGGTGGGAATGGCGACCAGCTTGATTTTGTTTTGTTCCCATTTCCATCAAGTGCAGGATGACTTAGCCTGTGGCAAGCGCTCGCCGGTGGCCCGCCTGGGAACCTTGCGCTCGGCCCGCCTCATCCCCTGGCTCTGCGGCAGCCTTTTTGGCCTGATGCTGCTGTTTGTGGGGCTGGGGATCTTTCCGGCTTGGACACTGCTGAGTTTGGCGGGGATCCCGTTTGCAGTGCGGCTTTCCCGCCTGCTGGGTACCTATCACGATCAGCCGCAGCGGATTAGCCACTCCAAGTTCATCGCCGTCAGTCTCCATTTTTGGCTGGGGCTGTTTCTGGGGCTAGGGTTCATCCTCAGCCGCTATGGCTGAAGGCTGAAAAGTCGGCTTAAGGCTAGGTGTGCGCGGGATCCCCCCGGTGCAGCCGGCAAAATGGGATAAGCTACAGCCTAGAGTGCTAGCTCAGAGCGTTGGCTCCAAGGGGAGTGGTCAGTTCGGGTCGAGGTGAGGCGGCAGCAAGAATAGGATGGGGCGATTCTTCAATTCCAACCTGGGAGTGGCGCTGTTGGGGAGCAGCATCTTGGCTGCTTTGGTGGGCTGGGCCTTGTCGATCGACATCGAGGAAGTGAAGGTGGAGTCTCCTTCCCCCGATCAGCCCCTCTCGGTCAGCCGCAGGGTAGACATCTTGGGTCGTCGGGGAGGCCATCAGCGTTGGCGGTTGATTGCCGAGCAGGTGGATCTGGCAGCTGGGCAACAGGTATTTGAACAGGGGGCACACGGCTACTTCTACGGAGAAGGTGCTGACCGGCAAAAAGGGGTGCCGGATCCCTTTTTTGATAGCAGCGAGCAGATGACTTGGCGGGCCAAGCGAGCCCGCTACAATGCCACCGCCGACGAGCTGTATTTGGATGGCGAGGTGGAGGTGAGGAGCGACGACGGCAGCCTGCTCTTGACCAGCGCCCTGAGAGTCACCCCCGAAGAACGCATCGAGGTGGCCGCGGAGTTCACCCTCAAAGGCCGGGAAATGGTGTTGCAGGGCCGCTCTGGCTCGTTTAACTTTCAATTTGCCCTTCTCAGGGCCGAGCAGGGCAAGCTGATAGTGTTGCCCCCAAACGGCTCGGCACCCACCTCCACCACCATCACCGCCGACCAGATCACCTACGACCGCACCAACCAGGTGGCCGAGGGGAAAGGGAACCTGCGCATTCGCGAACGCGGCATCGAGATTCGCGCTCCCCAAGGCACCTACCTGCGCCAGCAGGCCCAAAGCATTCTCTCCGGCGGTGTGGTGTTACAGGAGGTGGCCGGCGACAGCAGCCGGGATCCCTTGTTGGCGGATCTGCGCTTGGCCCAGGCCTCTCCCGGCCCGGAGGCGACCCCAGACCAACAGGATCAAGAAGTCACCATCATTGCCGACCGCCTCACGTACGACCGCAACACGCAAATTGCCCAAGGGGAAGGCAACCTGGAGATCCAGCAGGGGGAAACCATCATCCGGTCGGCCCAGGGCACCTACCGCCGCCGCGAATCCCAAAGTTTGTTGACCGGAGGGGTCACCCTGGAAGAGCCCGGACGGGTGCTCACCTCCGCCCGCCTGGAGGGCAACCACCGCGACAAGATCTTCCTCTTTGAAGACAACGTCCTCTACCGGCAGATGGCTACCTCCACTCCGGCGCCCAGCGAGGGATCCCTGACAGAGGAGCTGCGCCAAGCCGAAACCGAGGTGCGGGCTGCCCGCCTGGTTTACAACTCCCGCACCGGCACTTCCGAGTTTAGCGATGCCGTCGAGTTCATCCAGCGGGGGCGCAGGGCCAAGGCCAACCAGGCCACCATCACCCCTGAGAAAGTGGAGCTGCGGGGAGAGGTGGTGATCGAGCAGATCGAGGGGGAGTGGCTGGCGCGGCGGCTACAAAACCCGGAGACCCAGGCCGATGTGGATCAGCCGACGGTGATCTACGCCGACCGGGTGGAGATCGACCAAGCCAGCAGCGATGCCCGCTTCTTTGGCAATGTGGTTATTGTGCAGGCCAACCGCGCCATCGAAGGGGATCGCGCCGATTACTTTGACCGAGAACAAATTTTCAAAATCAGCGCCGAACAGGCTCCTGTGGTGCTCTGCGATCGGGGAGAGGTCGGCCGCCTTCCCGGGGAGAGCACCCAAGCTCTGCCGGGCCGCAACGCGCTGGATCAGATGTGCCGGGGCGCCAATCGCCTCAGTGGCAAGCTGGTTACCCTGAACATAAAACAAGATGAATACACCGTCGAAGGGGACAGGCAACAGCAGGGCATGTTTCAGTTTCGCATCACCGACGCCCTCTGATGGGATCCCCCCTCGGGGAGCCATCTGTGGTTTTTGATCGTCCAGGTTTGGCTGAGGTTGTGATCCGAGGTGATGTCATGACGGCTCCACTCGCCGAGGGCAAACTGCGCAGAACCCCTGCTCAAGCGGGCAGCTTTTGGGGATCCCTGAGATTGGGAGCTGCCTTTTTGGAGTTTTATCTCTTCAAAGAGATGATCCGCCCCTTCTTTCTGGGGGTGGCCGGGGGGACGGTGATGATGCTGGGCAACCAGCTGTTTATCTACACCGATCTGCTGGTGAAAAAGGGCGCCCCTCCCCTGACCATTTTGCACATTCTCCTCCTCAATTTGCCCGCCATTTTGGTGGTCACCTTTCCCATTGCCGGCCTCTTTACCACCTTGCTCACCCTGGGCAAAATGGGAGCCGACAGCGAGATCACCGCCCTGCGTGCTGCTGGGATCCCCTATCGCAAAGTGTTTATCCCCGTGCTCTGTATTGGCCTGCTGATCAGCGGCTTGGCGCTGTTGACCAATGAAGTGATTGTGCCGGAAACCAACCAAAAGGTGAAAATCCTGAACAAGAACCTCATCTTGGCTCAAGATGCTCTTTTGTTTAATCCAGAAGAGATCGTGCGGGTGGATGATGATCTCTGGTTTCATGTCGGATCGATTGACCCGAAGACCGGCTTGATGCAGGATTTGTTGATCCTGGATCGCAAAGCTGAGACCGGCCACCTGCGCTATCCGCAGGTGATCTCCGCTCAAACCGCGCAGCAGGTGGGCCAATCGTGGCAACTGCGAGATGTGGTGATCCGCCGTTATGACGAGCAGGGGCGCACCTACTATGAAGGCCAGGTGGAAGAAATGCAGCTCAACATCGTCAACAAACTGGTGGGCCTGGTGTACGCGGAAAAGGTGCCCCAAGAGCAACGGGCGGGGGAGCTGTGGGAGCAGTGCCAGCGATATCGAGCGGAGCAACGTCCTTCTGCCGATGTGGCTCGCTGCCTGACGGAATACCACCTCAAGTTCGCCATTCCTTTGGCCAGCTTTTTCGCCATCTTGGTGGCTGCCCCCTTGGGCCTGCAAACGGTGCGGCAAACGGGGCGCTACGGCGGCGTGGCGCTAGCGATTGTTCTGGTGTTTATTTACTATGTACTGATGAGCCTGGGACGAGCGATGGGTCGAGTTGAGCACATCGATCCCTGGCTGGCTGCCTGGTTGCCGAATATGATTTTCGGTGGGGTGGGCTTCTCTTTACTGTGGCGGTTTTTACGGTGAAATCCTGCAACTTCCCCCCTGACTTCAGCCCTTGGGCAAAGTGGTTGGCTCTTTGCTGGGGCGGCTCCCTGTGGTTGGGGACGGGGGAGGCCGTCTTCGCCCAGTTGGACCCCCTGCCCACTGTTGGCGTCGGCGGGACGGAGTTCTCTCTGGAGGGCTACCAGCGCTTTCGGTCAGCGCAAACACTTGCTCAGCGCCTGCAACTGGCCCGCCGGGCTTCCAGCCCAGAACCGATGGCTGCCGCCGATGAGGAGCCCATCACCTTGGCCGAGGCGCAATCTTCTCTGCCTGCTACAGCCTTGACTGCGGCAACCCCACCCCCTACGGCCCCGGTTTCAGACTTTGGATCCCCTCCCCTTGCCAACTCTCCTGAAAAGCCCCTCACGCCAGAAGAACTGAACCGACAGCGGCTACAACGGCTGTTGGCCGAAGGGGCAGCAGCCCATGCTCGGCGACAGGCGCAGCAGGCCCAGGCAACACCTTCTCCCCAACCCCCTTCACCGGCGACGCCCACTGCAGCAGTTCCCACCCTGGACTCCCTTCGGCTTTCCCAGCCCATGACTTCTCAGGCTGAGGCCCTGCGAGTGGAAGAGCAACCCTGGCTGCGCCCCACCAAGGACTCCGTCCCGCTAACGCGATCGGAATCCAATGGCGAAAACCGGGCTACGGCCCAACTGCAAGGTGGAGCTGGTTCAGAGGCAAGGTTGCACCGGATCCCAGCTTCGACGGTTCCTCCCTTGATCTCCCAAGCCGGTGGGAGCTTGGATTTGGGCGGTGTCCTGTTGGCAGAGGCCACCCCTGGGTCGGGGCTGACGGGATCCCCTCCAAGGGGAACGGAAGCCTTTATCCCCACCGCTGGCTCACCCCTGGCTCCTCAACTGCTGGAGCAGTTCCCCCTTTTGCGGGATCTGGGCACCGGGGCAGATGCCGTCTCGGCGACAGGGAACGTTAGCCAGGGATCCCAAATCCGCCAGCAGCTCTCGGCCACCGCGCAGCGGCAAATTCCCCTTGACCCGGATCAAATCAACGTGAGTGGGGATGTGCTCAGCTACATCGCCGAACAAGACCTGGGCATTGCCGAGGGGAACGCCTTGATCCAACTGGCCGACGGCACCCGCATCACCGGCGACCGGCTGCTGTTTTATCGGCGGGAGCGACGCCTGCGCAGCGAGGGCCCTTTTCGCATGGAGCAGCCCCCTGGCCCCCAAGGGCGCGGGATCCGGCAAATCGAAGGGCGAAATTTGGATCTGGATATCCCCGGTCGCACCGCCCAATTTGAGAGCTCGCTGGTCATTCTGCCGGGGGAGGAGCCGGGCACCAAGGTCTTTGTGCGCAGCCAAGAGACCACTGCCATTTTGGGGGATCAGATCTTTTTCGAGAAAGCCACCGTCACCACCTCGCCAGAGCCACCCATCACCCACTACGTGCAAGGGGATCGGGTGGAGGTGTTTCCCGATGACCGGGTGATCGTCTACGACGCCCGCGTGTTTGCCGGCGGCGAGCTGACAGAAGCAGGGGATCTGCGGGCGGGCCTTCAGATCGCCTATTTCCCCCTGTTCATCTACAGCCTGCGAGATCACCAATGGGTGCTGCCGGGGCGCAGCGAGACAGAGGGGGTGTTTGTCAAATCCAGTTGGGCCTACCGCTTCGACGAATACAACTTCGGCGGCCTGCGGCTGGATGCCATCCAGAAAAAAGGGGTGGGCATTGGTTTCTTGCATGACTACATCCTGCCCATCCCGGACAGTGTCAACTACGGGCGAGCCCAGTTTTACTTGGTTACCGAAGCCGACCAACAGCGCTTCTCCAGCCGTTTCCGCATCGACCACAACTTCGACTTTTACGCTGCCAACCTCTTTGGGCAGGAAGGCCAACTGCGGGGGCAGCTCAACCTCAACCTGGACAACACCTAC
The DNA here is from genome assembly GCF_000013225.1 of Synechococcus sp. JA-2-3B'a(2-13). Lineage (NCBI taxonomy): Bacteria > Bacillati > Cyanobacteriota > Cyanophyceae > Synechococcales > Synechococcaceae > Synechococcus > Synechococcus sp. JA-2-3B'a(2-13). The sequence goes on from NC_007776.1 coordinate 2,412,412, forward strand.
CGTCCTGCCGGCGGGCGCAACGACAACGCCGATCTCCGCCTCAACGCCACCTTTCAGGGGGATCTCTCCACTACCACCCTCAACATCAGCCGCACCGGATCCCAGGAGCGGGGCATCTACAGCTTCCCCCTCACCCTCAGCCACACTCAGCGCTACGGGGGCGTGCATTGGCTGCAATCGGATCTGCGCTTGGACTACAACCAGCGGGTGAGCGTCAAAGATGGCCCCGACTTTGCCGATGCGCGGTTGACGCTGGGCACTCAACTGACCCCACCCGGTTGGGGAGGTACCTATCGCCTAGCCTACCGTGCCTACAGCAGTTCCAATGGCGACAACGAGCCGCGTCGCAACTTCGAGCTGGCCTTTAACCCCGACCTCATTCGCATCACGCCCGATATTGCCCTCAGCAGCGCCCTCACCCTGACTCAAGAGCAACAGCCGGATCAAGAGGTGGGGGCAGGTCTCCACTTTTTCAATCGCTACGAGCTGCGCTCCAGCCTCCAGTTCAACGATATTCAACCGGCTCCCTGGATCACCTTCATGCCGGGTTCTATCGATTACACCCAAGTCCTCTACTCCACTCCTGACCAGGAGTCTACCGTCAGCCTCAACCCTCGCCTCAGTCTCAGACCTGCCGACTGGAATACCATCGACCTGCGCTACAGCCGCACCTTCTACGGCAACAATTCTGTGCCCTTCCAAACCCTCTCCACCAGCCCTAAAGATGTGGATCGCATCAATGCCAACATCAGCTTCTTTACGCCCCGCGATCCCCTACCCGATGTGCCCCCAGGCTACATTGCCTTTGAAGATGACCTGCCCGGCGAGCTGCCGATAGCCCTGACCTTCCCCGACGATACCCCGGAGGATTTGGCAGCGATTGCCTCCCGCAACTTGCAGGAGCTGCAGGCAGAGGTGAAAAACCTGGTGCGCCTGGACACCAGCCTTGGCTACGACTTCATCACCCAGAAGTGGGATACCCTCAACGCCAACTTCACCTGGAGCACCGCCCCTGATCTGTTCAACATTCAGTTGCAGACGGCCTACGACCTGAACCAGGGACAGCTCCAACCCGTTCGTCTGGAGTATCGGGGGCGCAGCAGCACCACATTTAACCGGGATCAACGCTCCGGCCTGGATGTGTATGAGCCGGGGATCAGCTATGCGCTGCAGGCGGTTTACGATCCCCGGTTGGGCCAGATCTCTACCTATGGCCTGGAGCTGGATGCCACCCTCGGCACGCGATGGCAAAATCACTGGCGGCTGCGCTTGGGCCTGACGGAAGCAGGGATCCGCCGGGTGGAAGTTCGCCGCGACCTGCGGGATTTTGAGCTGCGCCTGGCCTACGATCCGGTAGCCGAGTCGCTGCGCCTGGAAGGGATCCTGGTGGCTTTCCCCAGTCGCCCGGTGGGCCTCACCCAAGAGCGGGGAGATTTTCAACTGACCTCTCCCATCACCTCCCCTATCGGCACCTTTCTGCTCCGCGACGCCGACGCGACCGGCTGGGATGGCCTCAGGCCCTGATCCCCGCTTCCCTGGGAAGGCTCCCTGTCCACTGTTGCGACGGGCTAGGTGATGACGTCTGGCTGCTGCCGACCGGTGCGGGCGCGAATCTGGGCAAGGTGATCGGCCAGTTGAATCTGTTCGGCCAAGGCCACTTGGGGATCCAGGCCATGCCGGGCGGGATCCAGCTCCAATCGCTCCAGGTACACCCGCAGGGTGGCTCCGTGGGTGCCGGTTCCCGAAAGCCGGTAGATGATGCGGGATCCATCCTCAAAGCCGATGCGGATCCCTTGGTGGCTGGTGGTGCTGCCGTCCACGGGATCGGTGTAGCTGAAGTCATCGGCATAAGCCACTGTGTGGGATCCCAAGCGCTGGCCCACCCACCCAGGCAGGGAGCGTCGCAAGTCTTCCATCAGCGCCTCGGCCACCTCCACCGGCAGTCCCTCGTAGTCGTGACGGGAGTAGACGTTGCGCCCATAGGTGCGCCAGTGCTCTTCCACGATCTGCCGCACCGGCTGCCGTCGAACGGCCAAAATGTTCAGCCAAAACAGGACGGCCCAGAGCCCGTCTTTTTCCCGGATGTGGTGAGATCCGGTGCCGAAGCTCTCTTCCCCGCAGAGGGTAACTTTGCCCGCATCCAGCAGGTTGCCGAAGAATTTCCAGCCGGTGGGGGTCTCATAGCAAGGGATCCCCAGCTTGGCCGCCACCCGATCTGCTGCCTGGCTGGTGGGCATGGAGCGGGCAATTCCCGCCAGCCCTTCTCGGTAGCCGGGTACCCGGTGGGCATTGGCTGCCAGCACTGCCAAGCTGTCGCTGGGGGTCACGTAAAATTGGCGGCCCAGGATCAGGTTGCGATCCCCATCCCCATCGGAAGCGGCCCCAAAGTCCGGCCCATCTTCCCGAAACAACAGTTCCACCAACGAGCGGGCATGCACCAGGTTGGGATCCGGGTGTCCGCCGCCAAAATCCGGCAGGGGCTGCCCGTTGAGCACACTGCCCTCTGGTGCTCCCAGGGATCCCTGCAAAATGGCGTGGGCATAGGGGCCGGTGACGGCGTGCATGGCGTCGAAGGCAATGCGGATCCCGGAAGCCAGGTAGTCGCGGATGGCCTCGAAATCGAACAGACGCTGCATCAGGCCCAAGTAATCGGCCACCGGGTCGATGACGGACACCGTCAGGGATTCCAGCCGTTGCTCGCCCAAGCGATCCAGATCGACATCGGGAGCTTCCAGGATGCGGTACTCCCGGATCTGCTGGGTGCGGGCGTAAATGGCCTCGGTCACCTTCTCCGGGGCAGGGCCACCGTTGCCGATGTTGTACTTGATGCCGAAATCCCCCTGGGGGCCGCCGGGGTTGTGGCTGGCAGAGAAGATGATCCCCCCGTAGGCGCCGTACTTGCGGATGAGACAGGAAACCGCCGGCGTGGAGAGGATCCCTCCTTGGCCCACCAGGACTCGCCCGATGCCGTTGGCCGCCGCCATCTTGAGCAGGATCTGAATGGCCTCGCGGTTGTAGTAGCGGCCATCCCCCCCCACCACCAGGGTTTGGCCGGCGGATCCCTCTAGGACATCAAAAATGGATTGGACGAAGTTTTCCAGGTAGTGGGGCTGCTGAAACACCGATACCGGCTTGCGCAGGCCAGAGGTGCCGGGTCTCTGGCCAGGGAAGGGCGTCGTGGGAACAATGCGCAGGCTCATAGGCTGCCGGAAAAGCTGCTTGCTCCTCTACTATCTCATCGTTGGGCCTCTCGTTTGTGCTGAGCAGAGTTCTTTCCCCTCCACCCATTTGTGGATGGGTTGAATGGATGCATCGATCTCCGCTGGTAGCCCTCCATCTTCAATCCCCTGGCTTAACCACCCACTCCACCGGGGTTTTGCTGGGATCCGGCAATTTCAACGAGAACAGCCCCGCCGCCAAGATCAAGAGGGTGGAAAACCAAAGACAGCCCTCCAATCCGTAGAACTGGAAGAGGATCCCAGAAGTTACCGTCCCCAACAGCCGCCCGCCGGAATTAGCCATGTAATAAAAGCCCACATTGAGGGCTACGTCGTCGTCTTCCGTGTAGGCCAGCACCAGGTAGGAATGCACTGCCGAATTGAAGGCAAAGACGATCCCGAACAGGATCAAGCCGCCGGTGATCACCAGCTCCGGTGCCAGCCCGGCCATGAAGGCTGTGGCAATGATCGCCGGCACCGCCGTCAGCACGAAGGTCCAAATCTGGATGGTGCGGGCCTTGGGAGCACGGCCAGGGCGACCCCCACCCAGCAGTTGCGGCGCTACAAACTGAATGAACCCATAGCCAATCACCCAGATGGCCATGTAACTGCCCACCTGCATAAAAGTCCAGCCCAGCTCGTCGTAGAGAAACACCGGCAGGGCCACCACAAACCACACATCCCGCGACCCAAACAGGAAAAAGCGAGCTGCCGAGAGGATGTTGATCTCTCTGCTCTTGGAAAACAGCCGCTTGAAGGGGATCTTGGCCTTGATTTTGCCCATGTCTGCCGGCAGCAGCGCCCCCGAACAGAAGATCAAAGCCAACGCCCCCGCCTGGACAAAGTTGGCCATGCGGAAGCCCATGGGATCCCCGTAGATTTCGGTGAAGATCTGCAGCAGGGCCGCTCCCACAAAGAACCCCACCCCCTTGAGGGCGTTTTTGGATCCGGTGAGCATAGCCACCCAACGAAACAGGCGGGATTCCGCTTCTTTGGGCACCACCAGGCGGATGGCGCTTTTGGAGCTCATCTTGGTGAGATCTTTGGCGATCCCGGCCAGAGCTTGGGCGGTCATCACGTAGGCCACCTGACTCCAGACCGGCCACTGCAGGTTGATCACCCCCAGCATCACCAAACCGAAGATCTGGATGGCAATGCCCCCATACAGGGTCAGCCGCAGGCCAAACAGGGATCCAATCCAGCCGCCCAGGAAGTTGGTGATCACCCCGAAGATCTCGTAGAAGAGAAACAGCATGGCAATTTGGATCGGGGTAAAGCCCAACTTGTGGAAGTGCAGCAGCACCAACATGCGGATGGCGCCATCGGTGATGGTGAACCCCCAATAGGCCGCTGTAACCAGGGCGTAGTTGCGAACCGCAGAGGCTTGAGCTGTCGAAACAGAAGTCATGGGCAGGTCTCCAAGGGAGATGTTTCTATAGACTGCGGGCCACTTTGCGGGCCAGTTCCGCCATGCGGTTGGCATAGCCCCATTCGTTGTCGTACCAGGCCAGGATCTTCACCTGGGCGCCATCCACCACCATCGTCGAGGGCGCATCCACAATGCTGGAACGGGGATCCCCTTTGAAATCCACCGAGACCAGGGGCAGCTCCTCGTAGCCGAGGATCCCCTTGAGTTCGCCCTCGGCTGCCGTTTTTAAGAGGTGATTGACTTCTTCCACGGTGGTGGGCCGCCTGACTTCGAACACCGCATCGGTCAGGGAAGCGTTCAAGAGAGGAACACGCACCGCAATGCCGTTTAATTTGCCGTTGAGTTCGGGGTAAATCAGACCAATGGCCGTAGCCGAGCCGGTGGTGGTGGGCACCAGAGACAGCAGAGCGGAGCGGGCCCGCCGCAGGTCTTTGTGGGGGGCATCCACCATGGTTTGGGTATTGGTAACGTCATGGATGGTGGTGATCACCCCGTGAACAATGCCGATCCCCTCGTGGATGACCTTCACCAAAGGAGCCAGGCAGTTGGTGGTGCAGGAAGCCGCCGTCAGCAAATGGTGCCGGGCCGGGTCGTACAGGTGATCGTTGACGCCCATAACAATGTTGAGGGCCTCTTCGTCCTTGACAGGGGCAGCCACAATCACCTTGCGCACCCCCGCTTTGAAGTAGGCATCCAGCTCCGCTGCCTTGACAAATTTGCCCGAGCATTCCAGCACTAGCTCGATCCCCAACTCTGCCCAGGGCACTTCACCAGGAGACTTGTGTTCGCTAAAGGTGAGGGTTTTGTCCTGAATGCGCAGCCGGTTATCGGATCCCTCAATGTCGATAGCCCAGCGGCCCTGCACCGAGTCAAACTTCAACAGGTGGGCCGCCGTCGCAGCTCCCCCTTTGATCTCGTTGATGTGGGCGAATTCCAGCTCTTCCCAGCCCCAAGCAGCCCGCAACACCAGCCGTCCGATGCGGCCAAAACCGTTGATGCCCACCCGCACTGCCATAGCATTGACCCTAGACTTGTCCAGAAGGGATCCCGCTCTCTCAGGGCAAATCCCGCCTCAACTTTATCAGAACGCCCTAGTCGTTTCAAGACAAGTTGATGGGTAGGGTCAGGAGAGACTGGCCGATGGGGGTCGGTTTGCAGTCCAAATCCACACCTCCAAGCAACAATTGCGCCCAGCCCGGCAACCGGTGGCCTAAGCTGGGAAAAGTTGTGCTTTTCTGGATGTGCCCCCGCCGCCTCAGCCTTCTGTGCAGGATGACTTTCCTCCCTTACCCCCCCCACCTCCCCGTTCTCCGGCTTTGAGGGTGGTGGAAACGGCTTTTTTGGCCAGTACCGCGGCCTTGATCTGGATCCTGAGCTACACGCCGCTGGCCCCCTTTATACGTCTGTTTTTCCCCATTCCGGTGGCGCTGGCGGTGATGCGCTGGGATCCCCGCACAGGGGCAATGGCCCTGGTGGTCTCCGGCCTGTTGCTGACGGTGCTGATAGGGCCCACGCGCAGCATTCTCTATGTCATTCCCTATGGTCTGCTGGGCTATTGGTGTGCCCGCCTGTGGCAGCAGCGTCTTTCCTGGTACGTCTCGGTGGTGAGCGGGGCTGTGCTCAGCGCCCTGGGCTTGATCTTTCAGTTGGTGCTTTCCTCCCTACTGGTGGGGGAAAACCTCTGGATCTACGTAACCATTCAACTTACCGGCCTAACCAACTGGCTCCTGGATGTGTCCCTCAGCCGATGGGGCGTCTACTGGGTGGCAGAACCCTGGATGGTTCAGGTGGTGGTGGTGGGATTTATTGCCTTCAATTCCCTCATCTACGTATTCACGGTGCATTTGGTGGCCGCCCTGGTGATGGAGCACTTTCGTTGCCCGCTGCCACCCCCGCCGAAGTGGGTACAGTTTTTGCTGGATTAGCAGCCCCTGTGAGTTGTACAAGAGCAGAGCAAGCTGCTCTACAAATGAGTTCTTGACAAATCTTGACAAATGAGTTCTTGGCAAAAGTCCCACCCTATTGCCATGCAACGCTACAGGAATGCAAGAACTGGAAGGTTCTCTGCTAGGATCGCGGTAGCGGGACGGAGTCCTTTCGCGTTAGCGGGACGGAGTCTCGTTGGGATCCTGGTGGCGATTTAAGACTGCGATTATGGCTTCCCGCAAGAATCAACTGGCTATTGACAATGACGAGCTGATGCGTCGGGTAGAGGCTCTGATCAACGCTTCCAAAAATCGCTATCGCATCACGGTACAGGTGGCCAACCGCGCCAAGCGCCGCCGCTACGAGGATCCGGATGATATAGAAGATGGCTGGATGAAGCCGATCCGCCGCGCCGTCATCGAAATGTCGGATGAACTGACTGAGCCGGAAATCATCGGCGATGAGTAGTCACTAGACTTGCGGCCTGCTGGCGCGACCGCCCTGTTGAAACTGCTAGCCGGCTGAGCGGCTAAGGGTAGAAGCTTTCGGCAGCCGCCTATTTTGTCAATTTGTCAAGTCGTTTGCAACGGGATCCCTTTCCCGCAGGCGAGCCTCGAGCCGCGATTCCATCAGGTGCAGCAGGCGGTGGGTCTCCTCTGGGCTGAGACCCTGGATGCGCATCTCCAAGGGGCTGTGGAACCAGAGGGTCTGCTGTGGGAAAGGAATCTGGATCCCTGCTTGATCGAAGGCGTGCTTGAGGCGACGGCGGTATTCCCGCGCCACCCTCCACTGCTGCAGGGGCTGCACCTTGATCCAAATGCGCAACGTGATCCCCCGCTCCCCCAGATCATCGACACCGTGCATTTCGGGGGGCTCGAGGATTTTTTCCCGCCAAGCTGGCTCCCGGTACATCTGCAGAGCCACCTGCTCGGTGATGCGTATTGCCTGTTCCAGATCGTTTTCATAGGCGATCACAATCCCCAGATCCACCCGTGACCAGCCGTTGGAGAGGTTCTCCACCACCCGGATGGCACTGTTGGGAATGGAGATCAAGCTGCCTTCGGTGTTGCGCAACTGGGTTAGCCGCAGATCCATGTGTTCCACGAGGCCGCCCCGCCCGTCCACCACGATCACATCCCCTTCGGCAAATTGATCTTCGATCAAAATCAACAGCCCATTGATCACGTCCTTAATCAGATCCTGAGCAGCCAGGGAAATCCCCAGCCCAATAAAGCCTAGGCTGGCCACTAAGGGGCCAATATTGACCCCCACCGAGGCCAGGCCAGCCAGGGATCCGAGCAAGACCAAGGTAGTGGCTGCAACTCCTTTAGAGACGCTGGCAAAGGTGCTGAGACGTTTGCTGAGGCGATAGGTGGGGGCATTTTGCTCTTGGCGCAGGGCAGCAAAGAGGTTATCCAGCACCAGTCCACTCAGCCAGACACTGCCATAGGTGGCCAGACCCACCCCTACCAACCGCAACAGAGGGCCGCGCAGGGAAACCAGGAAAAACCTTTGCAGGGGTCGCGTTTGCGGGAAAAGGCCCAAGCTCACCCCGACTCCGCCCACCCACAGGCTAATTTGCACCAGGCGTAGCAGGCGAATTTGCAGCTCCAAGTAGGATTCCTGCCGTTTGCGTCCGGCCTGTTGTTCGACCAAGACGGGATCCACACCCGACTGCTCTTCCCCCGCTAGGTGCTCCTGTACCTCTGCTTGGATGGCCTGGTATTCCGTCTGCAGGGCATCGCGTTTTTGCTGCAGCCGTCGCCGTTTTCGCTGGCAGAGCTGGCTCAGGCTCCCTACCACAGCCAGGATGCCGAGGGCAATCACCGCTTGGCGGCGCAAAAATTGAGGCTGCCGCTCCCGTTGCGAAGTGCGCAGCGCTTCCTCAACAATGCCGGCTACCTGCTCAGCCCAGTCCATGGGTTGGGCGCCCTGGAATTGAGCATCGAGGGAGGTGATGGTCAGCAAATGTCGCCCATTCACCCGGATAACAGGCTGGTTGGTCTGGCCGTCCAGGGTGACTTCAACCTGCAGCGCCTCTGGATCGAATCCGGCGCTGGCCAACTGGTGCAGGGTTTGTTCAATGGAGCGCACCCGCTGCAACACCGGAGGCAGGCTGCCGGGATCCCCCTGCGGTGCGGTAACCACGAACAAACGCCGCCCATCCAGCGTCACGGCCTCCGCCTGGACAGAGGAGGTGGGGAGGCTAAGCGCTTGCCGCAGCTCTTCTAGGGCATCCAAACGGTTGAGCAAAGGCAGGTTGGGGGCGGTGCCGTTGTTTTCAGCAGTTTCCTGCCCCCATGCGGGCCCGCCTATGGGGGATAGGGCAAAAGATGCACCGAAAAGGAGAGGCCACAACAGGGATCCCGTTTTCCTCGGCTTCGGCCTGCCTACCGTTCCCGTCAGCGGTGCGGGGCACCATTCGCAGCTTCGCAGCATGAGCCGTTTGCGTCAGCGGTGCAGAACACTTTAACGCCTCACTCCAGAAAGAAGAAAGCAATCCCGAGGATGGCATAGGTGGCCAAGAGCAGTAGCCCTTCCAGCCAGTTGGAGCGCCCATCGCTGCTAACGGAATTGATCAGCAGCACCGAGACGGCAATGGCCACCAACTCCACCATGCCGAAGTTGAAGTTCATGGGCTGATGCAGCACATCCCCGGCCAGCACCAGCAGAGGTGCCACAAACAGGGCAATCTGCATCGTCGAGCCCAGCGCCACCGAGAAGGAGAGATCCATCTTGTCTTTCATGGCCACCGTGATCGCCGTCGCATGCTCTGCCGCGTTGCCGATGATCGGCAACAAAACCACCCCCATAAACAGCGGCGTCATGTGAAAGTGTTCCAGCGTGTCCTCTAGAGTGCTCACCAACAGTTCCGACTCCAGCGCCACCAACACCGTCAACCCCAAGAGGGCCAGCACCCAAAACCCCAAACCGGCTCCCTCGGGCGGAGCCGTCAGCACTTGGGGAATGGATCCTTCCGCCTGCAAAACCGGATTGGGGGCCAGGCGATTGGCCGCCTCATCTTCTGCGGCTTCTGCTTCGTGAAGGGCGTAGAGGTAACTGTGGGTTTTGAGGGAAAACAGCAAAGTGAGACCGTAAACCCCAATCAGCACCAGGGCTACTGCCGTGGATAGCTCTTGGATGGAGATCTCCCCCAAGTTGGCATCGGCATAGGTGACCACGCTGGGCAAGATCAAGGCCACCACCGCCAGGTTCATCACCGAGGCATTCATGCGGGCCACCTCGGGTCGAAAGCTCTGCTCTCGAAACTTGATCCCGCCCAAAAACATGGCCAAGCCGGCCACCAGGAGCAGGTTACTGATGATCGCGCCGGTGACGGAGGCTTTTACCACATCCACCAGCCCCGCCCGCAGTGCCACCAAGCCGATGATTAACTCCGCCGCATTGCCAAAGGTGGCGTTGATCAGCCCCCCGACTGTCGGCCCTGTCAAGGCTGCAATCTCTTCCGTGGCCTGACCCATAAACTTTGCCAAGGCCACCACCGCCAAAGCCGCACAGAGGAAGACCAGGTTGGGATCCCAGCCCCGGAAGTGCCCCACCCAAGATAGGGGAACCCCCAACAGCAGCAGGAACATTATGCTGTTCAGACCTCTCTGCCAACCTGATGCAGAGCGATCCGGCGAAACCAAAGGATTTGCGTTAGCCAGGGTCATGGTTCACAAGGGGAAAATAAGGTAGCGAGGCTGTTTGGGTTTCGGGGATCCGCGCCCCCTATGGCCAGAGGCGGCCACCATGAGGCCATCTCCAAGAGTCTAGCGGCTGCGAGGGGAGGTTGGATAGGTGCTGCTGGCTAGAGGGAGATAACCCGGTTGCGCTGCAACTGCCGGGCGATCTCGGCTCCCAATTGATCGGACAGATGCTGGGGATCGGCGATTTTCAAAAAACTGCTGCCCTCTACCTCAAAGGGAAAGGATCCCTCGATGCCGTCGCGGGGGAGTTGTACCAGCAGCAATTGTTCGGGGCGCTTCGATTGCAGGGCATAGCCCAACTCCAGACAGACCTGAGGGCTGGGTAGGGGACGCCCCCGGCCATTCACCTGCACAGGGGTTACATCGGCCACCACCAGCAGCGCGTGCTTGAGCTTGCGAATCAAGGCCGCATCGATGAGCGGGGTCTCAGCCTCAGCGGGAAGGGATCCCTGAAGCTGTAGGGGCACAACCGGCCCGTGGTTGCGATTGAGGGTCTCTACCACGGCTTGCAATGCCCGGTGCAGAGTGGCGCTGGAGTCGGGGTAATCCGATTGGCCGCAGAAGTAGATGACCGGCTCGGTCATGTTCAGAGTGGCCCGCTTATTAAAGTAGATCTCGCGGCTAATTAAATCGAGGTTGGAGATGCTGTAGGCACCGCTGCCCTCGATGTAAAACTCCACCAGCTCTCCTTCCAGGTAGCGCTGCCACCACAGGGAAGCCTTCACCTGCTCCACATCGTCGAGAAAGTCGGCCCGCATCGCCGTTTTCAAGAGGCCGGTACGGCTCAGGCGCAGGTCGGGGGCCCTCTGTTGGACTTGGGAAGCAGACAACACCGAATCCAAATACCAGGCTTTCAGGACGATGATCGCCATGGGATCCCTCTGCGCTCAGCCTTAAAGGTACGTGACATACTCCCACACTCATGCTGACGCAAAGCGCTCCGCGCCGCTAGCGCGAAAAGGACGTTTCCTGCGCTTGAGGACTACGTCCCGCTGACGCGAAAAGAACGGGATGCCCCACCGCCCTGTGCTTGATGTTGATGGCCGCATGGTGGTCGCGTCCTAGTTCTAGCCCACAATGGGAACAAGAATGCCATCTGTCTTGAATCGCTTTCGGTACTCTTTGACCGCACCGAGAGCAGTTTTGACTGCTGCCGTTGGGATTCACTGCAATCGCCCTCAGCCCAGCTCTTTCAGCCTTGACTGCCAGCATTTGCAGAAATTGTCCCCACCCAGCATCATAGGTAGATTTTGCTAGTCGGGTTCTAGCAACACCTTTGATATTCAGGGCTTCGTACCCAATATGTTTGCCCTTGCTTACCAGCCAGTTCGCTGTTTTGTCATGAAAATCTTTGCGCTGAGATAGTGGTTAGTGGATAGTCACTATTCACTATCCACTGGTCACTATCCACTAGTCACTAGCCATAGGCGGTTTGACCCTTTCTTCTTGCGAGACACTGCCCGCTGCAGTCTCTTTAACCGCTTTTGGGCTCTGCGGTAATACTGGGGAACTGGAACAGACTCCCCCGCGTCGGTCACCAAAAAGGAGTCCAGTCCCACGTCGATCCCCATCGTGTTCTCCAGTGTTGGCGGGTCAGGGGTAAATACGGGGACAGATGAATCTTGCAGGCTCAAGGTCACATACCACCCGTCTGCCTTGCGGGTGATGGTAGCAGTCTTGATGACAAAACCGTCAGGCAAAGGACGGTGCTGAATTATCCGAACAGCACCGATTTTGGGCAGATGGATAAACTGCCCGCAAATGCAGTCTTGTTTCATCTGGGGGAAACTGAAGGAGCGATACCGCCCAGCTCCCTTAAATCTGGGTTTCCCTGCCCGCTTGCCGTTACAGTCCCCCTTCAGCCAGCGGTCGAATGCTTTGTGCACTCGCTCTATGCAGTTTTGCAGGACTTGCGAATGGACTGCTCTGTACTCCGGAAACAGGGCTTTCGTGCTCACCAAGTCCCGTTTCTGGGAGTAGAAATCGGGCTTGTCTTTCAGCTGGGGCAAATGACAGACTAGGGGACAAGCATTGATGTCACAGCGATTGTGTTCCCACCACGCAAAGCGCTCTGCCAAGCGGTAGTTGTACTGCTTCCGTAACAAGTCTAGCCACTCGCTCATCAAAGCAATCTGGCTGGGCGTAGGTCGCAAACGGTACTGGTAAGCAGTTCTCATTGAGGCAAGGGTAATCTACTGGAATGAATCCTACCTTATTGCTTCATGCGGTGGGGTTACCGTCTCGGTTTTAGGCCAGTCCATTGAAAACCAAAGTGTCCCCGCCTTTCATCCCGACCCTCACCCTGGATAGTGGTGAGTGGATAGTGACTAGCCACTATATAGAGGGCGGGGCTTCCCAGCGGTGTAGCTAACGGGGTGCAGGGGCAATCAGTCCCGCGCCCTGCCCGCAGGGTGAGCACCGGGATACATGGATCCCCGCCATACCCCTGAGCAAAATCTGTAGTAAAACGTACCTGTGCTGGCGTACCCTACAAGCACCGGATTGATCCAGATGCCTCCCAGCAAGCCGCTCGCGTTAGCGGGACAGAGTCCTCGCTGTTGACGTGGCTGGAGATTGGCCGGCGCGTATACAACTACGCTTTGCCAGAAATCTAAGGAGTGGGTAGAATCTTGCTCTTGGCCACTGGACAGGGGTTCCTTGCTGCAGGAGTCCATCCTGCCTGCCGATGCACCCTTCCCTTCTGATTACCGTCAGCAGAACCCCTTGCCAGACAGCGTCTGCCGGGAACGGCCCAAGGGTTTCAAAGCCCTGCAAGGCCAGCTGAGAAGGCTGCAACCCAGGGGGGCGAGAAAACAGCAGGGGTCTTGCCACTGGAAGAGAGCACCACTGCAGGTTGCCAGGATGCAGCAGGGCATTGCCAATGGTTGCCAAAAGTTCCATTTCCAGAGGGCCCATTGGCGTTAGGACCGAGGGCAGACCCTCTTTATCTTTATCTTTATCTTTTCTTTGTGGAAGACCTCAAGGCCAAGGGCTGGGCAAGGGGGATGTTGCCCAAGGAGTGCGTCGAGTCGGTTGCAAGTGCTGAGGGACGGTTAGCAACAGCTGGGCTGTCGGGGGGCCTCAGTGCCCTGAATGCCGGTACCGGGTGCATCGGGACTCAGCCTTGGGAACTGTGCTGGGTGGATTAGAGGTTGTTTTGCGAGCTGGCAGTAGCCAGGGAGGCTGGGGAAGGAGAACCGCCTGTCCAGTTGTTTTGTCGGGGGTTGTAGACCCAGGCAAGTGGCGTGGGGCAGGAATGCCCAACTGCGAGGTAAGGACTCCGTCCCGCTGACAGGAAGAGTAGCCCGCGCTCTGTCCACAGGACGAGCGCCGGGAGGATGTCACTCCTCTGTCCAGAAACGCTCGGAAAGATATTTGTCAGCCCCGTCGCAAAAGATGGTCACCACCACTCCAGAGGAGAGCTGACGGGCCACCTCTAGGGCTGCCACCACATTGGCGCCGGCAGAGATGCCCACCAGCAGGCCTTCTTCCAACGCCAAGCGCTTGACCATTTTCTGGGCTGCTTCTGTGGAGATCTCAATGTGCTGGTCAGGCAGGGTGGGATCGTAAATCTCGGGTTTTAGAGCTGTGGCCATGTGCTTGAGCCCTTCCAGGCCATGGAAGGGAGAGTCGGGCTGCATGGCAATGATTTGGATATCCGGGCGATACTCTCGCAGGCGCCGCCCCACCCCCATACAGGTGCCGCTGGTGCCTAGCCCGGTAACAAAATGGGTGACCTGCCCCTGGGTTTGCTCCCAAATCTCCACCCCAGTGGTTTCGTAGTGGGCTTGCCAGTTGGCGGGGTTGCTGTACTGGTCAGGGTAGAAATAAAGCTCGGGGTTTTCCGCATAGAGGGCGCGGGCTTTCTCGATGGCCCCATCGGATCCCAGAGCGGGATCCGTCAGAACCAAGTCCACGCCATAGGCAGCCAGGATCTTCTTGCGCTCCGGGCTGGCGTTGGCGGGAAGAGCCAGCTTGACCTTGTAGCCCAAGGCGGCCCCGATCCAGGCATAGGCGATGCCGGTGTTACCGCTGGTGGCATCGAGGATGATCTTGCCGGGGGTAAGCTTGCCCTGGCGTTCGCCAGCGCGAATCATGTTGAGGGCCGGGCGATCCTTGACTGAACCCCCAGGGTTGTACCACTCTGCCTTGCCATATACCCGTACCGATTCCGGCAAATCGGCAGCAACCCGCCGCAGACGGATCAGCGGCGTCCCCCCCACCAGCTCAATAGGGCTATCCACAGCAGGGAGTAACGGGCGAGAAGAAAATGCAGTCGGATACAAGGGGGATCCCTCGCTAGACAGGCATCGGCTGGACAACCATTGCTCATCTTACCCCGGTCTTTCCGGCCTCTTGGGAGCTTTTTAGTTTCCCCCTCCTGCCCAAGTTCTGGCTAGGCTCCAAGTAGGCTCTAAGATGGGGGTAGAAAAGCGGGATTTTCCAACAGCAGGATGACGCGGAGGGGCATGGCAGAAATTGGGATTGTGACTGCCCAGCAGTTTGATCGGCGACGGGGCCAGATCCATGTCTACGACGGCGAGGGCAAAGGCAAGTCCCAGGCGGCCCTAGGGGTTGTGCTGCGTTCCATTGGCTTGGGGATCGAAAAGGCGGCCCCCAGCCGGGTGTTGCTGGTGCGGTTTCTCAAGGGGCCAGGCCGAACCTATGCTGAGGATGCGGCCATTGCGGCTCTGCAGCGAGGCTTCCCCCATCTCATCGATCAATTGCGCACCGGGCGGGGAGAGTTTTTCGGCCCAGATGAGATCACCAAGTTTGACCGTCAGGAGGCCCGCCGCGGTTGGGATGTGGCCAAAGGGGCTTTGGCGTCGGGGTTTTACTCGGTGGTGGTGCTGGATGAGCTCAACCCGGTGCTGGATCTGGGCCTGTTGCCTGTGGAGGAGGTGGTCAGTACCCTCAAGCAAAAGCCGGAGGCCATGGAGGTGATCATCACCGGGCGCGGCGCTCCCAAGGAAATTATCGACCTGGCGGATTTGCACTCGGAAATGCGCAGTGTCCGGCGGGCGACGGATCCCCAAAACGGCCAACCCCCTTGCAGCGGCATCGAGATCTACACCGGCAACGGCAAGGGAAAATCCACCAGCGCTCTGGGGCGGGCTCTGCAGGCGATTGGACGCGGCATCAGTAAGGATCTCTCCCATCGTGTACTGATCATGCAATGGCTGAAGGGGGGAACGGGCTACACCGAGGATGCAGCCATTCGGGCCCTGCGGGAAAGCTACCCCGATTTGGTGGATCACCAGCGTTGCGGTCGGGACGCCATTGTCTGGCGGGGCAAACAACAGGAAATCGACTATGTAGAAGCGGAGCGGGGCTGGGAGTTGGCACGGGCGGCCATCGCTTCTGGCCTGTACAAAACCATCATCTTGGATGAGTTGAACCCGACGGTGGATCTGGAGCTGCTGGACGTGGAGCCGATTGTCCAGGCTTTGCTGCGCAAGCCGCGGGACACGGAGATCATCATCACGGGGCGGTGCCATGCCCCCTTACCTTACTTTGAGCTGGCCTCTGTCCACTCGGAAATGGTGAGCCACAAGCACTATGCCGAGCAGGGGGCCGATCTGCGGCGCGGGGTGGACTATTGATGGGATCCTTCGCAGCGTTCTCAGCCAATTCTGCTCTCTCTTGGCCTCCAGACCCCAGGACTCTGGCCCAGTTGTTGCTCACCCTTTTCCAGACGGAAGTGTGGGTGGAGGGCAAGGAGCACGTTCCCGCCGGCCCGCTGGTGGTGGTGAGCAATCACCGCAGTTTTCTGGATGCGCCGGTGCTGATCGCGGGGTTGGACCGACCGATTCGCTTTGCCTGCCATTACTACCTGGCTCAGGTGCCGCTGCTGCGGGAAATCGCCCTGGCTTTGGACTGCATTCCCCTCAAGCAGGGATCCCGGCAGCAAATCCATTTTTTTCGCCAGGCGCAGGCCAGTTTGGCAGCGGGGGTGGGTGTGGGGATCTTCCCAGAAGGGGCGGAGCAGATCACCCGTGAGACCTCGCCTGGGGAGGTGGGGCGGTTTCAGCCGGGTTTTGCCCACCTGGCGCTGGCGGCAGCGGTGGATCCCTTGCCGATTCTGCCGGTGGCGGTGTGGGCGCAGGAAGAATGGCGGGGGATGGATATTCCCATGGCTTTTTTCCGCTGGTTTGACCCCACTGAACCCCGATTTCAACAGGAAGGGGGACATCCGGTGGTGTTGTATCGGCGGGTGGTGCTCAGGGTGGGATCCCCCCTTTGGGTGGGCAGGAAGCAGCGCCAGGGATCCCGACGCGAGCGAATGCAGGTCATTCAAGAGCTAACTGCAGCGGCCCGAGAACAGGTGCGATTGGGATTGGCAGAGAGATGAGAAAGTTGAGTGGCGAGCCGGTAGCATCTGCCTCTAGCTTGGTCAGCCCGGCAACGGGAGCGGTCGGTCAGGAGCGGCCCCTGCTGCTGTATTTGCCCGGTATGGATGGCACAGGTACGTTGTTTTACCGGCAGGCGCAGGCTCTGCAGCGGGAGTTTCGCATTCGCCCCCTGAGTTTGAACCACCCGGAAGCGGGGGATAGCTGGGAAACCCTGGCCGATTGGGTGGGATCCCAGCTAGAAGCGGGGGCGTATTTGTGTGGGGAATCTTTCGGGGCCTGCCTGGCCTTGTTGGTGGCTGCCCAATGGCCGGAACGGTGCCGTGGCCTCATTTTGGTCAATCCGGCCTCGTCGCTGCGACGCAGGCCCTGGTGGTGGGCAGGGCATGTTCTCCTGCCTTTTTTGCCGCCGGGGCTCTATCAGCAGTTGTCGGAGCGAGGGTTGGGGGCTTTGGCGGAGCTCAGCCAAATGGAGCCGCCGGATCGGGAGCGGCTGCGCCAGGCAGTTCACAGTGTTGAACCCACAGTGGCTGCCCAGCGCTTGGCTTTGCTGGGATCCTTTGTTGTGGAGAAGCTGCCTCTGGAGTTGATGACCCTGCCGACTTTGCTGGTGGCAGGGGGCCGGGATCGCCTGTTGCCCTCGGTGCAGGAGGTGGGCTGGCTGGCGGAACGGCTGCCCCAGGCGCAGGTAGAAATCTCGCCCCAGAGCGGCCACGCTTGCCTGCTGGAGCGGCGGATGAACCTGCGGCGTTACCTGCTCAAGCCGGATGGCCTTTTTGCCCCTCTGCTGCTCAATTCTGCTTCGGCCCATTGAGCATGGACAGGGATCCCCACAGATCTTCTATCCGCTCTGGGCAGGAGCTATCCTTCCCCTCTCGATCCAGCCAAAGGGCTCGCAAGCCTGCTGCTTTTGCCCCCTGATAATCGTCGCGGCGGCTGTCGCCAATGTGGCCGGCGGCTGCGGGGGGGATCCCGTGGGCTGCCAGGGCAGCTTGGAAGATGCGGGGATCGGGCTTGGCATAGCCCACTTGGGTGGAGAGGGTGAGGGTGGAAAAGTAGGGATCCAACTGCAACTGCTGCAGCACCCTGGGCAAGCGGCTGTCGAAGTTGGAGATCACCCCCAACCGGATCCCTTCCTGCTGCAGGGCCCGCAAAGCCGGCAGCGTCTCGGGATACAGCTCCCAGGGATCCGCCCCGGCAAAGTGCTCAAACAATTGGGCGAAAAAGTCTTCAAACCGGTGCTCTCCGAAGGCAGCCAGGGATCCCACCCGGGCAAAAGTCTCCCGCACCACCTGGCGCCACCAGGTCCGCTCCCACTCCCGCAAAGGGGATCCCGTCAATCCTGGGCAGGCCGGGGCTGGAGCCTGGGCAAAAACTTGGCCAAAAGCGCGATCCAAGGCCTGGGGATCCACCCTTACCCCATACTCCGCTGCCACCTGGCTGTAAACCTGGCCCACGCTGCCCCGCACCCGAAACAAAGTGCCCACAGCGTCGAAAAAGAGCACCCTCAGCTTCACGACTGCCCCTCGTAGCGGGCGTAGGCATCGACAATCCGCTGCACCAGAGGGTGGCGCACCACATCCCGCTGGTCGAAGTAGCAAAAGGCAACCCCCTCTACCCCTGTCAGAATACGCTCTGCCGCTGCCAGGCCGGACATGCGATGTTTGCCCAGATCCGTTTGGGTGAGATCCCCGGTAACCACCATACGCGACCGGAATCCCAGCCGCGTGAGGGCCATCTTCATCTGCTCGGGGGTGGTGTTCTGGGCTTCGTCCAAAATGATGAAGGCATTGCTCAAAGTACGGCCTCGCATATAGGCCAGCGGCGCCACCTCGATCACCCCCTGCTCCATCAACTGCGGCAGCTTGGCCGGGTCGATAAACTCGAACAGGGCATCGTAAAGGGGCCGCAGATAGGGATCCACCTTTTCCACCAGATCCCCCGGCAAAAACCCCAGTTTTTCTCCCGCCTCCACAGCCGGGCGAGTCAAGATCAAACGCTCGTACTCCCGGTTTTGTAGGGCAGCAATGGCCACAACGGCAGCCAGATAGGTTTTTCCTGTGCCCGCCGGTCCAATGCCAAAGCAGAGGTCGTGGGTGCGAATGGCTCGCACGTACTCCTGTTGGCGGGGCGTTTTCGGTCGGATAAGCTCCCCTTTGCGGGTGCGGGCCAAAATCCCTGCTTGTGCTTGCTGGTAGGCGGCAACCTCTTGTCCGGAGAGGGCGCGAAAAGCTTGCTCTGCATCGATCACAGTGACGGGGTGCCCAGTTTGCCAAAGCGGCCTCAGCAATTCTAGCCATTGCCGCACCTGCTGCCGCTGTTGGGGAGTGCCTTTCAGGTACAGGTCTTGTCCGCGCAGCGTTACAGAAGCACCGCTGGAGCGACTGATCCACCTCAGGTTGGCCTCCTGAGTGCCCGCCAAAGACATGGCCTGTTGAGGATTGGACAGAGAGATGACTTCGAAATCAGAAGAGAGGGAAGTAGGGTTGTCGTGCATGCCGTGGGCGCCGGGCACCCTGGGAGACCTGTAGGGGTGATCTTACCAAAAACGCTTGTCAGGGCGCTCTGGGCTGTGGAAAGCCGCTGCAGAGCCCAGGGGTCGAGCGCAAGAGTGCTTAACAGGCGATTACACCATTAATGTGTTCCAAAATACAAGCTTCTGGAAGATCTGCAGCAAACCTGGATTTGGGTTCTGGCCTTCATTCGCAGCCGAGTCACAGGGAATTAACAACTCCCTAAGGTTCCCTAAAAAAGTATTGCAAAGGGCTATCTTTTCGGGAATAGCTTTTATTCATCAAGTAACGTTGATCTATCTGCTAAAGGAGCTTGAACTCCCAGTCTCTCGTCGGTCGGGCAAGAGCTTGAGGTTTTCAACTCCGTTGGTCATCGTGCATCTGACATTCTCCATCCAGCAGCAGGGATGTGGATGGGGGTCTCTTACAACCTTTCCCCAGGCTCCTCTTGAGGATCCCTGTGACTCCTCAATTTCTGAGCAAGAGGCTCATCCCTTCTGGAGTCACTTTGAAAAATCAGATGGAAAAAGGAGAGATAGATGTTTACCCAATCTGCGTCTGATACCCTGGGGTTGGCACAACTGGATTTGGCGCAAATTCCGCGGCAGATCACCTGCGATGGCAGTGACTTGGATTGGAGCCAGGCCCTGGCCATCGAAGGGATCCAACCTGAAGAAGAAGCTTTACAGGCTTGGATGGCTTTCCGTGACCTGCGGGTGAACCAAGAGGCGGGCAACATTTTACGCTGGCAAGGGCGTCCGTTGCGGGCCAGCCGTATCCGCTTTTTCCCCAGGAATGTGGCTTGGCGCTATGGCTTCTCATTTTCCACCAGCATTCGCTCGCCCCTTGGCAAAGGGATCCCGACCCCTGAGGAGTGGCGCTACCCGGGCCTCTGCCGCTACGGGATTGTGCTGTTTCAACCCAACGCCCAACTGGTGGCCCATCAGGTTTTCGAGTCCTCGCCAGAGCAGCCCCAAGAGGTGGATCTGGATCCCAACCTGGATATTGCCTTCAACATCAATGACGCCAAGGGCAGCTACGGCGACAATAGCGGCAGCTTCGATATTTACCTGCAGGTGGTGAGCTAGACTCACCCAACCCCAGGAGGGATCCCGGCTGATCGCGATAGCGGGACGGAGTCTTTGCAGGGCGGGTCAGGGGGCAGTTGCCGGGTGGGATCCCATCCCCTACAATGAGTGAACTGGTGGCTGGATCCCAGCTTGCCATTGCCCTTCCTGGCCCTGGAGAGGTGGCTGAGTGGTCGAAAGCGGCTTCCTGCTAAGAAGTTACGGGGCCCAAAAGCTCCGTCGAGGGTTCGAATCCCTCCCTCTCCGTCCATATTTGCTGACCAAGGTTGTTGACGTCCTCTGCGCGCCGTTAGCTTACTTCCCCATAGCGGTAGGGCGGGGCTTTTCTCAGTAGCTCGGGCGTCTCAGACTAACCTGAAACGACCATAGAGGCCAACTCCGCTACCAGTCATGGGTCGTGGAAGCAGGAAGAAATCAGAGACGTCACCTCCTATTGGGGTTTCGTAAGTTTTTCAGAGGGGTGTAGTCCTCAATCCAAATAGGCGCTCAACTCCTGCTCCAATGTAGGCAGTTGCACCTCTCCCTGCTCCAGCTCTTCCAAATCTTCCAGTTGCTTGCGCAAACGGGCGATCCGCTCTTGCAGGCACTCTTTGATGCCTTTGGCCCCCAAACCGAGGCAGCTGCGGCAGACTTCCCCGTAGATTTGCCCGCGGTCGTTATAGACCACCGCCAGCAACACTTGGTGCCCTTTTTTCTGGATGGGGTTGGCCCATCCCCCACAGATAATGCAGGGCACTCGGCCATTGCCCCCGTAAATGCTGCGTTCCCAGACGATTCTCACGCTCAGCCTCAATGCAACTTGTTGCCCACCAGCATAAAAACCCAGGGGGATCCCTTGCCACCCCAAGATGCCGCGTTCCTTCCCTTCCCATTGCGGTGAAACGGTTTGCTGGTTAAATGCCTGCCCCCCTCTCCCCCTGGGAGAGGGGCTTGGGGGTGGAGGCCAAAAAGGGATCCCGGCGGCTAGGTGCTGGGCCGGGCAGATTGAGAGCGGTCGATGGTGCGATAGGTGAGGCTGGCAGCCACCTCTAGAGCTTTGGCGGCGTCGCGGAAATAAAACCCCAACTCCTCATCCTTCTCCGTGCGGTTGGGCTTATTGAACTTGGCCTTGAACTGCACGTTGCAATACATGGCCAACCCCACCAGAACCTCTGACAGTCCGTGCTGGTTGATCAGCCGCTCCACGTCCGTAAGCAGGCTTTTGATCAAGGCATCGGCTACTGGTTCTGGCAAACTGTCCAGGTCGTGCATGGGGGCTCCTCAACCAACGAGAGCAAACAAGCCAACGGGTCTGGAAAATCGAGATGGATCTGGGATCCCGAAGGCAACCTCTCCTGATTTTCCTGCATCTTTTCCAGAATGCCCAATCCCCTTGCCAACGCTACCACCACTGCCGCAGCCAGCCCCACAGGCCCGGATAACGAATGGAGCGCTCCCGGGCCGCTTGCTCCAGATGATGGGCGTGGTCTTGGCTGCCGGGATCCCGCAGACGATTCAGGCGCATCAAATAGGCATAGCGGTGGATCTGTTCTCGCAACTGAACTGGGGGAAGGGCAAAGCACTCTGGGCAAATAGGGCCGAGATTCAGACCCCTATCGTTGAAAAGGCAACGAACTCGCTTCCCGCCCGCAAAACGCTTTCCGCAGGCGGCACAGTAGCAAGCTGAGGGCTGGTTGGCAAGGCGCTGCCAGCGAATTCGCATGGTCTTCCCGACAAAAAGGCAAGCAACGTGCAGGCAATTCGCTGCAGCCATAATAGGCTAGAAGCTGGTGAGCAGAACCCAGGATGGGGGGGCCTGGAGTATCGAAAACCATGCCGCAACTCTACGACTGTGTCATCGTCGGCGCCGGCCCTGCTGGAGGATCTGCCGCCTACCATCTGGCCAAGCGGGGACGCTCGGTGCTGGTTCTGGAAAAGGATCCCTTGCCCCGCTACAAACCCTGTGGGGGCGGCGTTTCTCCTATGGTGGCGGCTTGGTTTGACTTCGACTTTGGCCCCGCCATTTCCCTCAAGATCCGGCAAATCCGCTACACCTGGCGCGGCGGCGATCCGGTGGTGGTCGATTTGGATTTGAAAGAGCCCGTTTGGATGGTGCGGCGGGATGTTTTCGACCACTACCTGATTCAGCAAGCGCAAAAGCAAGGGGCAGCGCTCCAGGCAGAATGCCCTGTCTCCGGCCTTGAGTGGCAAAGCGACCGCTGGCAAGTGATGACAACCGCCGGCCCGGTCTGGGGTCGGTACGTGATCGGGGCCGATGGGGCAAAAGGCTCAATGGCCAAGTGGCTGGGCTTTCAGGAACGCCGCCGTCGCTTGGCTGCCGCCTTGGAAGCAGAAGTGCCTCTCCTGCAGCCGCAAACTGCAGCCGCCCATTTTGACTTCGGCGCCGTCAGCAATGGCTACATTTGGAACTTCCCCAAGGCTGATGGCTACTCGATTGGAGCCGGCACCTTTCGGGGTGGAGAAAAACAAAACCTGCGGGAAATTGCCGCCCAATATGCCCAAAGCTTTGGCGTAGACTTGAAGTCGGTCAAGCCGTTTGGCCATCCCATCTGCCTCTGGGACGAAGATCAACCGCTTCACACCCAAAATGCCCTCTTGGTGGGAGATGCCGCCTGCGTTATCGATCCGTTTACCGCTGAAGGGATCCGCCCTTCCCTTCTCACCGGCATGTTGGCGGCCCAGGCCATCGATCAAGCTCTAGGCGGGGATACAGAAGCTCTGGCGAACTACTCTGCCCGCGTGCAGCAGGAATGGGGCTCAGAAATGCGCTGGGCTAAGCGGATTGCGGCGTTGTTCTATCGCTTTCCGGGCGTGGGCTACAGGGTGGGCGTCAAACGACCGGGAGCCACTCGGCGCATGGGCCAGATCTTGGCCGGTGAACTGCGCTACAGCGATGTGGCCAGCTCGGCCATTCGCAAGTTAAGCGGTGGTCTGCTCGCCTAAGCCCGGCACCGACAGACGCGGGCGAGATCCAGGATCGTCGAAGCGCTTGCCGATCACCAGGCAGTTGCGACCATCCGCTTGGCGGCTGTAGCTGAGGTGAGTAGAGAGAGCTTTCATCAGCAAAATACCCCGTCCCCCCTCGGACTCAAGATTGGCGTTGGGCGATGTGGGATCCGACAAGTTCCGAGCAAATTCCTCCAGATCAAACTCCTGCCCCTGATCCCAGATGCGCAACTCCAGCCCTTGCGGCATCAGCAGCAGCTCAATGTCGATGGGCGTACTTTCCGGCAGAGCGCGGTGGGCGTGGCGAACGGCGTTGGTAAACCCCTCTACCAAAGCCAACTGACATTCCGCCCAAATGGGATCCGGGATGCCCGCATTTCGGAAAGACTCAAACCAGGTCAAAACCTGGTCAAGCGCGTCCAGGGTTGTGTCAACCCTCAGCGCAAACGTTTGCCTCTTGTCCAGAGGGATCCCTGCCGCGTTCAAAACCGAACCCCAACGATGAGGATTGAACTCAAGCCCATCAATCCTGGCCGGATTGACCCTACCAGATTCTAGACCAGAGCCCTGCTAGAACGTGTCATCCCCCACTTTGGGGGGTGCAGCTAGGGAGCGATGACCAAATCCACACGGCGGTTCCGCTGCCGTCCGGCTTCTGTGTCGTTATCGGCAACGGGCAAGGTGGGACCAAAGCCAGAGGTTGTCCAACTGATGGGATGGCCTTCCGGCAGCAGCTTCGTCAAATAGTCCTTAACCGCATTGGCGCGGCGCAGAGAAAGGGCCAAGTTGTAGTTTAAGGGCCCGATGTTATCGGTGTGGCCATTCACTTGAACGCGGGCGCCGGGCATAGCTTCCAAGGACTTGGCCACCTGGGCCAACAGCGAGGCTGCTTCAGGTCGAATCTCGGCTTTGTCAAAATCGAACAGCAAATCGCCCGGCAGGCTGATGGTTTGGGTTCCCACCTGAAAAGAGGTCAGCGTTTTGGTCGGGGCTGGGGTGCTTTCTTCTCCTGGGACGATCTCGGCAGCAGTGGAAGATTCCCTGACAGGCTCAGGGGCTGTTTGAGAACGCAGCCGTTGCAGCCGCGACTCCAATTCCTCAATTCTGATCAAGAGCTGGATCACCTGCTGGCGGATCTCCCGAATCTCTGCCTCCAGATCCGTGGGGCTCTCATGATTTTCCTCTGGATCTGCATCTGCTGTTGGGCTGGCCACCGGAGGATTGGCCTGGGGCGGAGCCAAGGTGGGCAGGATCGGTGGTGTGGGAGAAGCGGGTTGAGTGGGAGAGATGTTGGTCTCCGGCTGGGGCTGAGGTTGGGCCTGCTGGGGAAGCACCATCCCGACCCAGATTCCGCTGCTGACCAAGAGGATCCCGCTTAGGGAATGGAGAGCGACTGTTAGGAGCTGGGACGAACGAGCCATTGCAGGCAAACCTCCGGCTGGATGGGCGCAGGCAAGGAGCAGGAACTCCTCTCAACTCAACCCTCAAGACCCATCCTAACCGGCGACCCGATCTCGCCAAGGGGATTCTCGGTCGGTCCAACTGCCACTTCCCGCCATCTGCTGTGGGAGGCTAATCAAAACTGATGCGACCTCGATAACGCCCTATGAGGGTTAGGCCGTTGATGGGATCCGCCAAATCCGCCACAAAAGGGGGAAAGCGGGGATTGTCGCTGATCACCTTCACCTGGGACCCAGGCAGGCGCTGCAGCCGTTTGACCAACAGATCCCCATCCATCTGAAAGACGTAAATGCCTTCACAGCCCAGGTCTCCACCCTCTTGCCGCTCCACAAAGATCCAGTCGCCATCCTCCAACGTGGGAGACATGCTATCCCCCTGCACCCGAATCAGGCTCAGCTCGGCAGGATTTCCCTTCAAGTGCGTCCGCAGCCAGTTTCGCTCAAAAGCAATCACCGATTCGATCGATTCTTCGCGCACCAACGCCCCCGCTCCGGCAGAGGCGGCCACATCGACAAAAGGCACATACACATACTCTGCTTTCGCGTCGGGATGCAACTGCGGGGATCCCTCCCCTGTAATCAGCCAATTGAGGTTGACCTGGCCCACTTGGGCAATTTTCACGGCCTTGTCAATGCTGGGCACGGATCCCTTCAGGTAGCTGCGCAAGGCCGTATCGCTAATTCCGGCCCGTCGCCCAAACGCATAGACGGCTTCATCGCCAATCACCCATCGCAAGCGGTCTGCAAAAGAAGAGCCAGAGGAGATGGACATCGGCTTAACGCTACATATTGTGTATAAGTAGATTTTTGCCACTATATCTTGACAAGTCAACAACCGGTGCAGCCATTTGGGGACAATCTTCAACCTGAGCTGACCAAGCGGCAGAAGGGAAATCTCACTTATTGTTAGCAGGCTGGCTGGGGAATCCTACTGGCGCTACCGTGGTTTTGGGTTGTGTTCACAGCGGGTCAGCAGCGGGCCGGCACAGCTTACTCTACCCAAAAAGGTGCACGTGGGATCTTCACCAAGTGCTGGGGTAAGCTACCCTGTCTGTTGAACTTATTCCGGCAGTCTGTCTGGGTGAAAGATGGTAAACTACCCGACTCAGACCGCTAAAGCGATACGGAGCGGGCTTTCAGTAGCCCTGCAGTTAGTAAACTAACCACGGACCTCTGGGCTGGTTTACGACAACCCCAATCGACCGTTACCAGTGCCCTAAAAAGCCGTTTCTGGTGTCCGCATTATTATTATAACATAAAACAAATAAAGTCACGCATTCCTCCCAACACTGACTTTATGAGTACAGTGCGGGGCTCCTGCGATTTCTAGCTGAGATATCGGCATTAGCGGCCCAAAAGGTTCGGTTCCCAGATTGCCTCTGGGTCTACTTCAAGCTGTTCTGCCTCAATCCCTATGGTTTCCTCTGACCTCAAGCGCTGGCTGGATAACTTCCTGATTGCCGTTGTCTTTCTGGTGTTCGCCGGGTTTGTCTGGTTTGTCTTTTCCGTAACCGGGGCTTTTCTTGGGATCCCACTGGGCTACAAACTTTGGATGCGGCTCTGGCTGCCTTTGTTTCAGCCGGCTTTGGGGATCCTGATGGCCGGGGCGGTGGTGAGCGGAGTGTGGGGCTGGCTGGAAAAACGCCGCTCCCAACAATCATGATCATCAACAGAACTGAAGATCCCGTGGCGCAGGGGAGCCCCAGACTGGCTCTATACTGGAAACGTATCTAAATGTTGAGCACCTGAGGCAGTCTGGCGTCGTGTTTGTTCTGTCCGGCTACGAGTATTTGCTGGTTTTTCTAATCGTCTGCTCTCTGCTGCCGATTTTGGCTCTGGGGGCTTCCGCACTCTTAGCGCCAAAGCGGCGGGGATCCCTGCGGCGCAGCACTTACGAGTCGGGCATGGAGCCGTTTGGGCAAGCCTGGATCCAGTTCAACATTCGCTACTACATGTTCGCACTGGTCTTCGTCATTTTCGACGTAGAGACGGTGTTCCTCTATCCCTGGGCAGTGGCGTTTCACCGCTTGGGGCTGTTGGCCTTTGTGGAGGCCCTGATTTTCATCGCCATCCTTGTGGTGGGTCTTGTGTACGCCTGGAGAAAAGGAGCATTGGAATGGTCATGACGTCTGAGAAATCGCAAGTCTTGTTTCCGGGGGCTGCCCCCCAGGTGACTACCGACCTCTCCAACAACGTCGTTCTGACGACGGTGAACGACCTGTACAACTGGGCCAAGATGTCCAGCCTCTGGCCGCTGCTCTACGGCACTGCCTGTTGCTTCATCGAGTTTGCTGCCATGCTGGGATCCCGCTTCGACTTCGACCGCTTTGGCCTGTTGCCTCGTTCTTCGCCACGCACCGCTGATTTGATCATCACGGCGGGCACGGTCACCATGAAGATGGCTCCGGCGTTGGTCAAGCTTTACCAGCAAATGGCTGAGCCGAAGTACGTGATTGCCATGGGGGCCTGCACCATCAGCGGTGGCATGTTCAGCTCCGATTCCTACACGGCAGTGCGGGGGGTGGACAAGCTGATCCCGGTGGATGTGTACATTCCCGGCTGCCCCCCTCGTCCAGAGGCGATCATGGATGCCATTGTCAAGCTGCGCAAGAAGATCGCCGCCGAGGACATGCGGGAACGAGGCCGTCTGCAGCAAACCCACCGCTACTACACGGTTAAGCACAACCTCAAGCCTGTGCCGGAGATCATCACCGGCAAGTATCTGGAGAGCGAGACCCGCCAAGCTCCCCCGCCAGAACTGGCTGCGGCCATTGGCTTGCCAGTGCCCCCGGCTTTGCAAACTGCCGACTTTAAGCAGGCGGAACAGCAGCTCAAAGCCTTGCAGGGAGGAGTGTGAGATGGCAGAGGAAAATGCCCAGGAAAAACAAGCGCCGCCATCCGCAGGCGAGCAGTCGGAACCCTTGGTGACGTTGGAGCGGGGCCCGGTTTCCCAGTTTCTGGCCGACAACGGCTTCGAGCACCAGTATTTGGGGAGAGACGCAGCGGGGGTAGAGCTGTTGGAGGTGGAGCGGGACTTTCTCCTACCCTTGTGTACCGCCCTCTATGCCTACGGCTTTAACTACCTGGAGTGTCAGTGCGGATATGACCTGGGGGCAGGGCAGCCACTGGTCAGCCTTTACCACCTGATCAAGCTGTCAGACGGGGCGGATCGCCCTCAGGAGGTGCGGCTCCAGGTGAAGTTGCCTCGCCAGGATCCACGCCTACCTTCCGTATACTGGATTTGGAAGTCGGCGGATTGGCAGGAACGGGAAACCTACGACATGTACGGCATTGTTTTCGAGGGACACCCGAACCTGAAGCGGATTTTAATGCCGGAAGACTGGATAGGTTGGCCCCTGCGCAAGGACTACATCACGCCTGATTTCTATGAGCTGCAGGATGCCTACTGATTGGGGATCCCTGACCTGGTGAGCAGCGTTGAACAGGATGGGTTGAGATGTGGCCTTTTTTGCTCTTGGCAATCTACGCAGGAGGAGTTTGGTACTCGGCCCGCAAGGCGGATCGCATCTATTCGGGCTCCGGGAAGTGGCTGGTATCGGCCCTCTGGCCGGTGCTGCTGCTCTCAAACCGTCAGTTTCGCCAAAATTGGCGTCGTCCCCTGAACAAGTAAGTTTGAGTTGAGTAAGTCTGGATCCCTGGAATCCTCACCTGTGATCGCTCCTGAGCAACACCTACGCGACCCGAGTCTTTCTCTATCGACACCTCAGGCCACGCAGAAGTTGCGGGAGTTGATTGTCAGCCGCATTCGCGCTCAGGGACCGGTGACCTTTGCCCAGTTTATGGAGTGGGCTCTCTACGAGCCAGGGTTGGGCTATTACGAGCAGGGATCCCCGATTGGCCCCGACTACCTCACCTCTCCCCACCTGGCGGCGGACTTTGCCCAACTGTTGGCGGAGCAGATCCTTCAGTTCTGGCACATTTTGGGATCCCCCCCTGACTTCAAGGTGATCGAGATGGGGGCGGGCAGCGGTCGCCTGGCCCAGGATTGGCTGACCTACGTGCGCTCTGCAAGGCCTGCGGCCCGCTTACGCGAACAGCCCTCTTTTTGGCAGGCGCTGGACTATGGGATCCTGGAGCGTTCTGCCCACCTGCGGCGGCTCCAACAGGAGCGATTGGCTCCTTTTGGGGAGAAGGTGCGCTGGTTGGATTGGGACGGGATCCCGGATGAGTCGGTCACAGGCTGTTTCTTCTCCAATGAGCTGGTGGATGCTTTTCCGGTGCATCGGGTGCAGGTACAGGATGGGGCTTTGCGGGAAATCTATGTCGATTGCAGCGAGGCTGCAGAAGCCGACTTCCGGGAAGTGCTGGGGGATCTGTCCACTCCTGAGCTGAGGGAGTATTTTGCCCGCTTGGGGATCCCTGTAGAAACTTATCCGTCCGGTTACCAAACCGAGGTGAACCTAAAAGCCTTGGAGTGGCTGCAGCTCCTGGCCCGCAAGCTCCGGCGAGGCTACGTGCTCACCATCGATTATGGCCACACCGCCCAGCGCTACTACAGCCCCCACCGCGCCCAAGGTACGCTCTTGGCCTACCGACAGCACGGCAGCTATACGGACCCCTATGTTCGGGTGGGATCCCAGGATCTCACCGCTCATGTGGACTTTACGACCCTAGAGCAAGTGGGAGAATCTCTGGGGCTAAGATGTCTGGGGTTCACCCGGCAAAGCAGCTTTTTGGTGAACCTGGGATTGACCGAGCGGCTGGCCGCCCTTAGCCAAATGGGGAACCCGGTTGATGGCGAAGCTGTGGATGTGGGCCAAGTTTTGCGGCGGCGATCCGCTCTTCATGCGCTGCTGGATCCCATGGGGTTGGGGGGCTTTGGAGTATTGGTGCAGGCTAAGGGCCTGACCCCCTCAGAATATGCTCATCCTCTGCGGGGCTTTGGCGAGCCAGAGCTGTGAACCGTTTCGGTGCTATTGGGATGGGATGTCTGCCCCTACCGGCTACCGTTGCCTTCCATCGATGCCAGTTCTGCCATTGCTCTGGCGCTATCTTCCAGGTTGTCGATTCGCTCCTCGAGGGTTGCAAAGACTTCGTCATATTTGTCGGCCCATGCGACGCCGGCGGCAGTTTTGGTCATGCGGACCGAGCCAAGAGATACGTCTGAAGATCCTTTCGCGGGCATAGGTGACCGTTTAATGGAGTTACTAGAGCCTGTTGACCGACAAGCCTGGGTTAAGCGGGCAATATCCTGCTTCAGGAGATTCTGTTTTGATTGGAGTTGTTCTACCTTGGCTATGCCCTCCTTAAGGGACTGAATGAGTTTCTGTTTCTTGGCTTGTAAATCTCCAATCGAGGCTTTCAGACTTTGCTCTTCTGCGCGTAACTGAGGAAGTCGTTCTTCTTGAGATTGGATCTGGATCTCTGTTTCAAAATGAAGCTGAGGAGTTTGAGCTTGCGAACGAGCCTCATCATAAGGTTGGGCAGCAGCCACCCCCTTCTGCTGGACTTTTGCCCAATCTTCAAGGGCAGCACGCAGGTTGGCCAGTTCGCTTTGCAGTTGCTGTAGGTCTGAAGGAGTGATTTCGTTTTGCTTCTGTCGATTTTCGAGGTGCTGCAGAAGCTGGATTTTGGCTTTGGCCTCGCTTCCAGATAGAGCAGAAGCCACATAGCCCGTCATCCCCGTGGCCAAACCTGCTGCTCCTGCCTGCCACAGGGATCCTCCCGCCCCAAGGCCGCCAATAGCCACCGTAACTCCAGCCAACGCGGGAAAGGCAGTTATCCAAAGCTGGCGGCAGGAGAAAGGCAACATCATCGACCCCAGGGTGGAAGAGGAGATTGTCTTGAAGATTGTTTTGACCATAGGTAATGTTTGGGTAGGTTTTCTCTCACTCACAACTCCTCTTTTTTTAAGGAGAAAGGGGAGCTAGAACCAACACAAAGAACAAAGAACGCCTTAGAGACAATTTTACTGCACTATTTCACTGCACTTCATCACTGCACTTCAAGATGACTCTGGTGTACTGCTGAGGTTACAGTTCTTTACGCCATCCCTCCAGTATGGCCACAACTACAAGTCAATCGCCACTCTAAACCTGCAAGAGCCACTTCAGCTAGAAATTGCAGGAGCCCCGCACTGTACCCGTAGGGTCGGTGTCGGGAGGAATGCTATAATAATACTGCGGACACCAGAAACGGTTGTTTAAGGCACTGGTAACGGTCGATTGGGGGTGCTGTAAACCACCCCAGAGGCTCGTGGTTGGCTTGCTAACTGCAGGGCTACTAAAAGCCCGCTCCGTACCGCCTAGCGGTTGATGTCGGGTAGTTTACGCTCATCCTGACCGGCTTTCTTGGCAGCGACGCCCAAGGACATCTGCTTTGACATGCTCGATAGGACTCCGTCCCGCTGACGCGAAAGGACCCCGTCTCGCTGCCGCAGTGGATCCCAGGGCTTGGAGCCTTGAGGAGAAAGTGGGGCAACTGTTTCTGGTTTATTTTGAGGGAGCTGAGTTTTCCTCCGCTCTCGAGGAGATGATCCGGGACTACCACGTGGGCGGGCTGATCTTCTATTCGATTGCCGGCAACATTCAAACGTTGCCTCAGGTGGCCCAGCTCATTGCCGCGGCTCAGGCACAAGCCCTTGTCCCCCTGTGGATAGCCATTGATCAAGAGGGGGGGCCGGTGGTGCGCCTTACCGAGGGGGTGACGGTGTTCCCCAGCGCCATGGCAGTGGCAGCAGCGGGATCCCTGGCAAAGGCGGAAGCTATGGCCCGTGCGGTGGGAACGGAGCTGAAAAGTTTGGGGTTTAACCTCAACTTCGCCCCTGTTGTGGACGTGAACAGCAACCCCCACAACCCCATCATCGGCATCCGAGCCTTTGGGTCAGACCCGAAACAGGTGACAGATTACGGCCTCGCTCTGTGGCGCGGCTATCGGCAAGCCGGGATCCTCTGCACGCCCAAACATTTTCCCGGTCATGGGGACACCGATATCGATTCCCACCTGGGGTTGCCGCGGGTGGATCGTCCCCTGGAGGCGCTACAAACCACGGAATTGCGCCCGTTTCAGGCTTTGATCCAGGCAGGGGCAGAGGCGGTGATGACGGCGCATGTAGTGATGCCGGCTCTGGGATCCGTGCGACCGGCAACGCTGGCCCCTGAGGTGGTGTCGGGCTGGCTGCGGCAGAGGCTGGGTTTCCAGGGTCTCGTCCTGACAGATTCCCTGACCATGGGGGCCATTGCCCGCACCTACGGCATTCCCGAAGCGGCAGAACTGGCCTTTAGGGCAGGGGCCGATGTGCTGGTGTTTGGGGCAGATCCCGGCTTTAGCCCGGCCATCCAAAAAGAAGCCTATGCCCATCTGCTGCGGGAGTTCCGTGCCGGTCGTTTGTCGGTTGAGCAGTTGGATCGGTCAGTGGAGCGAATTTTGACCTTGAAGCGGCGCTACGGATTGGGATCCCCCTGCCCCCCTTTCCCCCCTGCCGGCTTGGAAAACCACCGGGCACTGGCCCGCCAAATCGCCCAAGACAGCATCACCCTAGTACGGGGATCCCTGCCTCCCTTGGCCCCTGACCCGCTGCTTATCACCCCTGTACCTTTGTTGGGGGAGCTGCTGCAAAAAGCCTGTCCCGCTGCCCAAGTGTTCTCCATCCCTCTGGATCCCACCCCCGAACAGCAGCGGATTGCCCAAGAAGGGGCTCAAAGGGCTGCGCAGGTGCTGGTGGGATCCCTGGAGACGTGGCGGCATCCGGCGCAGAGGTTGCTGCTGGGATCCCTTCCGCCGGAAAAGGTGATTGGGTTGGCTTTGGGATCCCCCTACGACGCCTTTGCCCTGCCCCAGATCCCGGTCTATTTGGCCTGCTACGGCACTACCCCCGTCTCTCTACAGGCGTTGCTGCAGGTGTTGTTGGGACAGATCCCGGCCCAGGGTCGCTTGCCGGTTGGATCCCACTTGGAGGGATCCTGGTCGCGTTAGCGGAGCTGATACATTTACGCTGAACACTGCTGAACATCACTGTTCAACTATGCAGCGATAGCATTCTGTTTGTTTCCAACCAGAATGGCGGTATCCCGCAAAGCTTTGAGTAGAATACCCAAAGCGCAGTTTCCGTGTCGTCTTACTACCAATTTTCTGCTTTGCTTTGGCTACCATGTTGGCAGACTCGAAAGTAAACAGAAAGATCAACTGGTAGTAATCCGTACTGAACATATTATACATTATTTTCAGTATAGTTGAGCTTATTATTGACTAGAGTCATGCTCCATAGCAGATCCCCTAGCTGCTGAGGTTGCTGAAATTGCACCGCGTCAGGGTCGGCACCGTTCGCCTCACCAAGCCCGTCAGCACGTTGCCGGGGCCGATTTCCCACACCTCTTGGATGCCGTCGGCGGCCATCTGCAACACGGTTTCTCGCCAGCGGACAGGGGCAGTCATCTGGGCCAGCAGCGCCTGCTTAAGGGCTTGCGGATCCCGGCTGGCGGTGGCAGTGCAGTTGCTGTAGACGGGCACTCGCGGCGGCTGAAAGTCAACAGCACGCAAGGTGTGGGCAAACTCCTCGGCAGCAGCCTGCATAAAGGGCGAGTGAAAGGCGCCGCTCACCTTGAGGGGAACGGTGCGCTTGGCCTGCAACTGCTCGCAGACGGCCCGCACCCCCTCCACTGAGCCGCTGATCACCACCTGATCCGGGCTGTTGTCGTTGGCAAGGGTGACGTCGGGGATCATCTGGCACAGGTGCTCCAGCTTGTCGCGGTCAAACCCCATCACTGCCGCCATGCTGCCCGGGGGATCCCCTGCGGCTTCCATCAGTTGGCCCCGCAGCGCCACCAGCCGTAGGCCGGTTTCGAAATCAAACACGCCGGCAGCGTAGAGGGCGCTGTATTCGCCCAGACTGTGGCCGGCAGTGCAGGCAGGAGCCTGTCCCTGGGCGTAGAGATAGTCCGTCAACAGGGCCGATACGGTGAACAAAGCCGGTTGTGTGTAGCCGGTCTGGTGGATCTGGTCTTCCGACAGAGCTAAGGGATCCCATCCCAACATCTCACGGGCCAAAGCCAACTTCTGGCCTGCTCCCTGCCAGTTCCGCAAGTCCCTTCCCATGCCCACCGCTTGGGATCCCTGGCCGGGATAGATCCAGGCAACGGTCATCAATTCATTTCCCCCAACGAAACACAATCGCCCCCCAGGTAAGGCCGGCGCCAAAGCCCGCCATCACCCCCAGATCGCCGGCGCCAAAGCGTCCCTGCTCGATCCAAGTGGCCAAGGCAATCGGCACCGAAGCGCCCGAGGTGTTGCCGTAATGCTCTAAGACGCTGGCCACCCGCTGCGGATCCAGCTGCAGGCGCTTGGCTACCGCATCGAGAATGCGCTGGTTGGCCTGATGAATAAAATATCCCTGCACCGCCTCCGCCGGGATCCCGGCCCGAAAGAGAGCCTTCTCGATGATCTCCGGCACCGCCTGGACGGCAAACTTGTACACCTCGCGGCCATTCATGGTGATGGGGCAGCAGCGATACTGCCCCACCTGCAGGGATCCCACCAGGGGCTTGGCCTCTGTAGCCATGGACAAGCTGAGTAGCTCGCTGCCACTGCCATCGCTGCGCAGCTCAATGCTGAGGATCCCGCCGGTTTCCCCCGCCTCTAGAACCACCGCCCCGGCCCCATCTCCAAACAAGACACAGGTGGTGCGATCTGCCCAGTCCACCGTACGGGAGAGCACATCCGCCGCCACCACCAAGGCCCGCCGATACAGCCCGGTTTGCAAAAACTGCGCTGCCGTGGCCACTGCAAAGACAAAGCCCGTGCAGGCTGCCGTCAGATCAAAAGCCACCGCCCGCGTTGCTCCCAGAGCTGCCTGCACCTGAGGGGCCGAGCCAAACCGATCGACACCGGTGGAAGTGGCCAGCAGGATCAAATCCAGGTCTTGAGGCAAGATCCCGGCCTGAGCCAAAGCGGCCTTGGCTGCCTGGACCGCCAAATCCACCAAGCTCAGCTCAGGGGGCAGAATGCGCCGCTGACGAATGCCGGTGCGGGGCCAGATCCATTCGTCGGAAGTTTCGACGATCTGGCCGAGATCGTCGTTGCTCAGGCAGGGATCCGGCAGGGCAGCCCCTGCCCCCACCAGCCGCACGGTCGGGAGGCTATGGCTGGGCATCTTCCACGGGTTCGGGACAGCGGGAGGAAGTCCTTTCCAGGGATCCCAACGGCAACACTTCCGGGCCAGAGCCAGAGTAGACCTGAAGGGGCCGGGTGCGCCGCCTGGGGTTGGATTCAGGTTCGCGAGGGTCAACCATTTCCGCCTGCAGCCGCTGTAGGATTTTCTGTTCTGCCGCCTCTTTGGCCAGGCGAATGGCGTGGTAGACCATCGGCGCCTTGGAGCTGCCGTGGGTAATCACGCAGATGCCGTTGACGCCGAGCAGCAAAGCACCGCCATACTCCACGTAGTCCATGCGCCGCTTTACCTGCTTGAGGTTGGGCCGGAGCAGCCAGCAGCCCAACTTGCCGCGCCAGCCGCGGGGCAGCTCCTCCCGCAGCACCTGGGTGATCACCTGGCCAACACTTTCGGCAAACTTGAGGAGGGCATTGCCCACAAAGCCGTCACACACCACCACATCAAACTCCCCGGTCAGCACATCCCGCCCCTCGGCATTGCCGGCGAAATGGATCCCTGGCAACTGGGCCAGACGCTGGTGGGTGGCCAGAGCCAAATCATTGCCCTTGTTGGGCTCCTCGCCGATGTTGAGCAGGCCCACCCGCGGCTTCTCGATCCCCAGCACGCACTGGCAGTAGAGGGATCCCATGCGGGCAAACTGCTCCAAAAAGCGGGGCCGGCAATCCACATTGGCCCCCACATCCAGCAGCAGCACCGGCTTGCCTTTCAAAGTGGGCAAAAGAGCGCCAATGGCCGGGCGATCGATCCCTGCCAGCCGGCCCAAATTCAGGTAGGCCGCAGCCATCGCTGCTCCGGTATTCCCGGCGGCCACCACGGCATCCGCTTGGTTGGAGCGCACCTGTTGCATCGAGATGTTGATGGAGGCTTTGGGCTTTTTGCGCACCATCAGCGGCTCTTCCGCCATGCCCACATCCTCTTCGGCAGGCACGATGGTGATCCCAGCAGGCAAGGGTTGGGGCAGAAAGGGCTTGAGGGAATCTGGACGACCGACTAGTGCAATCCCGACCCGGAGCTGCCGATGGGCCAGCAGGGCGCCCTTGATGATCTCTTCGGGAGCGTAGTCACCCCCCATCGCATCGACCGCAATTCGCACAAGCTGACCTCACACTGGAATATCCTTGGCAACTGCAAGCAGGAAGCGGGGCAAAACGCACTAACCTCTGCAGTCCCCTCGCCCGAGAATTGGGAGCCCCAGTGGCTGCAGGGTGCTAGCGAATTTTACCAGATTTGTTTTCCTCAATTAAGGCCGCAGTTCCCCTTGCGCCGGTTCTCCCCACCCCCCACAGGAAACGTGAACTCCCTCACGCCTGCGCGAGGGTAGCCAAGAGAGAGTGTACCTGCTGGACGTGGTCGCGTGCGGTGGAGTTTCTGGCTTGGTGTTGGCTCAGCTCCGTCTCCAACTGCGCCAATTCTCCTGCCAACGCTGCCCACCGATCCCGCTCTGGGTAGAGGGTGGCCTGCAGGTGATTGAGGCGACCCCAGGTTTCTGCCATGGCCTGGGCGCGCGCCCGCAGGGATCCCTCCTCTTGCTCCAGGTGTTGCCACTGCTGCTCCAATTCCTGCCGTTGGCGGGCGAGCTGCTCCTGCTGAGAAGGCAAGGACGATTCCAGTTGTTGAATGAGGGTTTGCAGACGACCTTTTTCTTGGAGAAGATCCTGCTTCTGGCTGCCGATCTGTTCCAGGAGCGGCCCAATATCGACCTGAACCGGGGCAGCAGCTTGATTTTGCAGCTGTCTAAGGCGGGCTTCCTGGCGGGTCAACTCTTCATACTCTCGCTGCAGGTTTTTTTCCTGAGGCAGCAGGGCTTCTTCCAAAGCACTGCAGGCAGACTGGGCATAGTCGATATCCATCTCGATGTCAAACCGCTCCTCTGGAGAGGCGCTGGCCAGCCGCTCTTGCAGCTCCCGCAGGGTTTGCCGGTTTTGCTCCAGTTCGGCCCGCTGCTGGCTGACCTGGGCCGCCCGCTGCTCGTAATCTCGGCGCAGTTGGCTGACCAAAGCCGCCAGCTCCTCGACCGAGATCGCCGGCTCCCCAGCCCTGCCGTTGCTGCTGCCATCGACGATAAAGTCGTACTCCTGCACCAGACGAGAGGCTTTCTGGTATAGGCTCTCTTGAGATTGCAGCTGCTGGAGAATCCTCTGCAGGTGCTCTTGATGGGCTCGCAGGGATCCCTGTCGAGTTTGCCACTCTGCTTGGCTTTGCTCCAGGGATTGTCGGGATCCCCACCAAGCGGTGTGGCGTTCTTGCCAAGCGCGGTAGTCCCGATCCAGCTCGTCTTGCCGGATCTGGGCCTGCTGACGTTCTGCTTCCAGTTGGGCAATCTGTTGATTCAAGTGCTCCTGCTGCTGCTGAATGTGGCTTTTCAAGCTTTGCAGAAGCGCCAAGGGATCCCCAGCCGGATGCAGACTCTCCTGGAGCTGTTGCATCAAAGCCTGTAGCTGCGCTGCTTCTGCCTCCCCCAAGCGGCTGGAGCGAGCTTCTTGCAACTGGGCTTCCAACTCTTGCCGCTGCCGATTCAGAGCTTCCCGCTGCTCTCCGATCAGGCGCTGTTGTTCAGCTAAGTAAGCTTGCTGGGCTGCCAGTTCCTCTTTGAGGCTGTCCAGAAGTTTGCGATCTTCCTCCACACTCTTGTATTGCTCATACAGCCGCTGCACCTCTTCTTCTTGGGCTGCCAGATCCATCTCGCGGCGTTTAAGCTCATGGGCCTGAAAGGTGAGGGACTGTTTCCAAACCTCGATCTCCTCCTCCTGGCTGCGGGCTCTGAGCTGAAGTTGGCTGAAGTTTTGCAGATAGGTCACCAGTTGGCGAGCGGCTTCGCTGATGCGGGCGACCTGACGGTTGCCGGAGATTTCCGCCAGCACCAATGACCCATCCTTGAAGCGCCCAGCCTCCTGGGCGATGCGGCCTTCCAAAGTAATGGATTCTTCGTTCACGGCCACCCAGGTATTGTCCTGCTGCTGCTTGGCCAGCAATTGCAGAGACGACTTGGCAAATCCAATCGGCTTGGATAGCTCTGCTAGGTACAGCACGCCTGAACTCCTCTAAAACAGCATGGACAGCACCAGCCTTGACCCCACCGAGCCATTGCCCCTGGCCGGGGAAAAATGGACGGCCGCCAGAACATGGCTCGCCGAGGCGCATAAAGACTACACCACCTTTCTAGACTCAACCATAGGGTAAAAAAAACGCCTTCGCCAGATGAGTTTTGGGGATGTCCGGGGTAGCTATTCAAACCGGTGGCGGAGCACTAAGGTAGTCTAGGGTGTGGTGTAGGGTTCCGCTCAGGGTTTGTATGGAGCTGCAAGGTGAGCCGCTTTCTATTCGTCGGCGTTCTCCTGCCCCGCCGGTGGTCGTAGCCTCTCAGGTGTACCAGACAACAGCGCCGGAAGCCAAACCGCGCCACATTTTGGAAGCGATCGTCTGGCATAAAGAGCAGGAGGTGGAGCGCCAACGGGAGCAGCTTCCCCTCAAGGAATTGCAACGGCAACTGGATCAAGCCCCGCCGGTGCGGGATTTTGTGGCGGCCCTCACCCAGTCGCCTCACCCTATCTCTGTGATTGCCGAGGTCAAAAAAGCCTCTCCCAGCCGCGGCGTTCTCCGGGATCCCTTTGACCCGGTGGCCATTGCCCAGAGCTATGAGGCCGGTGGGGCCAGTTGCCTCTCGGTGCTCACAGATGAGCGGTTCTTTCAGGGCAGCGGCGAGTATCTGCGCCGGATCCGTCAGGCAGTAGGGATCCCCATCCTCTGCAAGGAGTTCATCCTCTACCCCTACCAAATCCTCTGGGCCCGCAGCCTGGGGGCAGATGCGGTGCTCTTGATTGCCGCCATTCTCTCCGATGCGGATTTGGGCTACTTTCTCAAGCTGATTCGGCAATTGGGCATGGCGGCTCTGCTGGAGGTGCACACCTCCCAAGAGTTGCAGCGGGTGTTGCGTTTGCCCCAACTGCAAGACTCCAGGGGGCAGGTGCTCATTGGCATCAACAATCGCGATCTGAGAACCTTTGCGGTGGACTTAAACACAACGCGCAACCTGTTGGCCGCCCACTCGGAGCTCCTTGGCGATCTGCCTGTGGTCAGCGAGTCCGGCATCCATACCCCCGCCGATCTGCAGCAGTTGCGGGCCTGGGGGGTGCGCTCTGTGCTCGTGGGGGAAGCGCTGGTGACCCAGCCGGATCCCGGCCAAGCTGTGCGCCACCTGTTGTCATCTCAGTGAATGAAAACCATTTATCAATGGATCTCTGCGAGAACAATTGATCTCTAAGGATTGCTTGGATCGATGAAACGTATTCCTGTGCCGGCTCATATCCACTACGAATTTCTGCTGCGGGTGTTGGAGCGGCAAACCTTTCCGGCAGTAGAGGAACAGGATTTTGGCAACCGAGGCCGCACGCAAGAGCTGATCAACTCCCTGCGCAAAGCCCTCACCCAACAGGTGCAACTGGAGGAAGAGTGGCGACAGCGGGGCTATCAGGTGGACTACCGCTGGAATATGGACGAGCCTCAGCCTCCCTCTTGACCTTCCAGCCCACTGTAAGGTTTAGCATCCTTTCAGTGGCATTGGGGGGGGTTTCCAAGATGCAGGTTGTTTTGACGGTGCCCAAGCTGGCCTGTGGGGCTTGCGTGGACACCATTGCGCAAGCGGTGCGGCAACTGGATCCCCAGGCCCAGGTGGAAGGGGATCCCAAAACCAAACAGGTGCGGA
The DNA here is from genome assembly GCF_000013225.1 of Synechococcus sp. JA-2-3B'a(2-13). Taxonomy (NCBI): domain Bacteria; kingdom Bacillati; phylum Cyanobacteriota; class Cyanophyceae; order Synechococcales; family Synechococcaceae; genus Synechococcus; species Synechococcus sp. JA-2-3B'a(2-13). The sequence goes on from NC_007776.1 coordinate 2,451,880, forward strand.
TTACTTCTGAGCGGCCTGTGGGCGATTTGCGGCAGGCCCTCACCCAGGTGGGATATCCCCCGGCCTAGTCAATTTTGGGCCGGGAACGGTCGGGTGTCTGTTTTGAATTTCTGTACAGATGGCTGCCTTCGCCCTGCCCAGGGTGGAGAGTAGCTGTCGTTTCATCAACAAGGTGTTGCCATGTCTGCCCATAAAGGGTCATCGGCTGCACTATCGGCCTCTGCGCCTTCTCCTGAGGGCACTTGGCAGTTGGCCTTACAAGGGATGAGCTGTGCCTCCTGCGCCCGCAGCATCGAACAGGCCCTCGCTCAGGTGCAGGGGGTGTCCCACGGATCAGTGAATTTTGCCAGTGAGCAGGCCACCGTCAAAGGGGATCCCAGGCTGGTGGATCCGCAGGCGCTGATTCGGGCGGTGGAGCGGGCGGGGTATCGGGCGCGCCTTATCCAGGAGGATTGGCAGCTGGACGATCTGTCGGATCCAGAGCGGATCGCCCAACGGGCCGCAGAACGGGAACTGAAGCTCAAGGTGGCGATAGGGGTGGGCATCAGCACGGTGCTGGTGATCGGATCCCTGCCGATGATGCTGGGGATGGACATCCCGGGCTTTCCCATGTGGCTGCACAATCCTGGGTTGCAGTTGCTGCTGACGGCTCCGGTGCAGTTTTGGGTGGGCAAGCATTTTTATCGAGGCGCTTGGGCCGCTTGGCAACGGCGCTCGGCGGATATGAACACGCTGGTGGCCTTAGGGACGAGCGCGGCTTTTTTCTATTCTGTTTTCCCAACGGTTTTCCCCGACTATTTTCACCGGCAAGGACTGCACCCGGATGTCTATTATGAGGTGTCGGCGGTGGTCACCACCCTGATTCTGGTGGGCAAGTGGATGGAGCAACGGGCTAAGGGGCAAACCTCCGAAGCCATTCGCAAGCTGATCGGGCTGCAACCGAAAACGGCAAGGGTAATTCGCCATGGGGTGGAGCAGGATATTCCGATTCGGGAAGTGCAGGTGGGGGATCGGATCCGAGTGCGCCCCGGAGAGAAGGTGCCGGTGGATGGGGTAATCCTAGAGGGATCCTCCACCCTCGACGAGTCCATGGTGACCGGCGAGAGCCTGCCTGTACTCAAGTCGGCGGGGGATGAGGTGATTGGGGCAACGCTGAATCGGACGGGCAGCTTTGTGATGGAGGCGCGGCGGGTGGGCAAAGACACGGTTCTGGCCCAGATCGTGCGCCTGGTGCAGGAAGCCCAGGGATCCAAAGCCCCAATTCAACAGGTGGCGGATCGGGTGACTGCCTGGTTTGTGCCGGCAGTGATCGGGGTGGCAGTTCTAACTTTCGTGCTCTGGTGGGTGTTGGCGGACAACCTGACGCTGGCCTTGGTGAACACGATTGGGGTGCTGATCATCGCCTGCCCTTGTGCGCTGGGGTTGGCAACCCCCACCTCGATCCTGGTGGCCACGGGACGAGGGGCAGAATTGGGGATCCTGGTGAAAAGTGGCGACAGCCTGGAATTGGCCCACCACTTGCGCACGGTGGTCTTGGACAAAACCGGCACCCTGACCGAAGGTCGCCCTACCGTCACCGATATTTGGGCCCACGGCTCCTCTCCCCTGGCGGTGTTGCGCCTGGCAGCGGCGGTGGAGCGGCACTCGGAACATCCTTTGGCCCAGGCGGTAGTGCAGAAAGCCGAAGCCGAAAAAATTGTGATCCCTCCTGCCCAGCATTTTCAGGCAAGGATAGGCAGTGGGGCAGAAGCCTGGGTGGAAGACCAGTGGATCTGCATCGGTCGGCTGAGCTGGCTACAGGAGATGGGGATCCCTTGGGATCCCTCTTGGTCAGAGCGGGTTCAGACCTGGGAAAGCCAGGGCAAAACGGTGATCGGCGTAGCCCAATCCCAGAGCCTGGTGGGGCTGTTGGCCATTGCCGATCCGCTCAAACCCACCTCTCCTGAGGCAGTGCAACAGCTGCAACAGATGGGTCTAGAGGTGATCCTGCTAACCGGGGATAACCCCACCACGGCCCAAGCGGTTGCTCGGCAAGCAGGCATTCAGCGGGTAATTGCCCAAGTCCGTCCGGATCAGAAGGCAGCTTACATACGCAGCCTAAGACAACCGCGACGGCGGGTGGCGATGGTGGGAGATGGCATTAACGATGCTCCGGCTCTGGCAGAAGCGGATGTGGGGATCGCCATCGGTACGGGTACGGATGTGGCGATGGCCGCCAGCGATATTACCCTCATGTCGGGAGATCTGCGCGGAGTCGCCACAGCCATTCAACTCAGCCGGGCCACCCTCAACAACATCCGCCAGAACCTCTTCTTCGCCTTTATCTACAATACGCTGGGGATCCCGATTGCCGCTGGGGCGCTCTATCCCTTTACAGGCTGGTTGCTCAACCCTATGCTGGCGGGGGCAGCCATGGCCCTGAGTTCCGTTTCGGTGGTCGCCAATGCCCTGCGCCTGCGACACTTTCAGCCCCCCAGACCAGCGGGCCGGCGTTAGGCCCTCTCCCAGGGGCAAGGGGGATTAGCGCGGCAACAGTTTTGCTGCCCTTTGAGCATGAGTCTGCCGTACCGCTCATGCCTCAGGGCTATCTTCTGGCAGACAAGGACATCCCCCCCAGGGGGCTTGGTGAACGACAAGCGGCAAGCTAACCTAAAAGGCTCAGGCAGACTGGGGAAAGCGCGGTGCAAGTCCGCCACTGTGACGCAACTGTGATGGGATCCCTCCCTCAGCCAGAACACCCACCTGCCGTTGTCCTGTACCCCTTGCGATTCACAAGGAACGGAGTTTTTTGTGTTGAATACCCTCAGTGTTTCCCCTCCGCTTGCGGTTGGGCAGTCTCCTGTTGTCCCCCTGCCCCTGTTGCTCATCGGCCACGGATCCCGCGACCCCCAAGGGCAGCAAGCCTTTCTGGAGCTAGCCCAGGCTTACCAAGCTCTCACCCCCCATCGACCGGTGATCCCCTGCTTTCTGGAGCTGACCCAGCCAACCATTGCCCAGGGGGTAGAGCAGTGCTTGGCCCAAGGGTGGCAAGAGATTGTGGTCCTGCCGCTGTTGCTGTTTGGGGCCCGCCACAACAAGTTCGATGTGACGATGGAATTGGATCTCCTGCAGACCCTCTATCCCCAGTTGCGCATTCATTACGGTGGGCCGTTGGGGATCCGCATCGAGATCCTGCAACTGCTGCGAGACCGATTGGCCGCTTTGATGGCCGCCCAACCGCAGCGGATCCCAGAAGCAGAAACCGTGCTCCTGTTTGTGGGTCGCGGCTCCAGCGATCCCGAGGCCAATGCCGAAGCCTGTAAACTGGCCCGGTTGCTTTGGGAAGGATCTGGGTTTGCCGCTGTGGAAACTTGCTTTATCGGCATTACCCATCCCCGCCTGCCCGTGGGATTGGAGCGGGCCTTGTCCTGGCATCCGCGCCGGGTGATCGTGCTGCCCTACTTCCTGTTTACCGGAGTGCTGGTGAAAAAAATTGAGGCGGCAGTGGAACAACAACGACAACGACAGCCGGAAATCGACTGGCTGATGCTGCCGGAATTGGGCCTTGTGGACACGGTGCTGCACAGCCTGCAGCAACTGGAGCAGGAAGCCCTGCAGGGCCAAACCCCGATGAACTGCCACCTGTGCAAGTTTCGCCTGGCCGTGAGCGCAGAGGTCAGAGCTGGATCCAGCCATCACCACCCTCACGAGCCTCATGACCACCATCACGGGCATGGATCCCATCACCACCCTCATTCTCACCATCACCCTCAGCACGGCCACACCCACGCAGCGGCTGGGGATCCCTGGGCCCAATTAGAGGGCTACCACCAACGGGCATGGCAGGTGCCCTAAGAGGGAAACAGAGGCTGCTGGCGGGATAAACTGAGTGCAGACAGGCAATTTTTGAACCTGGTTTTCCCGCTCTAGCGGTTGTGATGACGAAAAAACGATGATGCTCTCCCGCTCCTCTTGGGTTTCAGGTGCCGCTGCCGTGGGGAGCGGGATCTTTGTTTTCGCCCTGGTGGTGGGGCTGCTGGATCAGATCCTGCCCACCCTGCCCAAGGTTTCCCTCTCCCTGGCCGGGATCCCTGGGATCCTGGCTGCCGCTGGGGCCTCCTATGGGGCCTGGCGGGTGGTTCAGATGGGTCTGCAATCGGCTTCCTGGAGCGACTTTCGAGAATCGCTGGTGGCGACCCTATCTCCCTTTGATCCTGCCGACCACGGCGGCGAGCCACGACAACCTAAGGGGGATCCTCGCCCTTGGCAGGTGGCTCAGGAGATCCGGCAAACCCAGCTCCGCCATCAAAAGATCCTTGACCGCATCAAGCAGCGGGTGAAAGCCGAAATCCAGACCTGTGAACGCGCCCAAGCCCAACTGCGCAGCGAGCAGCAACGGTCTCGAGTCCTGCAGGCCCAAGCCCAACAGTTACAACAGCATCTGCAAAACCTACAAACATCTTCCCCTTCTCCAAGCTCCGAGTCGACCAAACCCACGCCAGAGCAAGCGCTGCGCCAAAAGCTCCGCCAACTTCAATCCCAGGTCACCACCCTGAAAATAGAATTGGAACGCCAAAGGACCCAACTGCAACACGCAGAAGCAGAGCGGGCTCAACTCCAGCAGCAGCAGCAAAAACTCAAGCGCATCCTGCAGCGCAAAAAATTGGAAAATCGAGAGTTGCGCTCCCAACAGGCAGAATGGGCCCGGCAACTGGAGCAAACTCAACAGGAGCTGCAAACTTTGCGAGAGTCCTACCGCGCCTTGCAAGTTCTCCAGGAAATAGGCTTCACCCTAACCCAAAACCCATCTCACGAAAGGGCGGAAACGGAGTCCTCTGGATCCTCCGACTAGCCGACCCGCTTTAGAACAAATACACTCCCCTCGCTGCCCCGACCCAGCCGCAAGTCTTCATCTAAATAGGTGATATCCAGCCAACCCGTTGGCTCGCGGCGGCGAATATCGATTTGAATAGCCGGGATCCGCTCCGGAGCCTGCTCGAGCAAATCGAGAAAACTCTCGATCTCGTAGCTCATCAAAGCTTGGGATCCGAACACCAATCGCTCGAAAATCACCCTCACCCGACGCTCCGATTCGGGGTAAAAGCGTGCCGATACCGCCAAGATTCCCCGTGGCACCCAAGCCCCCAGCCAGCCGGATCCCTGGATCTCCGCCACGTTGAAGACCCGTCCAGCCTTGGCCCGAATACACTGGTAGATCTCGCCGGTGGTCAAAAAAGGCAACTGTGCCAGCCGCAGCAGAGCTGTGCTCGTGGTAAATAGGGTGAGCCAGTTCCCCTCCAACCCTTCAGGAGCCGATGTTGGCTTGGGGGTGGGGTTGAGCGCTTCTAGGACGGCAATTTGAGACAAAATCTGGGCTTTTTGGTCAGGGGAAACTTTCCGGCCCCGGTCGGTCGCCTCCAGTAGGTGCAGCAGAGCCGATTTTTGCTGAGCCAGGGCCTCAGACATGGGCACACTCCGAAGGCACTGACCCTATTTTAGAGAACGCGGGATCCCTCTGCCCTTAACCGTCTTCTCCCACCAGTTTCAGGTTCAGATCTGCCACCTGCTCATACCCCAGCCCGGCCCGCACCACCAGCGGCTCGGATCCCGTCAAGTCAATTACCGTAGAGACCTTGGCCCGACGGGGGGCATCGTCATCCAGCACCAGATCCACCTGTTTTTCCAACTGCCGCATCTCTTCAGCCGCAAAGATCCCACCCTCATCCCAGGGGTCGCTCTCCCACTCCCAGGCTTGCCCAGAACTTAAGTCCAGGGATCCGACGGGATCCCCCCCCAGCTTGGCAGAGGTGGAGACAATTGGATTGCCCAACTCTTCCAGCAAAGCCTGACAAATGGCCGAGTCGGGCACGCGGATGCCGGTGGTTTTCCGTTTGGGCTCCATCACCAACTTGGGCACCAGCTTGGTGGCCGGCAACAGAAACGTAAACGGGCCCGGGATCAGCCGCCGCATCAGCCGATAGGCCGAATCGGTTACCTGGGCATAGTGGGCAATGCGTGAGAGAGAAGGGCACAAAAAGGTAAGAGGCTTGTCGTTGGAGAGCTGCTTGATACGGCGTACCCGCTCCACTGCTTGTTTGTGGGTCGCGTCGCAGCCAATGGCGTAAACCGTATCGGTGGGGTAAAGCATCACCGCCCCCTCCCGCAAAGCCGCCGCAATCCGCCGGATGGAACGGGCCTGGGGCTGTTGCGGATGCAGCTTAAAGTACTCGGCCATCGGGCAGATGGGAAGAGGTCAAGACTGGGAGCAGCTACCCCCCAGGGGGTTTTCCACAAGAGGGCGGGGGGTCGGTGGCACCGACGCGGGCGGGGATCCCTGAGATTCGGGCCAGTCCTTCAGTTGTTGCATCAGGGCTTGGATGTGCAGACGGGGCAGATAGGGCCAGTCGCCGGCTTCTTCCAAATCCTGAAGCACCCGATACAGAGCTTGACGGGTGTTGGGCAAAGACTCCCGAAAGGCACCTTCCAGGATCGCGCGGTGCAACTCCTCCAGCAGCCGCAGGAGCATCAGCAGCTCCACACACGCTCCCGCCCTCGCCTGGGCCGCCTGTTCAACAGCCAACATGATCTGACGCAAATCCGGTGGCAGATCCTCCGCCGAGATATACATAGCCACTCGTCTCTGGGTTCTGGGAAGGCAGGGGCTTTCCCATTCTAAGATTCTTCTGCCCTAGGACTGGATGGATTTTGCCCCCACAAGATCCAACTGCGCAGGCTGTTGGGATCCCCGACCCAGGCACTGCCACACCCGCTGCAAGAGGGGATCCAGCCCCTGCTTGGCAATCGCAGAAATGGTCACCACCGAAGTGCCGGCAGCAGCAGACAGCCTCTGGGCGCGCTCGGCAACCTGCTGGGGATCCAGAACATCGATCTTGTTCAAAACCAGGATTTGTGGCTTATCGATTAACCCGTGGCCGTAGGCGCGCAGCTCCTGCTGAATAACCTGGTAATCCTTGACGGGATCCGCCGCCGTGCCATCCACCAAATGAATCAGTACCCTGGTACGCTCCACATGGCGCAAAAACTCATGGCCCAGCCCCACCCCCAAGTGCGCCCCCTCGATCAGCCCCGGAATATCGGCAAACACCACCCCATCTCCCGATGGATGGGGCACCACCCCCAAATTGGGCTGCAACGTGGTGAAGGGGTAGTCAGCAATCTTGGGCCGGGCAGAGGAGACCACCGAAATCAGAGTGGACTTGCCCGCATTGGGCAGGCCGACAATGCCCACCTCGGCAATCAACTTCAGCTCCAGGCGCAGGCGCACCCGTTCTCCCGCTTCGCCCTTGGTGAATTGGCGGGGGGCGCGATTGTGGTTGCTCAAAAAATGGGCATTGCCTAAGCCGCCTTTGCCCCCACGGGCTACCAGCAATTGATCCCCCTTGCCCACCAGATCGCCCAACAATTCCCCCGTCTCCGCATTGAACACCACAGTACCGCAGGGCACCCGCACCAGCCGATCCGCACCACTGGCCCCGCTGCGATGGTTGGGCCCCCCTTTGGCCCCGTGTTCCGCCTTGATCACCGGTTGAAAGCGAAAATCCAACAGAGTTTGCAGGCCAGGATCTGCCACCAGGATCACTGAGCCGCCCCGCCCTCCATTGCCGCCGGATGGCCCCCCAGCCGGCACATACTTCTCACGGCGGAAGGCAACGATGCCATCCCCGCCATTTCCCCCTTGCACTTCAATTTCGGCTTGGTCGATAAAGTGCAATCGTTCTTCTCCCAAATCTTCTATCTTCCAGCTTGGCAAGATGCCGGGAAACTTGCCACAAAAGACGCTCCTCTAAGCTACGATGGTATTTCCCAGCCACATCCTCCCCAGGTGGGAAAGTGGAAGTGGGATCCTGCCAAACTCGATTGGCCTTCTACCCTTTATCCCGCGCAACTGATCTGTTACTGCACCCCTATGAGTCGATTCACTGCTGCCGATGTAGGTTTTACCACTGAAGACTTTGCCGCCCTTCTGGATAAGTACGACTATCACTTCAGCCCTGGCGAAATTGTGGCGGGTACAGTATTCTCGGTGGAGCCACGCGGTGCTTTGATCGATATTGGGGCCAAAACGGCTGCCTTTCTGCCGCTCCAGGAGATGTCGATTAGCCGCCTGGAAGACCCGCACGAGATGCTGCAGCCGGGAGAAACCCGCGAGTTTTTTATCCTCACCGAAGAAAACGAAGAGGGACAGCTGACCCTCTCCATCCGCCGCATCGAGTACATGCGGGCCTGGGAACGGGTACGGCAGCTCCAGAAAGAAGATGCCACCGTTCGCTCAACCATTTTTGCCACCAACCGAGGTGGAGCCCTGGTGCGGATTGAGGGGCTGCGGGGCTTTATCCCCGGATCCCACATCAGCACCCGCAAGCCAAAAGAAGAGCTGGTGGGCGAAGAGCTGCCCCTGAAGTTTTTAGAGGTGGACGAAGACCGCAACCGCCTGGTGTTGAGCCATCGCCGCGCCTTGGTGGAGCGGAAGATGAACAAGCTGGAAGTGGGCGAGGTGGTGGTTGGCACGGTGCGGGGCATCAAGCCCTATGGTGCCTTTATCGATATTGGCGGCGTCTCCGGCCTGCTGCACATTTCCGAGATCTCCCACGATCATGTTGACACGCCCCACAGCGTCTTCAACGTCAACGACGAAGTGAAGGTGATGATCATCGATCTGGATGCGGAGCGGGGGCGGATCTCGCTGTCCACCAAGCAACTGGAGCCCAATCCCGGCGACATGATTCGGGATCCCAAACTGGTTTACGAGAAGGCTGAGGAAATGGCAGCCAAGTACCGTGAGCAACTGCTGGCCGCTAAGCAAGGACAAGCGGCAGAGGCTCCACCGGAAGTGGTGGAAGAGGAGCTGGAATACGCGGCGACGGCTGTGGAATGATCACAAACTTTGCGTATTTCTGCCTGCTACAAGGCTTAGCTAGGCCGCCGAGAAGCCCCGCCCTCTCTCGCTTTAGCGGCGCGGAGCGCTTTGCATCAGCATGAGTGCGGGAGTATGTCACGGCATGAGCCTTTGGTTCCATCAGTGTAAGTGGGGAGCTGAGGAGCGATCCATAAGCCCGTGGGGGCGGGGGCAGTCCAAATGTCCGAAGAGACGGGTACTGCTGCTGTGGCGAGGTAGGCTAAAACAGGAAGTGCGGCTGGCGTTCACGTAGTGTTGCCAACCTGCGCCAGTAACAGGAGTCCCCCACTTCTGAGCTTGAGGATCCTGTCAAAGACTGTAGATCTGCCCATCCATGAGCAGATGGGTGATGCCTTTCTTTTGCAGTTGGGTGCGCACAATCTCCAGAATGTAGCCGGGAAACTGGATTACCCGGTAGGGTGGGTAGGTGTTGCTGCCCCGACGGCTCATTTCGGAAAAGCGACGGGCCACCTTGTGGTTGTCGAAAATGGGCAGCGTATTGGCGTTGTCGATCCCTTCGATGGGCAGGGATCCCGAGCCAAAGAATTCTTTGAGAGGGCGGGTGGTCAGTTCTTGGTAGCGGTCAACAACGACATAGCAGGTTTCCGGTAGGGTGAGCTCTTCCAGGGGTAATACCTGAATTTGATAGCCGGGATCGGTGAGGGGATCCTTTTCTGGCCCATCTTCATCTTCTAGGAGATAGTCAGGGTCGTCCTCATCCTCGTCTTCGAGGTCACGGTCTTCTTCGGTCTCTTCCTCATCCTCTTCCCCGACATCCTCCACATCTTCCTGAAGCTCAGCCGCCAACTGCAGTTCTTCTGGGGGCAGTTCTGTCAGAGACTCCGTTCCAGCAGTGTTATCCTCGCCTTCCTCGTTTGCGTTCGGCTCTGCGGGGGGCTCCGGCAAGGGAGATGGAGAAGGCAACTCCGGTTCCAGCGGCAAGATCTGCTGCTCCAAGGCTGGGATCCTGCCAACAACAGCTTTTTCCCCCATGTCTTTGCGGCGGGCAGCCGAGCGTTTGAGATGGATCAACCGCTGGTACTCATCGGCGGCGATATTTTCCTTCAACACGCGGGTGATGGTGGTGATGCTCACCTGAAATTGCTCCGCCAATTCGACGGCGGTCGCTGCCGAGCCGCGGTAGGCGCTAACAATTTGCTGTTGTTCTTGCTCTGAAAGTTTGCTGCGAGCCATCCCAGGTCACCCAATCTAGAAATTGAAAGAAATAGGCAGTGGTGAAGAGGATCTCTAGCCAGCGGCGGTTGCCCCGCACACCCGGCTGAGGCCGGCAGCCAGCTGTTCCGGCTCCAGCCCCTTGCCGATCAACACAATTTTGGACAAGCGGGGCTCCTCGGGATCCCAGTCCCGTTCCAGAAAAAGGGTTTGCCGCTGGCCCACCTGATGAAAGATAACCCGCTGCGGCTCATCCACAACCCACAGCACCCCCTTGGCGCGAAAAAGGGTCTCGGGCATGTCTTGTAGCCAATCGCGAAAAGCCGCCAAATCCAGCGGCTGCTGCAGTTGAAAGCTCACCGATTGGATCCCGTCTTCCTCGAGGTGATGGCTATGGTGGGCCTCAGTCTCTGCATTGGGGAGCCTGGGATCCCACAATTCTGGGCGGAAGGCATGCACATCCAAGATGCGGGCCAGAGGCACCTGGGCATGGGTAGTGAGCAGGCAAGGGGCGGCGGGGTTGTAGCGGCGCAGATCCAGGAGGATCCGCTCTCGTTCGGCTTCGTCGATCAAATCCACCTTATTGAGCAACAAAATGTCAGCGCTGCCGATCTGGTGGGCGGCGGTTTGCGAGCGCTGGAAATTGCGCCAGTATTCGGCCCCATCCACCAACGTCACCACGCCATCCAGGCGCAACTCCTCATGAAAGACCCTCTGCACAAATAGCTCGGTCACCTGCCTGGGATCCGCCACGCCGCTGGTTTCCACCACCAGATAGTCCAACGCCTGGGCATGCTGGAGCAGCTGGCGGGCCGCCCGTTCAAAATCCTCTCGCACCGTGCAGCAGAGGCAACCATTGTTGAGCTGCATCAGCCCCCCCTCGGGCATGTTGACCAACTCGCCATCGATGGAAATCTCGCCAAACTCGTTGAGGATAACCCCAATGCGCAACCCATGCTCCTCTTCCAAGATGCGCTTGAGCAGCGTGGTTTTGCCACTGCCCAAAAAACCTGTCAAAATCGTCACCGGAAGCTGAGCTTTCATATCAGGTGAGGCTGAACTGACAAGCGGCCAACAAACCCTTCTCTCAAGTTCCCCAGAAGCTCTACTAGCTTAGCTTTAGGGTTGGCTCTCCAGGATCTGGACAAGGGGGAACGACCGCTCCCACCCAAATTAGATCCTCTAACCCATCAACTAGTTATCCAACTATTTATTTATTAATGTCATTAATGTCCTCTGGGCGTTGGGGCAGACTCTCTCCTGAGGATCCCTGGGGACGAATGAGCTCGATCGGTAGGCCATCGGGATCGGCGATGAACGCCACTTCATAGACCTGGCCCCCAATTTGCTGGAGCTGGGGCGGCAGCAGCAGGGTAAGGGGCACTTGCGCTCGCAAATGTTCTAGGTAGTTGGCCAGGGATCCCCATTCGGGGCCCACCTCAAAAGCGGGGTGATAGTAGCCCACATAGTGGGGATCCCCAAAGGGATCCGGGGCAGGATGGGGCTGCGGCACTTGCATCAGCTCCAAACGCCCCCAGGGGCCGCGCATCCAGCAGGCCAGCGTGATCCCGGCAGTAAAGCGTTCTTCCACCGCAAAGCCCAGCCCCTCGTAAAAAGCGATGGAGCGGAAGATATCGGCGGTGCGAATGGAAAAATGGTGTAGTTTCATCGTCCTGCAAAGCAGCCAGATGGGGCCAGACCGCTCGGATCATCGCCGATGACGGCTGGTCAAGCGCAGGTAGACTTGCTACGCTCCAGAAAAGTAGGCTGTCTATCTTAAGCACCTCTTGCAGTGTATGCTGGCCCGCCCAATCCTTGGGGCGGGAAATGCGACAACCTAAGCCGATTGCTGCCAACCTCAATTATGCCTAAGCTGGTCATTGTCGAATCTCCCACCAAAGCCCGTACCATCCGTGGGTTCTTGCCTGCGGGGTATGAGGTTCAGGCCTCGATGGGACATGTGCGGGATCTTCCCGATTCGGCATCTGAAATTCCAGAAGAATTGAAAGGAGAAGAGTGGAGCCGCCTGGGGGTCAATGTCCACGCCGACTTTGAGCCCCTCTACGTCATCCCCAAGGACAAAAGAAAGGTGGTCAAGGAGCTGAAGGAAGCGCTCAAGAAGGCGGACGAGCTGATCCTGGCCACCGACGAAGACCGCGAAGGGGAAAGCATTAGCTGGCACTTGCAGCAGGTGCTGCAACCCAAAGTGCCCACCCGCCGCATGGTGTTCCACGAGATTACCCGCGAGGCCATTCAGGAGGCGCTGCAAAACTGCCGTGAGGTGGATGAACAACTGGTGCGTGCCCAGGAGACCCGCCGCATCTTGGATCGCCTGGTGGGCTATACCCTGTCGCCGCTGCTGTGGAAAAAAATTGCCCCCAAACTCTCGGCAGGGCGGGTGCAGTCGGTGGCGGTCAAGCTTTTGGTGGATCGAGAGCGGGAGCGGCGCGCCTTCAGAAAAGCCTCCTACTGGGATCTCAAAGCGGAGCTGCAGCCCAAAACGACCGTCGCCGGCCAGCAGGCTGTCTTTCCAGCAGAGCTGGTGAGCTTGGGTGGCAAACGCCTGGCCAATGGGCAAGACTTCGATCCCAGCACCGGCCAGCTCATTGCCGGGCGGGATGTGGTGTTGTTGGATCAGGCCCAGGCCGAGGCCCTGCGGGATCGCTTGCTGGGAAAAGCCTGGATCGTCAGCTCTGTGGAAGAGCGCCCCTCCACCCGCAAACCTGCCCCTCCCTTTACCACCTCCACCCTGCAGCAGGAGGCCAACCGCAAGCTGCACCTGTCGGCCCAGCAGACGATGCGCATTGCCCAAAAGCTCTACGAAGAGGGCTACATCACCTACATGCGCACCGATTCGGTCCACCTGTCGGAGCAGGCCATCCGCGCTGCCCGCGCCTGCGTGGAGTCGATGTACGGCAGAGAATATCTCAGCCCCGAGCCCCGTCAGTACACCACCAAAACCAAAGGGGCGCAAGAAGCCCACGAGGCCATTCGTCCTGCTGGATCAGAGTTTCGCCTGCCCAGCCAAACCCCCCTCTCCGGCCAGGAGCTGGCCCTCTACGACCTGATCTGGAAGCGCACCGTCGCCAGCCAAATGGCTGAGGCGCGGCAGACCTACACCATCGTACTCATCGCCGTAGACGATGCGGTGTTCCGGGCCAGCGGCAAGCGCATCGATTTTCCCGGCTTTTTCCGCGCCTATGTGGAGGGATCCGACGACCCAGAGGCGGCTTTGGAAGATCGGGAGGTGCATCTGCCTCTGTTGCGGCAGGGGGATCCCCTCCGCTGCCAGAAGCTGGAACCCGTTGCCCACGAAACCCAGCCCCCGGCCCGATATACGGAAGCCTCCTTGGTCAAGGTGTTGGAAAGTGAGGGCATTGGCCGCCCCAGCACCTACGCCACCATCTTGAATACGATCATGAGCCGTGGCTACGTCAGGCCGATGGGAAGTGCCCTCGTGCCCACCTACACGGCTTTTGCAGTCACCGAGCTACTGGAAAAATACTTTCCCAACCTGGTGAATACCCGCTTCACCGCCGAGATGGAGCAAACGCTGGACGACATTGCTTCTGGACAGGCGGAGTGGTTGCCCTATCTGCGCCATTTCTTCTTGGGCGAGCAGGGTCTCGAGGGACAGGTGAAGGCGCGCGAGCTGGAAATTGATTCCGGCCTGGCCCGCTCCATCCATCTGGAGAACCTGCCTGTCAAGATCGGCATTGGCCCCTATGGCCCCTATGTGGCGGTCGAAACCGAGTCCGGAGAGGTGCGCGCCAACCTGCCGGAGGATATTCCCCCCGCCGATCTGAGCGCAGAACACATCGCGGAGCTGATCCAGCGGAAGCAGGAAGGCCCCAAGCCCATTGCCTTTCACCCGGAAACCCAAGAGCCCATCTACGTGATCCCGCAGGGCCCCTATGGCCCCTATGTGCAGTTGGGGGAAGTTTCTGAGGACAACAAAAAACCCAAGCGCACCTCTCTGCCCAAAGGGCTGAAACCGGATCAGGTTACGCCAGAGATCGCCTTGGGGTTGCTGAGCTTGCCCCGCACCTTGGGGGAACACCCGGAATCGGGGAAAAAAGTGCAGGCCGGCATTGGCCGCTTCGGCCCCTACGTGGTCTGCGATGGCGATTTTCGCTCTCTGCCCGCCGATGAGGATGTGCTGACCATCAGCCTGGAGCGGGCGCTGGAGTTGTTGGCCCAGCCCAAGAAAAGCCGTGGGCGCGCCTCGGCCAAGCCGCTGCGGGAGCTGGGATCCCATCCTGAGGATGGTGAGCCGGTCAATCTGCACGACGGCCCCTACGGGCTGTATGTCAAACATGGCAAGGTCAATGCCTCTTTGCCCAAAGGGATCCCTGCCGAAGCGGTTACCCTGGAAATGGCTCTGCAGGTGCTGGCCGAAAAGGAAGGCTCTTCTGCAGAGGTCAAGGGGAAAAGCCGCTCGACCGGCAAAGCGGGCTCCTCGGTCAGTAAAACCCAAGCCAAAACTGCCTCCAGCAGCCATACAGCCCAGCAGGCCGGAAATGCTGTGCCGCAGAAGCGGCGTAAAGCGCAAACCACTTCCACTGGCAGCGGGATGGCCAAAGAGCCGCAAGCCCAAGCGAATGGGTCAGCCCAGGTGGGATCCCGTCCCACTATTGTGAGGATCACGCCCAAAGCTCGCGCCTGAAGTCAGCTTTTCTGCCACAGCCCAAGGTCGCCTGCTCAGGGTGGCTTAGGGGTTAGCCATGTAACAGTTTTGCTGACGACACAACTGCTTCAAGGGCCGCAAGCAGCGGCCACGGCGGCTTCCTGATTGGCAATGCAACCCATTGCTTCTGCAAACGGCAAGGGATCCTGCTGCTGGCGCTTGGGAATCTGGGCGTGTTCCAGCTCACTGCAGTAGCAGTAGGCAGGATGGCGACGATGGGGGTGTGCAAGGGACACGGGAGTAAATGAGAGTTGGAGTCGGGGCCAACAGCCTTCAGCTCAACGTTATCACCTGGGTGCCGGGGAAGTAGTGATTGAGAATTTGCGGCGCTGTGTAGCCCTTCTCGGCCAAGCCACGGGATCCCCACTGACACAGTCCCACCCCATGCCCGGCTCCGCGATAGGTAAAAAGGTACACTTCCTGCTGGCCGGCCTTTGGCTGGAGACGTTCCCACGTGAAGCGGTTGCTGGGGAGGATCCCCCAACCCAGGGTTTGGCCAAGGCGCAGCACAAACTCTTGGCCAGTCAACAGTTGGGATCCAACGCGGATGCGCAGGGGGCGACCCCAGGGATCCGACTGCACAATCTCCAGATCGCCGTTGCCCAAGGCTGGCTCCAACTCCCGTCGGCTGAGCCGGACGCTGTGAGGGCCATAGAAGGGAGAGGCGCGACACCCGTCACAGATCACCCCTTGTAGGTAGGGGCGGGCGGGTGGGGCAAAAATATCCTGGTTGGCACTGGTGTGACCGCCGCAGGTGGAGTGAAACAGAACCTCTATCGGCTGGCCGGCATGGGTTAGGATCTGCCCTCGGGTTGCCCGCACCGCAGCAGTGGTCGCCGCCGTCTCATAGGCCAGGCCACCATAGAACTGGTGGGCGGTGGAGTCTTGCAATGGCCTTATCGGGGCAGAGGGCCATTCTCTTCTGGGGCCGGGGCACAGATGGGGAACGGCCAAGGTACGGGCCAAGATGGCTTGCGCCTGCAAGGCGGCAGCTGGCCAATCGGCGGGCATTTCGCTGGGCACCAAAGCCAGCAGATAGTCTTCCAACTTCACCCAATTCACCAGATGCAGGCGACCTAAACCCTTGGGACGAATCTGTACCCAGCCCCGATAGCGACGCTCCTCCCCTGCGAGGGAGCGCAGAGCTCCCCCCTGTAGCCAAAGGGATCCCTGGTAGCGACGAGGATGTCCCGGCCCGGTCAGCAGGAGCTCTTGGCGGCGAACCTGTAACTTCCAGGTGCCTGTTGGAAAAGGCTGCTGATTCAAAACAAAAGGGCCCATCAGCTCCAACTCGACCAAGGGATCCGCACTCCAGCGGCTGAACAGCTCCACGGCCAGCCAATCTCCGCGCCCGGACGTTTGGGCCTGCCGAGAGCCTCCCCAAACAGCCCACAGGGATCCCAGCACCATCGCCCCCAACTGTCGTCGCCGCATAGGCCCCATCCGGGCATCCTCTATCGATAGACCATTCCCCCAGAAATACTGTCAAGATGAGCTGGCCAGCAAAGGATTGTATCCCAGTTGCTGGGTAAGCCGGGCGCGGGCCAATTCCCGATATTCCCAAAAGTGTTCTCCTGCAGCGCAGAGGCCCAAATACAAGTTCAGCAGGCTGGGCTTGCGCCGCCAAATCGTCCATAGCTGCCGCCAAAATTGGGCGCGGATTTCGGGATGAAGGATCCCTTGCCGCCAGATGAGTTGTAGAAGCAGGTGGATCCCTTTGCGAAGGGGCAGCTTCATCATTTGCCGTCGGCCATCTTTGATGCCGATATTCAGGCACTGTTGCAGGCAGCGAGATAAATATCGCGCAGGATCATACAGTTTCCAAAAACTTTCCAGATACTCTCGGGCAATCTCCGATAGAGAACGGGTGGGAATGAAATTCATCAGCGTATTTTGATCGCCGAACTCAGTCACGCCGATCCCTTCCAGCAACCGTTCCTCTTTCTTCAAGCGATTCCAGAGTTGCGTGTTTGGCAAAGCCTGTAAAATGCCCAGCATCGGCTGAGGAATACCGGTTTGCTCGACAAAAGCCTGGATGCGATCCCCTGCTCCTGGCCGCTCTCCATCAAAGCCCAGAATAAACCCAGCATAGATCAGCAGTCCAGCATCGTTGATCTTGCGACAGGCCTCCACCAAAGGGTGGCGGGTATTCTGGAGCTTTTGGGTCATCTGTAGGCTGTCTTGGTCTGGAGTCTCAATGCCCAAAAAGACCGCATAGAAACCCGCCTCTACCATTAACCTCATCAGTTCTTCGTCTTCGGCCAGGTTAACCGAAGCCTCTGTCATAAAGGTAAATGGGTAATTGCGCTTTTGGCTCCAAGGGATCAGCTCTCGCAAAAATCGCTTGACGTTGCGCTGATTGCCGATAAAATTGTCATCCACTACAAATACCGAACCCCGCCAGCCCAAGTCATAGAGGGCCTGTAGCTCAGCTAGCATTTGACTTGGCTCTTTGGTTCTTGGCTTGCGTCCGTAAAGAGAGATGATATCGCAAAACTCACAATTAAAGGGGCAACCTTGTGAAAACTGGACTGACATCATGAAGTATTGATCCATGGGCAGCAGATCAAACCTTGGCAAAGGACTTTGGGTTACATCCGGTTTTTCCGCAGCCCGAAAAATGCCCGACTCTTGCCCAGCTTCTAGAGCCTTGACAAAGGCCGGTATGGTCACTTCCCCTTCATCCAAAACCAAATAGTGAGCACCAGATTCCAGGGCATCCTGTGGCACAGAAGTTGGATAGGGTCCGCCCACAGCTACTTTTTTGCCCAACTGCACCGCTTTGCGAATGAGGGCGTGGAAATCCTGCTTCTGCACCAACATGGCTGACAAGATCACCAGATCGCACCACTGCCAATCGGCTTCTGTTTCATCAGCTACATTGCGATCCACAAAGCGAATCTCCCAGTGTTGGGGCAGCAAAGCAGCAACGGTGATCAAGCCAAGAGGTGGCATTAGCGCTTTTAGCCCCACCATCTTAATGGTGCGATTGTAAGACCAGAATGATTGAGGAAAACGCGGATAGAGCAGCAACGCCTTCATACCAACCAGCTCCTGAGTTGCAGATCGACCAACTTGATCCCCTACTGGTTTCCCATCGATTTGCTAGGCTTAGATAAAGCAGCCACAGATCAAACGCCTGCTCGCAATATCCTGCTGATGTTAGCCATTGGCAGATCTTGTGCAGGCTATCTGTGGAGAATCCTATGGTTCTGCGGCAAAAACTTAGCGGGCAGGGCCAATGGAGTAAAGCTTATCGGGATCCCTTAAAGTTGGTTTTGGTTATCGTCGGGCTGAGTGTTGACGTTCCCCTAGCGTACCCCCTGCAATCTTGAACCAAACCCTGCCCTCTCACGGCTGGGGACGAAGTCAGTTCGGCGCACCTTGCTCAAAAACCTGCTGAACCAAGCCGCTGACGATGGAAAGTACAATTGCGCCGATAAACGCCCAGCCGAAATTATCGATGTTGAAAGCATTCCCGGCCAGCTTATCGGCAATGGCTAGACAAATGCCGTTCAAAATCAGCCAAAACAAACCCAGGGTAAGAACCGTAATCGGCAGGGTGATCAGCCGGAGAATCGGCCTAACCAAACCATTGACCAGACCAATGGCCAGAGCCGCCACCAAAGCCCCGCCAAACCCGGAGACGTGGATCCCGGGCAAAAGCCAAGCCAGGATCATTACACTCAAGGCTGACATCAGCCAGGTGGCCAAAAGAGTTGCCATGCTCCCTCCTCTGCCCTGATGGGGCCGCGATTTTGCCCTCTATGCTAGCTGATCTCCTCAGGGATCCCTTGCGCAGAAACCTCTTCAGGGCTGTAAGTTTGCAGGGCCAAAGCATGAATGCTCCGCCCCATGTGTTCCGCCAGAGCGGCATACACCAGGCGATGTCGCTGTAGGGTCGTTTTGCCGACAAACAGAGGCGACACCACTTGAACTCGGTAGTGCCCTCCTGTCCCGCCCCCGTGGCCGATGTGAAGGTGGGACTCATCCTCCACCTGCACATGAAGAGCCTGCAGCTTCTCCATCAGGTGCTGCCGAAGGTAGTCGGGGGTAAGCATGGCAACCCCTCTGGATGAGATGGGATCCCTTAAGATTGAGCCGTGGCCTTAGCAAAGGCTGCCTCGACCAGCGGACGCAGCTCGTTGCGGGCGTGCATCTCTTGGATGATGTCGCAACCGCCCACAAACTCCCCATCAATATAAATCTGCGGGATAGTAGGCCAGTTGGAAAACTCTTTAATCCCCTGGCGGATCTCAGGATCCTCGAGTACGTTAATCGCCGTGTAGGGGAAGCCCAAACTATCCAGCACACGAACGGCGGCATAGGAAAACCCACATTGGGGCATTTCCGGGGTGCCCTTCATGTAGATGAGCACCTTGTGGGTGCGGATTTGCTCACGGATTTTCTCTTCCAAAAGGGGATCCAGCATGGTGTTCAGCCACTATAGCGACAACAGTCGATAGGCAAACTGGCATCCTATCGAGATCTCATTTTCGTCTACTTTTAACATGCTCGACACTTTTCCCGCGGTTGGGCCGAGAGATTCTCTCATAGACTCTGTTCTACGGACGCCACCAGCAAGCCCCATTGCCCAGGGCTGGCCCAAGCCCCCAACCTATCCAGGCAGCGACCCCAGGATCCATGTTAATTTCTACACCAACATGGTTAGCGACAGGGTCGGCGACAAACCTCAAACCCTGATTCTTCCGTTGACCCGGTCGATCCCGCTCTGGGCAAGGGTTTCAGGCCCCTCGGCGGAGAAAAATAAGGGGAAATTGCAGCCGTTCGCGCCAGCGGGACGGAGTCCTTAAACGAGACCCTGTCGATCTAGGCCCCTGGATCCCGCTCTGGGCAAGGGTTATAATCGGGGGGAGTCGCTTCCCTTCGGGGAAGTGGAATTAATGGAAACGCTGTAATTAAATTTCAACCCATGAAGTTTTTTGAAAAATACCTTACCGTTTGGGTCTCGCTATGCATTGCTGCAGGCATTGGTCTTGGGAAAATACTGGGGAATTCTGTTTCGGTGCTTGAAAGCTGGCAGATATATACCATCAACATTCCGGTAGCGGTGTTGGTTTGGATGATGATCTACCCGATGATGGTACAGATTGATTTTTCATCGATAGGCGGTGTTTCAAAAAATTGGAAAGGGCTGGCGCTGACAGTTACTGTAAACTGGCTGATCAAACCTTTCACCATGGCATTGTTTGGATGGATTTTCTTTAAAAATCTGTATGCTACCTGGATCACTCCGGAAGATGCAGACCAGTACCTGGCAGGCGCCATTCTGCTGGGTGCCGCACCCTGCACAGCCATGGTGTTTGTGTGGAGTTATTTGGTAAGAGGCGATGCCAATTATACGTTAATACAAGTTTCAGTCAACGATCTTATTCTGCCGGTTGCATTTGTACCCATTGTAAAATGGCTGCTGGGAGTAACCAACATACAGATACCGTATGAACTACTGATTACTTCGGTGGTTGTTTTTGTTGTTATACCGCTAACTACGGGTTATCTGACCAATCGGATATTGCTTCAACGAAAAGGAAAGGATTGGTTTGAACAAAAATTTCTTCCGGCACTTCGTCCTGTTTCCATACTAGCATTGCTTTCAACCCTGGTTTTACTCTTTGCCTTTCAGGGCGAACACATACTGGATCATCCATACACCATTTTGTTGATAGCCATACCACTGACCATTCAAACCTACTTCATATTCTTTATAACCTGGCTGGGTGGAAAATTGCTCCGTTTATCACATCCGGTTTGTGCACCGGCTGCGATGATTGGTGCCAGTAATTTTTTTGAACTCGCAGTTGCCGTGGCCATATCACTTTTTGGTCTTAATTCAGGTGCGTCGTTAGCCACGGTGGTTGGTGTACTCATAGAAGTACCCATCATGTTATCGTTGGTAGCCATCGCTAACAGTTGGAGGTATTAAATGAAAAAAATCTTGGTTTTATGCACAGGTAATAGCTGCCGTAGTCAAATGGTACATGGTTATTTAGAAAATCTGTTACAAGGTAAAGCTCATATTTACAGTGCCGGTATTGAGATACATGGCGTAAATCCGAGAGCCATACAAATCATGAAGGAAGATGGAATTGATATCAGTCATCATACCAGCAACCATGTAAATGAATACTTAAACATACCCTTTGATTACATCATCACGGTATGTGATCATGCCAGAGAAAACTGTCCGTACATACCAGGTAATTCCATTCGCATACATCATAGTTTTTCTGATCCTGACAAAGCAACCGGAAGTGAAGAAGAAATTATGCATGCATTTCGTATGGTTCGAAATGAGATACGCACATTCTGCGAAGAATTTTCAAAGACTATCATTGCTTAATCCTAGTAAGAAAACACAAACAAAAAAGCCCCGTAACCGGGGCTTTCTGATTTATTTTACAACCATGATGCGTTGTGTTATCGCTTGTTTTCCGTCAGATATTCTAAGAAGATAAATTCCAGAAGACAATCCGTCTGTGATCAAAGTTATTTGCTGCTGAGATGGAGCAATGGTAAATTGCTGCAACACCTGACCCAGTGTTGTCATCAGTTCTCCTTTCAACGGTTCGGCAGAAGCCAATTGCAGAGCAATGGTAATCATATCAGTAGCCGGATTGGGATACACCAAAAAGTTGGAGGTATTCATCACTTCATCCAGCGAAGAACAGTTAAGTACTGTAACCGATGCAGTGGCAGTTGCTGTACATCCGTTAGTAGCTGTGGCTGTAACGGTATAGGTAGTAGTGGATGCAGGGCTTACATTGATGGAAGCAGTATTAGCACCTGTATTCCAAGTAAAACTATTACCACCAGAAGCAGTAAGATTTACAGAGCTTCCCTGACAAATAGTACCGCCACCACTTATAGTAGGTGTGGGCAAAGGATTCACCACAATACTGGCTGTTGCCGTGTTTGTTCCGTTTAAATTGCTAGCTGTTAATGTTACAGTATATGTCCCCGCTGAATTAAATGTTACAGTAGGACTGGCAGCCGTACTTGTTGAAGGAGTTCCGCCGGGGAAGGACCAGCTATAGGAAGTAGCATTGGTAGATGTATTGGTAAATGTAATACTTTGCCCTGCACAGATGTTAGTTGATGAAACATTAAAAGAAGCGCTTGGTGGTGTATTGGTTGCAGCACTAATGTTTATATCATCCAGATAAGTAACATTTCCCCATCCACTTCGCAATTGGAATCTGATTCCGGCGGCGGTTTGAGAAGCATACGGGCTTAAATCTATTGTCTTGGTTGCCCATTGTGATGGGGTAGGTACAAATGCAGTGGTCATATCAGGTGCTGTAGCCAATGGACTCGGGCCTGTATTATTACCATAAGATGCTAATCGTATCCAAGTATTGCCACAATCAGTGGTGATACTTACTATTAATGAATCAGTCGCTTCCCTTCGGGGAAGTGGAATTAATGGAAACTGGAAGGTGGAGAGGGGAGAGATGACGGATCGAGTGGTTGCTTCCCTTCGGGGAAGTGGAATTAATGGAAAAATTAATGGAAACAAACCAAGTGATCCCCTTTCACTTCCAGCCAGTGCCCACCTGGATAATCGGGGCTACGGCTGCCTCGGTCTGCTTTTAAGAGCTGGATCCCGGCTTCTACCTGTTCAAAGGTGGGGTGGTGGGGCAACACCAGGGACAAAAACTGGAACATTACCTGCCGCTGCAGAGCCAAGGGGGCAGCCCGCAAGGGATCCCGTCGCAGCCCTGGCAAAGCGGGCTCATATACCTGTGGCCATAGCTGAGCTGCTTGAGCTACCACCAGCTCATGTTCTGCTTGCAGCAGTGTGGCAGCCCGATTCAGGGCCGCTTCCAGTTGCGGGTTGAAGTGCTGTTTCAAGTAAGGCATCACCTCCAGGCGGAGACGGTTGCGGCCATGGGCCAGATCTTGGTTGCTGCGATCCGGCCAGACCGGCAATTGGTGCTGCTGGCAAAATTGTTCGGTTTCCCAACGGTATAGACCCAGCAGGGGTCGCACCACCTGGGCAGAGGTGGGATCCCGGTCGTCTAGGTGCCGCTGCCAATCCAGGCTGCTCAGCCCGGCGGCTCCTGTCCCTCGCAGCAAGTTCCATAAAAATGTCTCGGCCCGGTCGCTGGCCGTATGCCCCATCACCACGGCGCTGCAGTCCCAGGTGCGGGCCCATTTCTCCAGTTGTTGGTAGCGCCAAGCCCTGGCCCCTGCTTCGTCTCGGCGGATGGGATCCGCAGTCTCAACGGCATGAGGTAGTCCCTGCTGCTGCAGCCACCCCTGCAAAAAGCGGGCACACTCCGTTTCATCTGCCGACCAGCGGTGATCACAATGCAGAACAAATATCTGCCAGCCCCAGCGAGGCTGCAAATCCCGCAAGATCTGGAGCAGGCAAAAAGAATCTTGCCCGCCCGAAAAAGCCACCAGCAGTCGCTGGCCAGGGTGAAGAAGTTGCTGCTGCCGAATGGCGCACTGTACCCGCAGGTGGAGAGGAGAGAGCCTGGCCACAGCTTGTTATTGCTCAGGTGCAACCCAGACCCTGCCTGCCTTCATGGGATCCCTTAGGCAAGAGCTCGGGTCAGATGAGAGGCCACCGCCTGCACAGCAGCAATGCTGCGCTCGTAGGCCATTCGGGTCGGCCCCAGCAAGGTGACCGTACCCAGAGGAGCCGAGCGACGGTGGTAAGTGGAGGCGATAACCGTGCAGTGGTGCAGAGACTCCAGTGGATTCTCGCTGCCAATGTAGATGATCACCGGGGTCTTGCGGGCAGACTGTCCTGACTCTTGATCCATCTCCGTTGAGCTCGGCAGAGGAGGCAGATACGCCAACTGCGGATCACCCCCATCGGCAAAATGGAGCCCAATCATCCCCTGAAGTTGCTTGGCTCCCTCCTCGATCAACTGCATCACTGCCTGCACCTGCCGGGCCTGGGAAAACTCCGGCTGACGCATCAACTCGGCCATACCGGCACTGAACACCTGCCCCAGAGAGGGCTGTAGACAGCGTTGCACCACCGAGCGCAGCAGTTGCTGGAGCCAATGGCCGTAGGTACGAAATTCTTCATCCAGTTTCAGCCAGCTCAGATCCTGCAACTCGGCAAAGGTTTTGCCCCGCAGCTTCAGGGTGAGAAAGTTGCTGAGCAATTGCAATTCATCTTCCAAATCCTCTCGGGAGTCGCTGGGCCAGTCGGGGGGGCTGACCAGAGCTGAATGGGTTTGATAGGAGTCGGTTACCACCAACACCATCACCCGCCCTGGCGCTACCGACACCAACTGCACATGATGAATGGCTACCACCGGCCCCTGAGGAGGAGTAATGAGAGCAATGCAACCGCTCAGATGGGCCAAAAGCTGAGCTACCCTTTGCAGGAGGCTGTCTAGGTCGTCTCCCAGCTCACGGCCAAGCTGATCCATCAACTGTTGCAGAGCGGGATGGGGATCCGGCTGAGGAGCATCGTGGGGGATCCCACCGCTGTTGGCAGAGGTCAACAAATCGTTGACATAAACCCGATAGCCAAAGTCGGAAGGAACCCGTCCGGCGGAGGTGTGAGGCTGAAACAGCAATCCCACTTGCTCAAGGGTGGCCAAGTCGTTGCGAATGGTGGCCGTGCTTACCCCAAAGTTGTAGGACTGGGCCAAGGTTTTGGAACCGACAGGTTCAGCTGTAGCAATGTAGCTACGCACTGTCGCCCAGAGAATCTTCCGCTGGCGGGGAGTCAGTTCGAGTTTCATAGCCGATCAAAAGAACCCAGTCAACGCCTATCAAAGGAAACTGTTAATACAGAGCCGGTAAATTGCTCCAGGATAAACCAACTCAGAGCTGAGATAGGAATCCAGACAGACTTTTACATCTTCTAATCTATATGCATCTATTGTTACTCTTTATATAGCGGGTTGCCTAGGAAGGAAGTTGCAAAACCCGATGTCGGAAGAGGTTGAGACTGCTGCTTGTGCAGGAGAGAGTGAAATCTCTTGTAGCCTGGGCTCCCCTTTTTTGCCCAGAGGTGGTAGAAGATGAACTACGGCTAGCCACCTTGTTGCGTAGCAACAGTCCGCTGCGCCAAGACTGGGGATTTCTGCGCATGAGTTCGGTCAACTCTAGGCCAACTGGGCCTGCTGCTGTCCTCTTTGTATCCTTTTTTATCTTTGAGGTTGCCCCATGTACTTATCCCCCCAGGAGAAAGACAAGTTGTTGATCTACCTGGCTGCCCAGTTGGCTCGGGATCGGCGGCAGCGGGGCCTCAAACTCAATTACCCTGAGGCGGTGGCCTACTTGAGCGCAGCAGTCTTGGAAGGGGCGCGGGAGGGGAAAACAGTCGCCCAATTGATGAGCGAGGGGCTGACGTGGCTGACCCGCGAGGACGTAATGCCCGGGATCCCAGAGATGATCCCGGAAATTCAAGTGGAGGCTACTTTCCCCGACGGAACCAAGCTGGTTACCCTACACCATCCCATTCGCTAGGGATCCCCCAGATGCTCCAAAGACCCAGAGACTTCAGGAGGTCGTCCCCATGGCTCGCCAATCCAGAACCAACCCTGCTGCCAACGCAGAGCCGGCCCTGATCCCAGGGGAACTGTTGCTGGCAGAGGATCCCATCCAAGCCAACGTCGGACGGGCCACCGTGACCCTGGAGGTTACCAACCGAGGGGATCGGCCCATTCAGGTGGGATCCCATTTTCACTTTTTTGAGGTGAACCGAGCCCTGGTTTTCGATCGCGCCGCCAGCTTTGGCATGCGCCTCAACATCCCTTCCGGCAATGCGGTGCGTTTTGAGCCAGGCCAAACCCATCGGGTGACGCTGGTGGCTTTGGGGGGCAAGGGGTTGGTGCATGGCTTCAATCGGCTCACGGAGGGTACGGTACGCTCTGCCGCCCAAAAGCGGCTGGCCCTGGCCCGATTGCAGGAGTGGATGGGTCAAGCAGCCAATCCCTAGGGAGTACCGCCCCCCCCAAGTGTGCAGCTTTGGGCAGCCGTGCCAAGGTTCAACCCCATCCCCGTCTCTGCTCAGATTCAGGACAGTAGGGCTATCCTATTTCTCCTCTAGGAGCTGACAGATGTCAGAGCGCGAGACTGTCTTGTGGATGTGGGTGCAAGGCTTGGGGCTAAATCTTTCTGGGTTGGCGCTGTTGGCAGCAGCAGGCGCCGCCTTTGGGCCTCTCAGTTGGACAGGTGCAACGGTGGCGGTGATGTTGAAGCTCATTGGGGATAGCCAACTGGTGCGGGGCTACTGGCTCTGGCAAAGCCAGCGGCAACAGAAGGGATCCCAGCCCGTCAGCTCAGCAGCGGCAGTGCTCCACAGTCAAGCTTGAGACATTGCCCGGCACTTGTCCGGTCTCCGACTCGAGAATGCCAACGCGACCACCCCTACTCCCTTCTGGCACTGGCAAGCCTCACTGTACAAGCCTCACTGTAAATGAGCCACGGTCACTCCAGTACCGCCGTCTTCGGGATCAGCGGCTGAAAAACGCTGAACGCGCGGGTGATTTTGGAGATAAGCCTGGACGCCGGCTTTCAGGCGCCCTGTGCCGTGGCCGTGGATGATCCAAACCGGGCCGGGAGGAGCTTGGGCAAAGTGCTGTTCCAGAATGGCCTCAGCATCAGCAACGGTTTTCCCCCTCAGATCGAGGGTGTTCTGGCTGGTGCGCAGGTTCAGGGGAGCGGTGGCTGCAGGGGAGGGAGGTGGGGCTTTGGGGCGTTGGCGTTGCTTAGCCTGGTGTTCGTCAATGGGATCCAACTGCCCCCGTGGCACTGTGAATTTGAGGATGCCGCTGCGCACCACATACACATCCCCTTCGATGGCGATCACTTCCCCCGTCTGACCCAAGCCTCTCAGCCGCACCCGATCTCCCACCTCTGGCACAAACTCCATATCCACGGGCGGCGGTGGGGGAGAGTAGCGCTGCTGGATTTGCGCCAGCTCGGCAGTAATGCGTTGGGGATCCTCTCCCTGCTGCAATCTGCGGATGGCGGCAGCCACTTCCTGACGGGCAGCAGCCAACAGGGCTTGCAGTTCTTGGTTTTGCTTCTGCTCCAGCCGGGCTTCTCGCTCGGCGATTTGGCGGCTACGCTGTTGCATTTGTTGATATAGGCTCTCCAGCTCTCGATGCAGGGATCCCACCTGGGCCGCCCGCTCTTCCAATTGAGCCCGCTGCGCTTCCAGGCCGGCAATGACCCTATCCACCTGGCTTTCCCCTTGCAGGTGCCGCTGGGCCCGCCGCAGAATCTCTGGATCCAACTGCAGCCGTTGGGCAATGGCCAAGGCGTTGGAGCGGCCTGGGATCCCCCACAAGAGGCGATAGGTGGGGGCCAGGGTGACCTCGTCGAACTCCACCGAGGCATTTTCAAAGCAGGGATGTTGGTATTTCAGGGCCTTTAGCTCGCCGTAGTGGGTGGTAGCCAGGGTGAGCAGTGCCCTTTCCGAGAGGTACTCCAATAGCCCAGCCGCCAGGGCAGCGCCTTCGGTGGGATCCGTGCCCGCCCCCACCTCATCCAACAGGACAAGGGCCGGCTCCGGAGCAGACTGCAGGGCCTGCACGATGCGGCTGATGCGGCGGATGTGCCCCGAAAAGGTGGAGAGATTTTGTTGCAGCGACTGCTCGTCCCCAATGTCGGCGTAAACCCCGTCGAACCAAGGCAGCTGGGGCGGATCCTGAGCCGGCAGGAAGATCCCCGCCTTGGCCATGAGCACCAGCAGGCCCAGGGTTTTCAGGGCAACGGTTTTGCCGCCGGTGTTGGGGCCGGTGATAACCACGACACGAATGGAGTCCGCGAGGGTGAAGTCGATAGGGACAACGGCAGAGCCTTGACCCTCCGAAGGGGCGGCGGCGCGGGACTGCCAGAGCAGCAGGGGGTGCTTGGCCTGACGCAGGCGCAATCCTGCCGAGACAAACTGGGGACGATTGCCCTCCAGCCAGAGGCTGTAGCGACCCCGAGCCAGAGCCACATCCAACCCCACCATCACCCCCTGCAGATGCTCCAGATCGGTGGCCACGGCTGCCACCTGAGCCGAGAGCGCGGCTAAGATCCGCTCTTCCTCCGCCTGAATCTGAACTTGGGTTTCTCGCCAGCGGTTGCCCAGTTCCACCACGGCGTAGGGCTCCACATAGAGGGTGGCCCCACTGGCAGAGCTGTCATGCACAATGCCGCGGATGAGATCCCGATGGGTGGCCTTGACCATCAGGACAAACCGCCCCTGCCGCTGGCCAATCAGGGTATCCTGCAGCGCCTGGGGATACTGGCTCATCAATTGTTGCAGCTGCTCTTGGATCTGGCTGCGTTGCCGCCGCTGCTGCTGGCGCAGATCCGCAAGGGTAGGGCTGGCGCTGTCCCGCACCTCGCCATGTTCCTCCAGGCAGCGGAAGATCTCCTGCTCCAGCTCCGGGTAGGTGCGCAGGGTGCTCACCCAAGTTTGCAAGCGTGGCAGATGGTCGTGGTCGTCGATCAGGCGGCGGATGCGGCGGGCTGCCCCCAGAGTTGTAGCGATCTGCACCAGCTCTTCCCCGCTCAGGATCCCCCCCCGTTCGGCCCGTTCCAAAGCCGGCAGCAAGTTGTGGATCCCTGCCATAGAAAGTCCCCCGGCCTGTGTGCGATCGAGGCGGATCGCCTCTTCCGTCTGCTCAAGGTAGGCTTCGCTGTCGGCGCGGCTCTGCCAGGGATCCAGCTCCAAGCAGGCGCGGCGGCCCAAGGGTGTGGCCGCAAAGGTGGCCAAGTGCTGACAAAGGCGGGGCCACTCCAGCAATTCCAAGGTTTCTTGCCGTTCGCCTTGGCAGGCCGTAGGCCTTGGGGAGGGATCGGGCTTGGAGAAGACTGGCAGCGGGTGCAAGGTGGGGACGGTGGGCATTAACCATTCAGCGATGCAAGGAACCCTGGAGACGCAGTTGCTTCATCTCTTGCAAAAACTGCTGTTGATACTTGAGGAAGGCAGTGTGCCACTCGCGGAAGCGACGTTCGCCATCCCGCACCAGCATCTGGCGGTACTGCTCTGAGTTGAGACGGGGCTGAGCAAAAGATGGGTTCATAGGGATCGGGGACGCTCTCCATCCTATTGTGGCAGGCTCTGGGTCGGCTTCCACAGATAGCTTTTGGTGAGAGGGGCACGCTGATAATGGCGCCGTTGTCTCACGCGCTGCCTCTGGTGATCTTCCCAAGAAGCTGAGCTCACCGAAAAACTGGGTTCAAAGCCCCGCCCTACCGCTGTGGGGTTCGCCTTGGGTGTCCTGTGGAGGGTGGAAGTGAGCTGCATTCACGGCCAAACTGAACCTCACAAGCCTGCCATACTGAAGGAAGTTGCTGCACTCAAAACACTCAAGATCCGTGCGCAAACGAGTCACCCTCATTTTCCCCCGCCATTTGGTGAATGTGCCTCTCACCTATCGGTTGGCCAAAGACTTCGATGTGGCTGCCAATATCGTGCGCGCCAGGGTAGCCCCCAACGAAGTGGGTACTTTGGTGGTGGAGCTGTCGGGGGATATCGACCAGGTGGAAGCAGGATTGGAATGGGTACAGTCTTTGGGCATTGAGGTGACTGAACGGGCCAAGGAAATTCAAATCGACCCAGACTTGTGCGTGGACTGTGGATTGTGTACGGGAGTTTGCCCAACCGAGGCCTTGAAGATTTCTGCTCCCAACTGGAAGCTGGAGTTCTCTCGCAACCGCTGTGTCATGTGCGAACAGTGTGTTGCCACCTGCCCCGTTGGGGCGATCAGCACCAGTTTGTAGTCAGTTGGCCGAGTTACCGACTTCCTTCAGCCGACAAATCTCTTCACAATGCCGTTAACAATGCTGTTAGACTTGTTGGACACAGGTCAAATAGCTGCAGGACGCACTCGACATGGCTTCTACTCCATCGTTGATCGGGTTAACTTATGCCGGTTTGGCTGTTCTCTATCTGCTGGTGCTGCCTCTGTTGTCTCTGCTGTACGTGGACAAACGCTGGACTTCAGGCAGTGCTTGGGAAAAGGTGCTGATGTTTTTCTTGGTCTTGTTTTTCTTTCCCGGCATGGTGCTCTTGGCTCCCTTCATGACGTTTCGGCCCAAGCCCCGGTCGCTGTAAGGTCAGCCGTTTGTCGGTTCACTGAGCCATGCGCAGATTGGATGTTCTTGCTATAGGCTTAGCCCTGCTGTTGGGGGGAGGGATCCTCTATGGCCTGCTGCTTTGGGCGGGCTTGGATACGAGGGCCGCGCAGCAGATATCGAGCGTGGTGCTTCTATTGGCCTGCTTGGGGTGGACTTTTGGCTACCTGAAGCGGGTGCTGCGTGGGGAAATGACCCTGAAGGCTCAATGGGCCAGCTTCGAGACCCAGCAGATTCAAGAGAGGCTCCGCTCCCTCTCCCCAGAAGAGTTGCAGGCCCTGCAAGCTGAATTGGAAAGCGAGAAAGAAGGGATCCCAGATTGGGTTGAGCAGGAGAAACATTGAGGCCATTGGACAGGCCGCACCCAGAAATGGGCTGTCGGCTGCTGGGGATCCAGGTTTAAGGGTATGGAGCGTCGGGCTTAAACCGCAATACTTGTATATCTGTATATCCGGTTACCATTTGCTTCCCCTAAGAATGCTACATTGCGCCCCGCACAAGATTCTGGCGTACGACGGATTATTAAGTGGTGCAAGCCTTTGCCTTTCCTTCTACTCGCATATCTCCATCCACTGTGAGAAAAACCATACTGCTAGCTCAGGGCCAGCCCTTGCAATCTCATCTCTGGCAGTTGGGGCTGGAGTCTCAGGGGCACTCTGTGGTGCCGATTTCCCCACGTGAAGATCTGCTGGAGGTGGCAGCAAGTCAGCCTCTGGATTTGGATCTGATGGTGGTGGACATGACGACGGGGCTGTTTAACCCCTATGCCTTTTGTCGAGAGTGTCAAAGCAAGCTGCCCAACATCCCTGTTATCCTGACTCATCACCCCCGCCGCCACATCGAGCCCGCAGAGCGGCGCTGGGCAATCTACCAGGGGGCAGCAGATGTGATCCCTGGCTTGGCGGAGGCCGGCGACCTTCTCCACTCCCTCGAACGGATTTACGAGGCTGCCAGGTGGTTTTTGCCTATTGACACGGAGGCGCTCCACAGGGCTCTGAAGCAAGCGGGCTTATGGCCGGCGGAGGTCA
The DNA here is from genome assembly GCF_000013225.1 of Synechococcus sp. JA-2-3B'a(2-13). NCBI lineage: Bacteria > Bacillati > Cyanobacteriota > Cyanophyceae > Synechococcales > Synechococcaceae > Synechococcus > Synechococcus sp. JA-2-3B'a(2-13). The sequence continues at coordinate 2,482,736 of NC_007776.1, forward strand.
GCCGTACATCTTCTTCCACCCCTCCCCCGCAGCCGAGCGCCCACTCTCCCACCGCCCCTCCACAACCCATCACCGCGGAAGGGGATCCAGGGCAAAAAGACTTGACCCCGCAGGTGAAGTACCGACTGATGTACCGGGGTCGCCCTGTCGATTGAGGTACTCGTTCCAACCTGCCGTCACTCGTTTTTCCTCGTAGCTTCTCGTAGCTTCTTGCCCTGCCAGGGTTGAGCTGCCGATTGGCAACGAGCAGGATGCAATCGCTGCAGCCCCGGGCAGCAGTGTATGGCCTCGCCATGCAAGCTACCCGTCTTGTTCAGCGTCAATGTATCAGCGAAGTCTGCTGGCAGAAATTGTGGAATGGATCACCTGGCCAGCAGAGGGGCCTGCAGAACTGATAGAGTTTTGGCACCTCTGCCTTCCCATTGCCCATGACCAAGCCCAAAGCCGGGATCCTCTACAACGACGCCAAACCCGCCGCCAAACGCAGCAGCGAAACCCTAGCCCGCTGGTTTCAGGAGCAGGGCTGGGAAGTCTGTGTGGCCCCCAACTGGGGCGGTATCCTCGGTTATGCCAAGCCCGACAGCCCCATCTGCCTGACCAAAGTAGATAGCCTGGCCCCGGCTGGATTTGATCAAACCATGAAGTTTGCGGTGGTGTTGGGGGGAGATGGCACCGTCTTGGCAGCAGCACGGCAACTGGCCCCCAAAGGGATCCCCTTGTTGGCGGTGAATACGGGCCATCTGGGCTTTCTGACGGAGACCTACCTTCCTCACCTAGAAGAGGCAGCCAGTGCCGCCATTGCCGGGGAATACACCCTGGATCGCCGCAGCATGTTGCTGGTGCAAGCCTACCGAGGGCAAGAATTGCGCTGGGAGGTCTTGAGCTTAAACGAGATGGTGCTGCACCGCGAGCCTTTGACCAGCATGTGCCACTTCGAGATCACCATCGGGGATCACTCACCTCTGGATGTGGCTGCCGACGGAGTCATCTTGGCTACTCCCACCGGCTCGACGGCCTATGCCCTCTCGGCGGGTGGGCCGGTGATCACACCGGGGGTGCCGGTTTTGCAGCTGATTCCCATCTGCCCCCATTCCATGGCGTCGCGGGCCTTGGTCTTCCCCGATTCGGAGGAGGTATGGATTAGCCCCGTTACCCCTCAGCCACTGGTTTTGGTGGTAGATGGAAATGCCGGCTGCTACATCATGCCGGAAGACCAGATTCGGGTGGTACGTGCCCCCTATTGGACAGATTTGATGCGCCTGCGCCGACCGGAATTTTTCCGGGTTATGCGAGAGAAGTTGGGGTGGGGACTGCCCCACGCTTCCAAGCCCACGTCGGTGGAGTTGCCTTAACTTTGCCGAGGCAGGACAAGCCATAGCTGCAAAATGGCCAATGCCCTTAACAACTCCACCCCTCTGTCGCTATGATGGTTAGGCTCGGAAGCGGATGTGGCGGAATTGGTATACGCGCACGTTTGAGGGGCGTGTGGCTTTGCCTTGCGAGTTCGAGTCTCGCCATCCGCATTACGCAATTAGTACGCGTTATTCATTAGTCCCTCTCCCAGAGAGGGAGAGGGGAAGCTGGCTTCGGCCTTTGGCACTATTCCCGAACGGCACCCTGCAGGCGTGCGCCCCAGGTGCGAGCAAAGCGCAGGTCAGCCCCAACCAGGTTGGCGTCGCGTAGATCGGCCCCCCGCAAGTCGGCGCCGTACAGGGATGCAGAAGAGAGATCGGCCCCCCGCAGGTTGGCCCCCCGCAAGTCTGCCCCCTCCAGGTAAGCGCCACTCAGGTTGGCTCCCCCCAATTGAGCCCGCCGCAAATTGGCCCCCACCAGGTAAGACTGGCTGAGATCGGCGCCCGTCAAGATGGTGCGCTCCAGATTGGCCTCGATGAGATCGGAACCGCTGAAATTGGCCTCCGCCAAATCCAGATTGCTCAGCTCAATGGATCCCAGGCGGCAGTTGGGACAGGTGCGGGAAGCCATGAGGTAGCGCATAAAACAAGAGTTGTAGGTTGTGGCTGCGGCAGAGGAAGCCAAGGCTGCCGTGGCCAGTAGTGCCCAAATGGCGGGAACTTTGAGATTGAGGTTCATGGTTACCAAGCCTCACAATTTTGAAGGTTTACGTGAAGGGACACAGCAGAGGGGGATGGTTCTGCGCTGGTCACATGATAGTGGCATCTTCTGGCTTCGGCCACTCCGCAGGTCTGTCTGGCCCACCTGATAGCAGGCTCTCTCAGGGCGGGATGACGTTTGGAGTCCTATCGTCCCGAAGCTGCCGGGCCGTTGCCAACACTGGGAAGGGGTGGATCTTTGAGCAGCGGCTGCACCCAATGCCAAGACAGTTGCCCCAACCCCACCAAAACCCCGAGTATTGCCGAGGAAGTCAGGACGCGATCCCAGCGGATTTCCCGCCAGCCGGCAGGGCTGGTTGTTGGCCTTCTTGGGTTGAGTTTCTCGGCAACAGGAAGCGGGCGATGGCGCAAAAAGTGCCCACAGCGACGACAGCGATAATCGGAGTTGGAGTTGAGCCAGTAGCAAGCTGGGCAGCGAAGCATGGGAAGGCCAGGGATCCCCTAGTGAAATGATCCCATTTTGAGGGGGGCGAGCAGTTGCCGTGAGCTATGAGAACCCCATTAGGGATCCCTCCAGTTGGCTTGAGAGGGATCCACTTTGCCTACACTCCCCTGGATTGTGGGCGGGGTTTGGGGCATCTTTGAGGAAGTAGCCTGTGCGCTGCGGCAGCCGGGATCCCTGTCGGTTGGAGAGAATCAGCCCTACAGAATCAGTAAGCATTGATCAGCAGCCCTGTGCCGGCCCTATGCAGATCTACTTAGAAAACATCTGTAAGCGCTATGGCCGCCGTGAGGTGGTGAGCGACGTTAGCCTGAACATTCAGCAGGGGGAAATCGTGGGGCTCCTGGGCCCCAATGGGGCGGGGAAAACCACCACGTTCTACATCATGACTGGCCTGATCCAGCCCAACCGCGGCCATGTCTGGTTGGATGACCAAGACATCACCCACCTGCCCATGCATCGCCGGGCCCAATTGGGGATCGGCTACCTGGCCCAGGAGCCGAGTATTTTTCGTCGCCTCAGCATCCAAGACAACCTGCTGCTGATCATGGAGCAAACGGGGGTGCCTCGCCGCCTCTGGCAGCAGCGGCTCAACCAACTGCTGGAGGAGTTTCGCATCGCCCACGTGGCCCACAGCCTGGGCCTGCAGGTATCGGGGGGGGAGCGTCGCCGAGCGGAGATCGCCCGTGCCTTGGCCGCTGGGATCCACGGGCCGAAATTTCTGCTGCTGGATGAGCCCTTTGCGGGGGTGGATCCCATCGCGGTGGCGGATATTCAGGAGGTGGTGGCCAAGCTCAAGCAACGGGGCATCGGTGTTTTGATTACTGACCACAACGTGCGGGAGACGCTGGAGATCACCGACCGGGCCTATATCCTCAACGACGGGGCCATTTTGGCCAAGGGCACGGCGGCGGAGCTGGCGGCGGATCCCTTGGTGCGCAAGTATTACCTGGGGGAGAAGTTCCGTCTCTAGGGCAGCTCCAGGTCACCTCCAGGAGTACAGAGCTCGCAGGCGTTGGCTTTTCTTGTGCTGGTGGGTCTGCATCCGAGCCAGCAGCTCGTCCAGGAGGGCAACCGCCTCCAGCAGGTAGGGGCCCTTGTTGAGCATCACACATTCGGCGCGGGCAGACATCACCGCATCGGAAAGCTCAGGCCGCGAGGGCAAGCCCTCCTTGGTGAGCTGATCCAGCACCTGGGTAGCCCAGACCACCGGCACCTGGGCTGCCTCGCAGATCCACAGCAGTTCCTCCTGGATCTCGCCCAAGCGCAGCCAACCGATCTCCACGGCCAGATCGCCGCGGGCAATCATCACCCCCAGGGGCCGGCAGCCGGCAACGGTCGCGATCAAGGCCGGCAGATTTTTTACCGCCCGCTGCGTTTCCATCTTGAGGATCAAGCCCAAATCGGGGCGAGCCTGCCGCCGCTCCAGCTCAGAAACCAGCAACTGCAAGTCCGCGGGCTGCTGGACAAAGGAATAGCCCACTAAGTCGGCATGCCGCACCACAAAGTCCAGGTCTTGGCAGTCTTTGTCGGTAAGGGAACGGATCTGGAGCTGACTGTCAGGAAAATTGAGGCCTTTTTCTGCTCGCAACTTCTTGCCCTGAGGGGCAACTTTGTCCACCTCCAGCACCACGCCTGCCGGCTCGATCCTTACCACGCGGGCGCCGATTTTGCCGTCGTCGATCCAAACGGTTGCCCCCACTTGCAGGTGCGCCAAAACCTCCGGCAGGCTGCAGGTCACCTGGCAGGAGATATCGGCGCTGGCCTCAGGAACCTTCGCGGTGAGCAGGATGCGATCCCCGCGGTACACCTTGGTTTTGCCGGGGGGCATGGCCACTGGGCCGGTGCGGATCTTGGGGCCGGCCAGGTCCAGCAAAATCTTGCAACGCCGTTGGGTCTGGGCTTCGGCCTGGCGCAAGTGGGCCACCATTTTCTCCCACACCGAGGGCTCGTCGTGGGCGCAGTTGATGCGGGCCACGTTCATGCCCCGCTCCAACAACTGCAGCAACAGCTCCGGCTGCTCGGCGGCTTCGCTGGGCAGGGTCACCATGATGCGCGCGCGGCGATGGGGAGAAGGGGGGCCAAACAGCGCCTCGGCGTGCTGCTCTAGTGCCGTATCCCCGGCGTAAAACTCTTCATAGCTGGGTGCCGTATGGGTCAAACCCTGGGTGGCTGCCAAAATAGCAATCACCGCATCCAGGCTCTCCAGAACCCGCGACTCACAGCGCCCCAGCGAGGACAGCCCCGCAGCCGCCAGCTCCAGTTGCAAGCTGCGCAGATCCTGTTGGCGCAGCGCCAGGTAGCGCGCCAGGTTGTGGATGGCCGCAGGAGGGCTCGTAAGGCAGCCCCAAGCGGCCAAGTATTTCTGGGATCCCTCTACAACCTGCTGCCGCAGCTCCAGGAGCCGCTCCAGCAAACTCCTAAGATTGCAGGAGGGGGAAGAGGAGGAAACCATGTCGAAAGTCTTCCCAAGACAAACCCGGCCCAATTCTATGCCTGAGCTTACTTGGGGTCGATCATAGGCGGGTTAGGTTGAGAAAGGAAGGCGATAGCCTTTCATTGCCCAGTGTTCCGGTCTAGAGTCGTTAACAGCCTTCGGCTGTCCTGCCTACTACTTCCTTGGGTTGCGTGAAACTTCATTCTCTCCCTCCTGCCCGTTCCCGCGAGCGGCCTGACCACAGGCTCTCCCTCGTTTGCGCGGTGGGCCTGATGGATCGCTATGTCCTCTCGGAGATGCTGCTGCCGTTTCTCTTTGGGGTGGGAGCTTTCACAACCTTGGTGATGGCGGTGGGATCCCTGTTTGAGCTGGTGCGCCTGGTGGTGGAAGCGGGTCTGTCGCTTTCGGCGGCGTTACAGGTGTTTGTGTTGCGGGCGCCGGGGATCATCGTTTTGACGTTCCCGATGTCCATGTTGCTGGCGACGTTGCTGGCCTATGGGCGCTTGTCTGCCGACAACGAGATCACGGCCTTGCGCGGATGCGGGGTGAGCCTTTACCGCCTCATGGTGCCTGCCCTCGTCCTCAGCTTGCTGGTGACGACGTTAACGTTTCTGTTCAATGAGCTGGTGGTGCCGGTGAGCAATCGCCAAGCGGCCACGACTTTGAATCGAGCTTTAAATCGGGATCCGGACTTCCGGCGGGAGAATATCCTCTACCAAGAATTTGGCGAGATCCTCATGCCTGAGCCGGACGGCACCTTTTCCCGGCGACAAGGGCTAACCCGTCAGTTCTACGCCCGCAGCTTCGATGGAAAGCAAATGCGCGGCATTATCGTCCTGGATTTTTCCAACGAGGCGCTCAACCAAATTCTGCTGGCCCAGCGGGGGCGCTGGGATCCCCAAGAGAATCTTTGGGTGTTTGAGGATGGCACCAACTACATCGTTTCTCCGGATGGCACCTACAGCAACATTGCCACCTTCAGCCGGCAGGAGTTGCGTCTGCCTCGCGCGCCGCTGGAGCTGGCTCAGGAGATTCGCAGCCCTGAGGAAATGAACATTCGGGAGCTGAAGCATTACATCGAGGTGATCGCCAGTTCTGGAGATCTGCAACGGGTGCGCCGTCTGCAGGTCAGCCTCAACCAAAAGTATGCCATTCCTTTCGCGTGTCTGGCGTTTACCCTGATTGGGGTGCCTTTGGGGCTGCGCCCGCAGCGCACCGGTTCCTCTTTGGGGTTGGGCATCAGTGTGCTGATTATCTTTGCCTTCTATGTGCTGCTGTTCATCACCCAGGCGCTGGGACAAATTGGGACGCTGGGGCCGGCAACGGCGGCTTGGTTGCCCAACTTCATCTGTGCCGTCGTAGGACTGGGGTTGCTTCACCGAGCCAATCAATAGCTGCTGGGCACCGTTTTTCCAGATGTAGGATCAGGGTTGCCTATGCATTCTGGAGAGCCCCCCATGGAAATCCAAGCCTGGATGAATTGGATGTTCGGAGGATTGGCCCTGCTGATTTTGGGGGGAGGCATGCTGATGATGTTCACCACGGTGTTCACCACCAAAGGGCCCCAGCCCGAAGATTCTCAGTCGGATCCCAAAAAGGGGTGAGCCTAGCCCAAGGCCCGGTGACCAGTGGGATCCCTGGCAGCCGGCCCCATGCCTTAAGAAATAGTTAAAACTAGAGGGGGCTCTAGTCCCGCTCCCGTTGACGTAGCCGCTGCAGAGTCGAGAGAGGTTTTGTCTCCTCTGGCGGTTTTTGCTCAGCTGCGGTGGGCAGGGCGGCTGTTTCTGTTTTCTGAGGTTCGAGCAAAAGCTTGGCGGCTTCTGACTCAACGGCTGGAGGGCGAGCCGGGTTCTCCCCTTGTTGGCCGGGCAAGGGAACAGACTCCAGAGTGGCCAGCAGAGCTTGAATATGGCTGTGGGTTTCGGGATGGTTGCTGGCGGCATGGGCCAAGAGGGTGAGCTGCTCTTTGGCAGCGACCAGGTTCCCCAGCTTGAGATCCACCAAGGCCAGTTGATAGCGAGCCTTAAAGCCACTGGGATCCACCTCCACCGAGCGCTGAAAGGCGGCGCGGGCCTCCGCCAGCTTGCCTTGACGGGCATAGATCAAGTCGAGGTTGAAAGGCACGTCGGGATCCCGTTCGCTGGGCAGCACCAAGGTTTTTTCTTCCAGTTCAATTGCGCTCCGGTAGGCGTTGATGGCCAAGGTATGGAAGCCCATCTGCAGATAGCGAGCTCCGTCTTCCTTCAGTTGGGCGACCGTCGGCTCCCCTGTCAGTAGGGTCATGGGCGGTTGCGCGTGGGCAGGCATGGCCACCGCCAAGCTCAGCAGGCACCCCACCGTTTTCAGGCCTAAGGGTACAGCCTGACGACCAATCTGCTGCCTATTCATCACCATGATCTGTTTCCTCCAACCACATCAACACCACTTCATTCCACCCCTCTGGGCCGGGGAGCTGAGCCAATTGCCATTGAGGCAGGGCCTCACTCCAGAGACTATCCGCAATGGGGCTGGGAAGCACCACTTTTTGTTCCGACCATCGCAAAAAGGCCACATCTGGCGGGGAACACCCAATGCCCAAAGCTTTGATAGGGCCCAGATGCCGTTGGTAGCAATCCAGCAGCCGCTGCACCGCCTGTTCCCCCGGTAACCAATTGGGTTCTGCGGCCATCGTTGGCTGCATCCATCCGGTCAGATACCATTGCGGCAGGCTAGAGAAGTGAAGCTGACGCACCCGCAGCAGATGTTGGGTGAGGTTGGCTTCTTGCTGGGCAAAAGCTTCCCGCAGGGTTTCGGGATCCCCGGAATAGCTGAAAATCTCACTGTACTCTCGCTGCTGCGCCCGCTCTGCCTCTTCCAAAGGGATCCCAGTGGCAGCGGCCAGCTCAGAGGCAGTCCAATCCCCAAACCCGATCAAATCCAAGTGGGACTCTTGACGCACCTGTTGCAGGATGCTGCGCAGGCGAGAATAGGGCAGACCCAAAGCATACACGTAGTAGGGCGGTCGGTGTTGCCACTGCTCGTCTAGGATGCCCGCCGGGAAGTAATGCTCGGGAACGTAAACGGCAGAGCCATCCTCACAGATGAACGGATGCTCCAGGCGCAACTGCCGCCGCACATGTTCCAGTTGAGCGCGGGTGCGCAGGCTGTAGAGCACCAAGGGAATGGAGCGGCGCTCTAGGGCAGCCAAGGCTTGTCGGGCAGCACCATAGCTGTTGAACTCTAGATCCAGCAAGCTGCCATCCAAACTGGTAAGGACAAGTCGCATAGGCGCAGGAAAGGGAAAGGCGCTGGCCCCGTCAAAATTTCAAGCAGCACGACCGGCTGAAGCGTCCTACAGTACCTATGATCCAATAGCTTGACCAACCTGAGGGGGGTTAGCCCCAAATGCTCTCCCTCAAAGCATCTGGGTGAATGGGCAATCCGTGCGCCAGAAGTGGTAAAAGCTCGATTGAGCACTACAGAATGCGTGTGTCGCCGAAGATCTTGGCTCAAAAACCAGCAGCAGAGAAGACAGACAGATTGAGTGGGTCAGTGGCTAGTTTTCTGTGCCAAAGGCACGATCCCCTGCATCCCCCAGCCCGGGCAAGATAAATCCTCGATCGTTCAGCCGCTCGTCAATCATGGCGCAGAAGATTTGCACCATCGGGTAGTGGGATCCCAACCGCTGTAACCCTGGGGGCGCTGCCAATGCGCTGACAATTCTAACCAAGCTGGGATCCGCCCCCCGTTTTTTTAGCTCATCCAAAACCCAGAGCAGCGTGCCCCCGGTGGCCAACATCGGCTCGGGAATGAGAATGCGCATCTGTTCAGGGATCCGCTCTGGAAGGCGATTGAGGTAGCAACTGGCCTGCAGCGTTTCCTCATCCCGCACCATGCCAATGTGAAAGATCCGCGCCTGGGGCAAAAGGGCCTGACAGCCTTCCAGCATCGCCAAGCCAGCCCGCAATACAGGCACAATGCCCAGCAGGGTATCCGGCGCGATGACCTCTGCGGCAACGGGTTCCAAAGGGGTTTGCACCTGAACGGTTTGGGTGGGGATCCACTCCCGCATCGCCTCATAGGTTAGCCAGCGGCCCAGCTCCGACATGGCCGTGCGAAACAGGGGCATGGGCGTCTCCGCATCCCGAGCCACGGTTAGCCAGTGCTTAATGAGCGGGTGAGGGGGGACATAGACACGAAGCTGCTGACTTGCCACGGGAGAATGCCTCAATCTGGGCGGTAGCATAGCGGGTTGCCTTAGCAGAAAGCAAGCTCTAGAAAGCAAGCTCTCCAATTGGCCGCAACTCCATCCCGACCGGGGATAAATTGCCAACAGCTCCGGCAAATGCTCAAGGGGTGGGGCTCTTTGACCCAGCAAGATTGCGGCAGAATGAGATCTGCAGGCTACTTCGAGCGCCGGTCATGTTCGGTGGCTACAGGTTTGGGATAGACCAGGGCAAGGCTGGTTTCGGGTTTTGTTCCTCTTGCCATTTGCGAACTGAGGTGCTGGCCCCAGGGCAGCTTGGCCTCCCGCCGATGGAACCCAATGCCGGCGGATCTCGTCTGCAAGTACCGGTAGCCGGAGATACCGCTCTGTCCAAGGGTTTCTGGCTTAATGGGGTGTCGCAAGTTACAGCCTGTTCACAAATTAAGGGATACAAAACTTAAGGGATACAAAACATCGTGTTTCTGAGGCTTGACTCCGATGAGGTTTAGAACAAGTAGGTTTACAACCGTATCCGTAGCCCCTCAATAGGCTGTACCTGCATCTTTGGCCCCCTCACACCTTGCAAGGATTAGCTTAGGGAGAATGGATTATGGCTTCGTCTCAACCCTCTGACTCGAACACCAAGGCTCTGAGCCGCCGTCAGCTTCTCAAAGTGGGGGCCGCAGCCCTTGGGGGCGGTCTGTTGGCGGCAGGGGGTGCCCAAGCTCAGCGCAAACCCTCTCCCACCCTGATCGTGGCTCAGGGATCCGGCCTGGATCGCGTTTCCTATGCTACCAACTGGTATGCTCAGGCGGAACATGGGGGCTTCTATCAGGCGGTGGCGACCGGCATCTACCGCGAGCATGGCCTGGATGTGACCATCAAGATGGGTGGCCCTGGCATCAACATCACCCAAGTTTTGGCCGGTGGAGCTGCCGAGTTTGCCATGGGGGGAAGCACAGGGGTGATCAATGCTGTGCGAGAAGGGATCCCCTTGGTGTGCGTGGCGGCCATTTTTCAAAAAGACCCGCAGATCATCATGACCCACCCCGGCACCCAGCGCTTTGAAGAGCTCAAGGGCCGGCCCATTTTCGTCTCGAAAGGGGGGCTTGCCACCTACTGGCCCTACCTAAAGGCCCGCTTTGGCTTCACCGACGATCAGGTTCGTCCCTACAACTTCAACCCCGGCCCCTTTTTGGCGGATCCCAGCTCAGCTCAGCAAGGCTATCTGACATCCGAGCCTTTTGCCATCCAACGGGAAGGGGGATTTGAGCCGGTGGTCTTCCTCCTGGCGGATTTGGGCTACAAACCCTATGCCACCACCATCGAAACCCGTCGCCAACTGGTGGAAACCAAGCCCGACTTGGTGGAGCGATTCGTGGATGCCTCTATCAAAGGCTGGTACAGCTTCTTGGAGGATCCCCGTCCGGCCTATCGCTTGATCAAGCAGGACAACCCGGAGATGACCGATGCCCAGTTGGCCTACAGCTTCGAGAAATTGCAGGAGTACGGCATCATCTTGTCCGGCGATGCGTTGGAAAAAGGCATTGGCGCCATGACCGACAAACGCTGGCAAGACTTCTTCGACAGCATGACGGTGGCCGGCGTATTTGAGCCAACCATCAACTACCGGGCTGCCTATACGCTGGACTTCGTCAATAAAGGCACTGCCTACTACACTGCCTGACGGACTTCCACCCTTGGCGCTTCTCAGCCCAAGGGATCCCCCCTCGCCCCCAGCCCCTCTTCCACCAAGGGAGAGGGGAACTATAGTCATTTCAAACTAGATTGAGACACCCCCTAAACGCTCCGCGCCACTGCCCTCACCCCCATTCCTTCTCTCAGGGGGAGAAGGGGGCTAGAGGGAAATGTTTCATTCCGGTTTAATTGAGAATGCCAGAACACTGCGTGATCACCTCCCCCAACATCGCCAGCAACACCGGCACCCCCAGACGGATCCCGGAGACCAACAGCGAGATCAAACAAAAAGCTCCAAGTGAAAAGGCGTTCCAGCGAAGCTTGGCCCAGCACTCCATCAACAAATGCAGGCACAGGTGGGAGCAGATTCATCGCCGAGCTGGAAAGCCTATCATGGGATCCAGTATGGAATCCATCGTGCCAGTGGTGCGGGGCACTTTAACCCTTCCACCCTCCTCTTCTCTGACAAATCCGGCAGCCAGCCTGACGGGCCCATCCGCTGCTGCGTCAGCAGTAGGGATCACTTTGCCTTGGGCAGCGCAGCGGGATCCCATCCTTGTCCTCGGGGCTGGGCTGATGGGGCGTTTGTTGGCCGCCAGCCTTGTCGAGGTTGGGCATCCCGTCCGCATTGTGGAGGCGGCTCCTGCTGCTGCTGTTGAGAGCAGCGCTGCCCATTTTGCCGCTGCTATGCTAGCTCCTTTGGCCGAGTCCGCCGTCGCCGAAGCCAGTGTGGTGGCCCAGGGGTACTATGCCCTCTCCCGCTGGCCCGCCCTTCTGGCCAGCCTGCCAGAGCCGGTTTTCTTTCAGCAGGAGGGCACTTTGATCCTCTGGCACCGCCAAGATGCCGGGGAAGCCAGACGTTTCTCGTCCCTGCTGGCCGCTGTGGTGGAGCGCCTTCCCGCTCTCCCTAAGCCCCAGCCTCTGGATGCTCAGGCTCTGGCCGAGCTGGAGCCATCGGTAGCCGGGCGATTTGCGCAGGGCCTGTATCTTCCCCAGGAGGGCCAACTGGACAACCGCCAACTGCTGGCTGCTTTGCTGGCCAAATTGCGCCAGCACGGGGTGGAGGTGGAGTGGGGCCGCCCCTGGGATCTGGAGCAGGCGCGAGCTTGGCAGGAGCAAACCGGCGGGTGGGTTTTGGACTGCCGCGGCCTGGGATCCCGAAAAGAATGGGGCGGACAGGCACCGCTGCGGGGAGTTAGGGGCGAAGTGGTACGTCTGTATGCCCCGGAAGTATCTTTGCGGCGCCCGACCCGGCTGTTGCACCCCCGCTACCCGATCTACATCGCTCCCAAGCCGGGGCACCTGTTTGTGGTGGGAGCTACCGAAATCGAATCTGAAGATCGCTCGCCGGTGAGTGTCCGCTCGGCTCTGGAGCTGCTCAGCGCCGCCTACGCCGTGCATCCTGCCTTTGCCGAAGCGCGTATCCTGGAGTTAGGCAGCCAATGTCGCCCCACCTTGGCAGATCATCTCCCCGCAGTGGTGGAGCGCTCCCCGCGGCTGTTGCAGATCAACGGCCTCTACCGCCATGGTTTCCTCATCTCCCCCGCCATTCACGATGCCGTTTTGGAGTACCTCCACCACGGCAGTTGCCGCTTGGCGCAGCAGCTTGGGATCCCCTTTCAGGTGCAGGCTGCCCCTCTTGCCGGTGAGTCCCTGTCGCCATGCGTGTCTTGATCAACCAAAAGCCTTACGATTTGCCGGAAGGCACCACTTTGGCCGAGGCAGTGGCTCAGGTGGGGGCCAGCGGCCCTTTTGCGGTAGCGGTTAATCTGAAGTTTGTGCCGCGTGCCCAATACGAGCAAACCCGTCTGCAAGAAGGCGACCAGGTGGAGATCGTCACTCCGGTTGCCGGCGGCTAGCGCTCAAGTCCGCTTTTCTATCTGCCTCAGCCATGTCCACCCTTCTCCATTGCTCTCCCTCAACTCTGGCCGATGAGGATCCTTTGGTTCTCTACGGCCAACCGTTACCCAGCCGTCTGATGTTGGGTACGGCTCGCTACCCTTCGCCGGCCATTTTGGAGCAGGCGGTGGCGCGCGCGCAGCCCTGTTTGTTGACGGTTTCTCTGCGGCGGCAAGGGGCACTGGGGCCAGAAACTTCCCAGAGGTTCTGGGCTCTGTTGCAGAAGATGGGGATCCCAGTTCTGCCCAACACCGCCGGCTGCCACAGCGTGCAGGAGGTGATCACAACGGCGGAGATGGCGCGGGAGGTGTTCGGCACCGACTGGATCAAGCTGGAGTTGATTGGGGATGACTACACGCTGCAGCCGGATCCCGTGCAACTGCCCACTGCTGCTGCTGAGCTGGTCCGGCGCGGCTTTAAGGTGCTGCCCTATAGCACCGACGACCTGGTGCTCTGCCAGCGGCTTTTGGATGCTGGCTGTGAGGTGGTGATGCCCTGGGCGGCCCCCATCGGCACCGGCAAAGGCCCTCTCAACCCCTACAACTTGCGCCTGCTGCGGGAGCGGATCGAGGCGCCGCTGATCGTGGATGCCGGCTTGGGCCTGCCCTCCCATGCCTGCCAGGTGATGGAGTGGGGCTTCGACGGGGTGCTGCTAAACACGGCGGTGGCCTTGGCCCGGGATCCGGTGGCCATGGCCGAGGCCTTTGCAGAAGCGGTGCGCTCAGGCCGCCGAGCCTACCTGGCCGGGGCCATGATCCCTCAGGAAACAGCTCAGCCCAGTACGCCTGTCCTCGGCACTCCCTTTTGGCACCAGGGCTGACTGCCGCTCTCAGGGGTGCAGCTCAGGCGGCAGGCTTTCGCGCCTGGATAACCTGCAGAGCTCCCCCAGCGTGGAGGGTCTGCCGGATGGATTGCCACCCCTGCTGCTGCAAATGCTCGGGCAAGTCCAGCTTGAGTAGCTCCCAGGCGGTCTCGGTTTCAAACAGGGCCAAAAAGAGGGCCAGCCCAGGCCAGATCAAGGGTTGTCGAGGCGCGTGCAGATCCAGAATCAAGAGTCCTCCCCCCGGCTTGAGCACCCGCCACACTTCCCGCAGCACCTGCTCCAAATCTGCGAAGGACAATTCGTGCAGGGCTAAGCTGGTATGCACCCAATCAAAGCTGGCATTGGGAAAGGGCATATCCTGGGCAAAGGCTTCCACAAATTCCACCTTGGGGAGGCGTTTGCGGGCCGCTGCCAGGGCTCTTGGTGAAGCATCCAACCCAATAACCTGCTGGCTCAGCTCCGCCAACAGTGGGGTCACTTCAGCCGGGCCACAGCAGAGATCCAACACCCGCTCCTGGGGATGAATCTGGATCCCTTGCATGGGCAATCTCCGCAACCGCTCGTATCCCCCCACCGCCAGAGCAGCCCCGCGGCTGATGCTGCGGTAAAGCCAGGGAAAGCGGTAGCTCCAGTCGCGCAGGAAGGTGGCCACAGACAGGGATCCCTCAGAGTCTTTTTCAGCCTACCTGACCTACATCCATTGCAAACTGGTTTGAGACATATGTTTTTCTGGATTTTCTCGGGGTTGGCTTGGAACTCTCCTCTGCCGGCAGTCGTCTAAGAAGACGAGGCGTTTTAGGCTTTTTTCTGTCTACCCACTGCTGCTCTATGACTCAGTTTGAGCTGCCTCCCTCCCCTTCCGAGAAACCTGGCCGGCACAGCTTGGTTTGGTTGGTGGCTGCTGCAGGTCTGACGGTCTTGCTCTGGCAGCTCCCCTGGGGCAACTATATCCTCTACCCCTTTACGATTCTGGCCACCTGGTTTCATGAGATGGGCCACGGCTTGACGGCAGTGCTGTTGGGTGGGGAGTTTCATCGTCTGGAGATCTATCCCGACGGCTCGGGGCTGGCCATTCACAGTGGCGAGCTGTTTTTGGGACGGGTGGGGCAAGCTTTGGTGGCCGCTGCTGGGCCGATGGGGCCGCCGCTGGCTGGGGCCCTGTTCATCCTTGCCTCCCGCCGCCACAGCACAACTCGGTTGGGGCTGGTACTTCTGGGATCCCTGCTGTTGCTATCGACGCTGCTCTGGGTTCGCTCTCCCTTTGGCCTCCTGTTCCTCTTGGGTATGGGTTTGGGGATCCTGGCGGTAGCTCGCTGGGCCTCCCCCTGGCTGCGGGGCTTCGCTGCACAATTTTTGGGGGTGCAGGCCTGTGTGAGCACCTACCACCAGCTTGACTACTTATTTACGGCCTCTGCCGTGATCAATGGTCAGGTGATCCACTCCGATTCCAGCCAGATTGCCCAAAACTTGTTCTTGCCCTACTGGTTTTGGGGAGGGGTGATGGCGGTCTCTTCTTTGGTGCTGCTGATAACCAGCTTGCAGCTGACGTTCCGGGACTAGCCGGCAGGGGGCAAAGCCGCAATTTTGGCAGTGGTTCGTGTTA
The DNA here is from genome assembly GCF_000013225.1 of Synechococcus sp. JA-2-3B'a(2-13). NCBI lineage: Bacteria > Bacillati > Cyanobacteriota > Cyanophyceae > Synechococcales > Synechococcaceae > Synechococcus > Synechococcus sp. JA-2-3B'a(2-13). Next base: position 2,497,956 of record NC_007776.1, read on the forward strand.
TGTAAAAATCCGTCCTCTATCCCTGCCAAGTCGAGAAAACCGCCGCTACAGTAATGGGCAAGAGGAGTGAGGAGTTGAGGAGTGGAGCATGTGGCGGGATGTTATTGGGCTGGCCCTGGCGGCGACCCTACTGTTGATCAGCAAAACCGCCGCAGATACGCTTGGCCAAAGCCAGGTGCAGACTTTCACCGAACCTGAGCCAACGCCCCATTCTTTTCCGGTGGAGTGAGGTACTCAAGTCTGCTGACGGAAGTCGTAGCGGCGTTGTCGTTTTGTGCAACACTCATTCTAGAGTCTTTAAGGGCTCCGTCCGAGTAGCGCGGTCGCAGCAGCGTTGCGGAGCAATAACAGTAGGCTTGGGATCCCTGATGCGCATAGCCCTGTTTACGGAGACGTTTCTGCCCAAGGTGGATGGCATCGTTACCCGCCTCTGCCACACGGTGCGTCACCTAACCGCTCGAGGCAACTCGGTGCTCATCGTCGCGCCCCGGGGAGCCCCCCGGCGGTTTGCACGGGCACGGGTCTACGGGATCCCGGGGATGCCGCTGCCTCTGTATCCAGAGTTGAAGCTGGCTGCCCCCGGCCCGGCCATCGGCAAGTTGCTCAGCCGTTTCCGACCGGATGTGATCCACGTGGTGAACCCGGCAGTTTTGGGATTGGGGGGCCTCTACTACAGCCAGACGATGGGGATCCCGCTGGTGGCCTCCTACCATACCCATCTGCCGAAGTATCTGCAGCATTATGGGCTGGGCTTTCTGGAGGGGGTTTTGTGGAATCTCCTGAAGCTGGGGCACAATTTGGCGCGGGTCAATCTTTGCACCTCGACGGCCATGATGCAGGAGCTGAGCGCCCACGGCATTGAGCGGGTGCAGCTGTGGCAGCGAGGAGTGGATACGGAGTTGTTTCATCCCCAGGCGGCCAGTTCAGAAATGCGGGCTCGGCTCACCGCAGGGCAACCGGAACGGCCTCTTTTGCTCTATGTGGGGCGGCTTTCGGCTGAGAAGGAAGTAGGGCGGATCCGGGTGTTGCTAGAGCGGATCCCACAGGCGCGCCTAGCTATTGTGGGGGATGGGCCAGAGCGGGGATCCCTGGAGCAACATTTTGCCGGCCACGATGTGGTGTTTACGGGCTACCTACAGGGAGAGTCTCTGGCAGCGGCCTTTGCTTCGGCGGATTTGTTCGTGTTCCCCTCCCGCACCGAGACCTTGGGGCTGGTTCTGTTGGAAGCCATGGCTGCCGGTTGTCCGGTGATCGCCCCCCGCTGCGGCGGCATTACCGATGTGGTGGACAGTGGGCGCAATGGCTTTCTGTTCGATCCCAATTCGGATAGCGACTTTGTCCAGGTTACCCAGCAACTCCTGAGCAGCGTCGGGCAGCGACAGCTCTTCCGACAGCAAGCCCGCCAAGAGGCAGAACGCTGGAGCTGGTCGGCAGCCACCCAACAGTTGGAAGGCTACTACCGGGCTGTTATTGCCGCCGATTAGCGGTGCGGAGCACAGAGTCCCCTACTGGGAAATACTCAGGGCAGAACTCCGTCCTGCTCTCGGGGTTCTCCATAGCACCAGTGCGAACGGCCAGCCTAGGCAGAGACCGGATGATCCCCTTCAATGGCCCGCACTTGCTCCACAAAGAATTCTTCTAGGGATTGCCGTTGCCAATGCAAGTCGGTGACCAGTGCCCCCGCTTGGTTCAAAAGGGCCAGCAACTCCGGTAGGGATCCACTCCATTCCCCCGACCAATGGGATCCCTGAATCGAGAAGTGCTCTAGGCGGTCGCGGAACTGTTCGACGGCGCCACCGTGCCCCTGTACCCGATAGCTTTTGCTCTCTCCCAGCAAGTCATCCAAAGTTCCCTGATGCACCAATTTGCCGCCGATGATCAGGCCGACTCGGTTGCAGATAACTTCCACATCCGCCAGGATATGGCTGTTGAAAAACACCGTTTTGCCCTGCTGCTTGAGGGACAGAATGATCTCGCGCATTTGATAGCGGCCCATGGGATCCAGTCCCGACATCGGCTCATCCAGAAAAACCAGCTCTGGGTCGTTGATCAGCGCTTGGGCCATGCCAGTGCGCTGCAGCATGCCCTTGGAGTAGGTGCGCAGTTGTTTTTTGCGGGCCGTATCTATAGAAAGCCCCACCAGCTCCAGCAGTTGCGGGATCCGCTCCTTCAACAGGCTATTGGGCAGACCAAACACCTTGCCGGCAAACTGGAGAAACTCCCATGCCGTCAAGTAATCGTAAAAATAGGGGTTCTCCGGCAAATATCCCACCTGTTGCTTGATGGAGCGATCCCCCAGGGGTTTGCCCAGCAAAGTGCCGCTGCCGCGGGTGGGCTCCACAATGCCCAGTAGGCATTTGATGGTGGTGGTTTTCCCGGCCCCGTTGGGCCCCAGCAGCCCAAAGGTTTCTCCGCGGGCCACAGTCAGAGAAAAATCTTTGAGGGGGCTGACCACCTTGTTCAGCCAAAATCCTGTGCGATAGGTTTTGGTCAGGCCGGTGATGGCAATGACCGGCTCTGGTGCCGCGAACGCTTCTGCTGGGGAAGTGGGGGTCTCGCTCATGGACTCGCTCGTAGGTATGTTGGAGTTGAGGGAGAAAAAGGTGCCGCGAACACCGAGTTAAGGAGCACACAGTCCGCCAGGCGATAGGCTACCCAGCCTAACCTTTAGTTTACCCACAGGCTTTGTCCCAGCCTAGGCTTGCCGCAGCACTTCCGGTAGAGGAAAGGGGCCAGAGCAAACATACTCCGCGTAGGTATCCGCTTCATTCGCAACAGCGGTGCGGTTCCTTTGCCGTAGGCACAGCACTTTGCTCTGACCTCCCTTCAGTAGCATTCTCATCATCTGGGATGATTCTGGGATGATGATTTCCATCGCGTTGGCGGTGCGGAGCAAGAAAATTGAATCCAGAGGTTTTGTGCCTCTGGCCTCTGGGATCCCAGCCGGTGGTGATCATCGGCAACAGCGTTGCAGAGCAATAAGAAAGGAGTGTTTCTTGCTGGATAAGGTGCTTAGGCAGTGGAAGGAGCGGCTGTTGGCTCCAGTGCTGCAAACCCCTCTCCAACAGGTGCATCCCCTAGCCATTACCCTGTCAGGGTTTGCCATGGGCCTGGCCTCTGGGACAGCGGCAGCTTACGGGGCCTACGGGTGGGGGCTGGGCCTGTGGTTGCTGAACCGGTTTATGGACGGGCTGGACGGCACGTTGGCTCGTCTGCAGGGACGGCAAAGCGATCTGGGGGGCTACCTGGATATGCTGCTGGACGTGGTGGTCTACGCAGTCGTTCCCCTGGGGCTGGCCTTTCACCAGGGATCCCTGCTGGGCTATGCTTCTCTGGCTCTGATGCTGGCCAGCTTTTACATCAACCTTTGCTCCTGGATGTATTTGGCAGGGCTGTTGGAAAAACGGCGTTCGCGACAGCGTTGCGGGTCAATGAGGACAGATGGTTCCGGCGGGGCGGGATCCCTGGATGAACTGACCAGCTTAAGTATGCCGTCGGGGCTTATCGAGGGCAGCGAAACCATCTTTTTCTACGGCTTGTTTTTCCTTTTCCCGGAGTACATGGTGGGCTTGTTTGGGCTGATGGCGATTCTGGTGCTCTTGAGTGCTGTGCAGCGGTTGGTTTGGGCGCTGGGATCGCTTTCTGCTCCAAGGTGAGTTCGGAAGGAGTCTGTCCCTATGGCTCCGTCCAGCTGACGCGAATCGGGTTTCAAGACCTCCCCATCAAGCCCCACCGGGCAAGAGGATCCAAAATGAGAAAGCCATAGACCGAGATCTGCCGCCGTGACCTCCACCCTCAACCAACGCATTCGCCACTTCTACGATGCCTCCTCCGGCCTCTGGGAGCGGGTGTGGGGGGAGCACATGCACCATGGCTATTACGAGCCGGGCCAAACCGGTAAGGATCGCCGCCAAGCTCAGATTGACTTGATTGATAGGGTTATCCAGTGGGGCCAGATCGGGGATCCCTGCCCTCCCCAGCACATTCTTGATCTTGGCTGTGGCATTGGGGGGAGCAGTTTGGAATTAGCCCAGCGCTTCGGGGCACAGGTTACGGGCATTACCCTCAGCCCCGTCCAAGCCAAGCGGGCCGGGGAGCGCGCCCAAGAGGCCGGCCTGAGCAGCATGGTGCAATTTCAGGTGGCCGATGCTCTGGAGATGCCCTTTGCAGCCGACACCTTCGATTTGGTGTGGTCTTTGGAAAGCGGCGAGCACATGCCGGATAAGCAGCGGTTTCTGGCCGAATGCTGGCGGGTCTTGCAACCGGGCGGGCAGTTGATGGTGGTGACCTGGTGCCACCGCGAGGGATCCCTGAGTCGGCAGGATCAACAGCTTTTGCAGAAAATCTACGAGGTGTACTGCCTACCCTATGTGATCAGCCTCTCCGGCTACGAGGTTCTGGCCCAACAGGTGGGCTTTGAGCAGGTGCGCAGCGCCGACTGGTCGGAGCGAGTGGCCCCTTTCTGGGATGAGGTGATCGCTTCTGCCCGCGACTGGCGCTGGATCTGGGCTTTGCTGCGCAGCGGCTGGGTTACCGTTCGCGGGGCGCTGGGGCTGGGCCTGATGCGTCAGGCTTATGCCACCGGCTTGCTCCGCTTTGGCCTCTTGACTGGGTTCAAACCTGGGGATCAGCCAAGGTAGGGATCCCTTGCTCCCCTTTGGGAGAAGGGGCGCTTGGGAAAATGGGCTCAAAAGTCCGGCTGAGGTGGCGTTGTGCCGTTGAGTTCCAGATACTTTTGCTTCACCGCCTGGATGTCCTGCCACATCAACCACTTGGGGCTGCCGGGGGTGCGGTCTGGGTTGCGCAGCAGATAAGCCGGGTGAAAGATGGGCATACACCAGCGCCCCTGCCACTGGATCCATTCCCCGCGGATCTTGGTGATCCCTCGCTTCTCGCCCAAAAGGGAGCGCACCGAGGTGGCCCCCGTGAGCAGAATAATCCAGGGATCCACCAGGCGAATCTGCTCCAACAGATAGGGACGGCAGGCGTCCATCTCCTCCTGGGTGGGCACGCGGTTGTTAGGGGGGCGGCACTTGACCACATTACAGATGTAGGTGTCCTGCTCGGGATCCAGCCCCACCGAAGCCAGGATTTTATCCAGCAATTGTCCCGACTTGCCCACAAAAGGCAGCCCCTGCAGGTCTTCGCTTTCCCCTGGCCCCTCTCCGATGATTAAAATCCTTGCCTTGGGGTTGCCCCGATGCACCACCACATGGGTACGGCTGGCTGCCAAGTCGCAGCGCTGGCATACCAAACAATGCTGCTTCAGTTGCTCCAAATCCCTGTAAGTGCCGGGGGGGATGGACACCTGGGCCGACAGGGGGATCTGATCCCACTGGGGGAGTGTCTCCTCCGCCGGGGCTGGCGGCTCGATGGGATCGTCAAACAGGCTGGGCTGAAGCTCCGGCGGTTTTTTCTTGGCAGCCATTGCAAGTCGAGGTTTCCTTGTGCAGCGATCTTCGATTGCTCCCCCGCCCTTGTCAAGCTCAAGGCCAACCTGCCGGCAGGGGAGAACCTTTACTCCTTGTTAAACTGAGAAAACGAAAACTTGCGCCGGCCTTAGCTCGTCTCTACTCCCTGAGCCTGCCATGCTGCTTTTGTCCAAAGAACTGCCCAACCTGAACTACCGTCATACTCTACAGCGCTTCGACGAGGATTGGCGGGATCCCCTCTCTGCCCTGTTGGGTTGGGGTCGGGCTGCCGGTGCCGATTTGGTGGAGATTTTTCTAGAACGGGGCAATTCCATCAGTTGCCTGGCCGAAGATGACGCCATCACCAGCATCACCCCACGGCTCTCCACCGGGGCCGGCGTGCGGGTGTTTCGCGGCTTGGCCGACTGCTACGTCAGCACCAACGATCTGTCCTTTGCCGGTCTCAAGGCTGCTCTGGAGAAGGGCCTTTCGCTGATGGGCCTCACCCCTCCCGGCCCCACAGCGCTGGTTTCTGCCATCAACCTGGAGATGCTGCAGGACTACGGCGAGCGTCGCCGCAAAGATGGCTGGTTGAAGGAATGTAGCCCCATTGCGGAGATGGGGGAGATCCTGCTCAAAGCCAACGAGCAACTGGGTCGCCAAGCCCGCCATGTGCAGTCCCGCCGCACCACCTATTTCCGCGATTGGCAAGAGATTCTGGTGGCCTGCAGCGATGGCACCTTTGTGCGGGATGTGCGCCTCACCCAATCCGTGAGCTCTACGCTGCTCTGTGCCGATGGATCCCATCGCGCCTCTGTCAGTCAACGCTCCGGCGGTACGGGGGATCCCAACTTTTTGCGCCGTTGGGATCTGGAGGCCCACAGCCGGGAGCTGGCAGAAGCTGCCGGCCAGATGCTCTATGCCGACTATGTGGAATCCGGCACCTACCCGATTGTGATGTCCAACGCCTTTGGCGGCGTCATTTTCCACGAAGCCTGCGGGCATCTGTTGGAAACCACCCAGATTGAGCGCAAAACCACTCCCTTTGCCGACAAAAAAGGCCAGAAAATTGCCCACAAAAACCTCACCGCCTGGGATGAAGGTCTCTCTGAAGGGGCCTTTGGCAGCCTGGATGTGGATGACGAGGGGATGCCCGTCCAGCGCACTCTGCTGATCGAGAAGGGCATTTTGAAAAACTTCTTGGCGGATCGGGCTGGCTCAATGCGCACCGGCCACCCTCGCACCGGCAGCGGTCGCCGACAGAACTACACCTTTGCCCCCGCCAGCCGTATGCGCAATACCTACATTGCCCCCGGAGATGCAGAACTGGACGATCTTTTTGCTTCTATCGACAAAGGCATTTACTGCAAGCGTATGGGGGGAGGGAGCGTCGGCCCCACTGGGCAATTTAACTTCGCCGTCGAAGAAGCCTATCTCATCGAAAACGGCAAGATTACCAAACCCCTCAAGGGAGCCACCCTGATCGGAGAAGCCAAAGACATCTTGACCAAAATCTCCATGTGTTCCAAAGACCTCAGCTTGGCAGCTGGGTTCTGTGGCTCCGTCAGCGGCAGCATTTATGTGACGGTGGGGCAGCCTCACATCAAGGTAGATTCCATTACCGTGGGCGGTCGCTAATTCCAGGGATCCACCTCGACATGGCCTATGACAACGTCTGCAAATATCTGGCCGAGCGTTTCCCAGAGCAGTTTGCCCGCTGGCTCATGGGAGAAGTGGCTCGGCTCCGACTCTATCGGAGGTATCCTCACCTATCGGTGCAGCAGGTGGTCAAGGTGCTCCGCACCGCTAACGCGATTGACTTGCGCAAAACGGGGTCGGAGGGAGTTTTCCAGACCTCTTTTCGTCTAGAGAGGCTGAGCCATGAGTTCGATGTTGTCCGCCTGTGGGAATGCGATTTGAGGGCCGGAGCGGATCGGCAAGCCCTGCTACCGTTTCGGGTTCTAAGCCAGGTGGAAGATCCAGCAGAAACCTTGCGAGAGGTGGTCAGTGAGCTAGAGAGCTTGGCAGACCCCAGTGAGAGAAGGGAATTGGCAGCCGCAACAGCCGTCTTGGCGGGACTAGGTCGTGTTGATCTTATGTTAGGATAGAGGGAATAATTTATAGAGGAAAGAGGATGAAGTTGGTTTTTTTAGATGAAAACAAATGGCAGAAGATATTGGCTTTTTTACAGACAGAAGAGAGAGTTAACATTGGGAAAGAAGCAAACTGCAAACAGTTTATTGAAGCAGTTCTTTGGATAGCCCGTTCCGGTGCTCCTTGGCGCTACCTCCCAGAAGGATATGGCAAATGGTACACCATCTATCAAAGATTCCACCGGTGGAGTCGTTTTGGAGTGTGGGAACGGATGTTCAAGTATTTTATTGACGACCCTGATTTAGAGCATCTCATTATTGATTCAACCATGGTTCGAGCGCACTCCTGTGCTGCCGGAAAAAAGGGGAGCAAGCTTTGGGGAGAAGCCGAGGCGGATACAGCACCAAGATTCATGTGAGTGTAGATGGGTTGGGAAATCCGCTGGAATTGAGAATAACTGGCGGGGAAAAGAGCGATATTACTCAAGGGGAAGAATTGATAGAGGGCTGGCAGAGAAAGGATACCAAAGTAATTGGGGATAAAGGATATGATGCGGATAAGTTGATTGAGAAGATAGGGGAAGCTCAAGCGGTTATTCCGCCTAAAAGGAATAGAAAGACGCAGCGGCATTATGACAAGCATCTGTATAAAGAGAGGCATTTAATCGAATGCTTTTTTCATAAGTTAAAGCAGTACCGGCATCTATTTTCTCGTTTTGACAAATTGGCCAGGAACTTCTTGAGTTTTCTCTATCTCGTCAGTGCTCTCTTTTGGCTCAAATGAAAGATCAACACAACCTAGCATTGGATCGGGGTTTGATTCGACAAATCATGAGGTCTTTGGATATGAGGGAATCGGTGATCTACCAAGAGTGGCGGGCAGAAGCTCTGCGAGAGGGGCTGGAAGAAGGGCGCAAAGAAGGACGCAGAGAAGGACTACAACTGGGCCTGCAACAAGGGCTACAACAAGGATTGCAACAAGGATTACAACAGGGATTGCAACACGGGGAAGCAACGCTGGTTTTGCGGCTGCTCAGGCGGAAGTTGGGATCCCTTGACCCGGCCCTTGAGAATAAGATTTGGGCTTTGTCAACGTCACAACTGGAGGCGCTGGGGGAAGCTCTGTTGGACTTCAACAGCTTGGAGGATTTAACTGCCTGGCTAGCCCGTCAGCTAGAAACCGCAGGAGCCCCGCTCTCTGCCCACAGGGCAAGGGTCGGGAGGAATGTGAGTAAAATGCAATAAGGCTATGACCCAAGTCCTGACCGTTTCTTGCAAGCTCAAGGTGTCCCAGTCGCAAGCCGCCAAATTGGACGAGACATTGGATGCTTTGTCGCTACGCGACGCTAACGCGAACGGCCAAGCCTTGAACTGGGTCAACCAAAACACACCCGAGAAAGTCGTCAACCCACTGAAACTCCAATCCCTGTGCTACTACGAAATCCGTGCCCGTTTCGGCTTGTCCAGTAATTTGGCAAGGACTACGTCCCGCTTACGCGACCAACAGATATGCAGACGGGTAGCGTCTGCTCGCAAGGTGGCACAACAGAAAAACCGCCCGGTCAAAGCGTTGTCGCTACGCGACGCTAACGCGAACAAGGGTGGCTTCGCTACCTACGACGCTCGTATCTTTTCGTTTCGCGAGAAAGACTGGACGGTGTCGCTCACCACGGTGGAGGGTCGAGAACGCTTTGAGCTGGCGATTGGTCATTACCAGAGAGAACAGTTGGCAGGCTCCAATCCCAAAAAGACCTCCGGTCCGCTGACGCGAACGGCCACTCTGGTCAAGCGCAAAGACGGTTCCTACTCCATCCAGATTTGCGTGGAAGCAAAGTTACCGGAACAGCAGAACACCGCTCAGGTGGTAGGCGTGGACTTGGGAAGGACAGATATTGCCCATACGTCAGAGGGGGACAACTGGAATGGACAGCAGTTGAACAGAGTCCGAGACCACTACTCCCGGTTGAGGGCGGTACTCCAACGCAAAGCCAGTAAGGGCACACGCAGTTCGCGGCGCAGATGCAGAGAACTGTTGCAACGGCTGTCTGGTAAGGAGAGACGCTTTCAGTCGCGTCAGCGTTGCGTAGCAAAAACGTGGGTCAATCATCGCATCTCTAAAGCTATTGTTTCTAGGGCAAAGGCCACAAATAGCGCTATTGCTTTAGAGGACTTGACAGGGATACGGGAGCGTATCAACCAACAACCCCGCAGCAAAGCCGAGCGGCGCAGGGCCAACAGTTGGGCGTTCTACCAACTGAGGCAGTTTCTGGAATACAAGGCGAGAGTTGCAGGGGTTTCTCTAATCCTTGTTCCGCCTGCTTATACCTCGCAGACCTGTCACAAGTGTTTGCACATCCATCCCGACCCTGCGCAATCCTGTCGCGTCAGCGTTGCGTAGCAAAATCGCAGTGGGAAGCAGTTTAAGTGTGGGCACTGTGGATGGGAAGGGGATGCGGACTGGAATGGGGCCAACATGATTGCCAAACTTGGGGCTGCTGTAAACCAGCCTAGAGGTCCGTGGTTGGCTTGCCAACTACAGGGCTACCGAAAGCCTGCACTCTTTCGCTTTAGCGGTGCGGAGCGCTCTGCGTCAGCATGAGTGCGGGTAGTTTACTAGAGGCGCTGGATGGCAACAGGAACTTGGGGAGTGGCAATGGTGCAAGTCGAGGTGTTGGCAGAACAGACACAAAGCTGTGCCCGGCGGCTGGGGATCCCTCAGTTTGATCTCTACGGGGCTCAAGTGGATGAAACCAGCGTGCAGGTAGATCATGGGGAACCTCGCCAGGTCAAGGCTTCCCACCGCTGCAGCGTGACGGTGCGGGCCTGGAACGACCAAGGGCAGGTGGGAGTAACTTCCACCACCGATGTGGATGAGGCGGGGCTGGAACTGGCCCTGCAAACGGCCTTTGAAGCCAGCCATTTTGGCGTGCGGGAACATGCCCCTCAATTCAGCCCGGAAGCCACTCTGCCCATTGCCCAGCCTTGTAACGACAAAGGGCCGTTGGCTTTGGCTGGCGACTTGTTGGAACAGTTGGTGGCTGCTGAAAAGGCACTCCTGGGATCCCATCCCGCCATTCAGGGGGTGCCCTACAACGGCCTAGCGCAGCGGCAAATCAACCGCTTCTACCTCAACAGCCACCAAGCCCTGCGACAAGAGGAGCATACCCTCGCTTCGGTTTTTCTCTACAGCAAGGCAGAGCAAGAAGGTCGCAAACCCCGCAGCGCCGGAGCCATGCGAGTGGCTCGCAGCCTGGATGAGTTGGATATCCAGGGTTGTGTGCAGGAAGCTGCTGAGAAACTGATTAGCCATCTGGAGTACGAGCGGATCCCTTCTGGAAAATACACAGTGGTCTTTTCAGGAGAAGCCTTTTTGAGTTTGTTGGGCGCCTTCTCCAATGTGTTCAATGCCCAAAACATTTTGGACAACCAAAGCCTGTCCACCCCAGAATCCCTGGGCAAGACCATTGCCTCACCTCTTCTGTCGGTGTGTGACGATGCCCTGCACCCGACCAATGTGGGAGCGATCAGCTTTGATGGAGAAGGCACCCCCACCCGCCGTGTCCCTCTCATCACCAATGGGGTCTTGACCCACTTTTTGCACAGCGCCGGTACGGCTAAGCGCCTAGGAGCCAAGCCCACTGGCCATGCCAACATCGGCGCCAAGGTCACAGTTGCCGCCCACTACTACCATGTATTTGCCGGGGCACCGCCGGAGAGCACCTATGACTTGGCTACGGCTGAAAATGTAGTTTGGATCGATGAGCTGCAAGCGCTTCATGCCGGCGTTAAGCCCCTACAGGGATCCTTCTCGCTGCCGTTTCAGGGGTGGTGGGTACGCCAAGGAGAACGCATCAGCATCGAAGCGGCCACGGTGGCCGGAGACTTCCTGGAGCTGTTGAAGTCGATTTTCTACGTCGAGCCCGAGCCGCAAGTCACACCGGGTGGGCTGTGTCCCCGCATCTGGGTTGCCGATCTCTCCATTACCGGGCAATAACCTCACTTCAAACTCATGCAACTGACCCGCATCGACCTCAACAGTTGGCTCATCCACACCCGGGAGCAAACCTTCCTATTGGATCCGTGGCTGGTGGATCCCCTGGTGTTTCTGGGGATCCCCTGGTTCATCCGCCTGGAGCACCGCCAGCCGCTCCCTTTTACGCCGGAGACCTTGCCCAAAATCGACGGGATCCTCCTCAGCCAAGCCCAGCCGGATCACTGCCACCCACCAACGTTGCAGCGCCTGGATAAGCGGATCCCCGTTTTGGCCTCGCCGGCTGCAGCCAGAGTCGTGAAGAGTCTAGGATTTGCAACGGTTCAGGCTCTGGATCCCTGGCAGTCTGTTCGCTGGGGGGATCTGCGGGTCACGGCCATTCCCGGTGCGCCCCTAGGGCCTGTCCGTGAGCTGGGCTATCTGCTGGAAGAGGTGCCCTCTCAGACACGGCTTTACTACGAGCCTCATCTTTCCCAACCGGATGTCCGCCCGCGGCTGCAGCAGGAGTTTGGCTCCATCCATACCCTACTGATTCCGGTGGTGGGGCAGATCTTTCCCCTCTTGGGAGAGGTGATCATGGGGCCAGAGCGGGCCCTGGAGGTGGTGGCAGCCCTACGCCCCCAGCAGGTGATCCCTACGGCGATGGGAGAGGTGGACTACCACGGGTGGTTTGCCGCCCAGATCCGCCCCTTGGGCAGCCTGCAGGAGTTTCGAGAAAAGCTGGCAGCCTTGAATGCCGCCACGTCCCAATCCATCCAGTTGTGTTGCCCCGCCCCTGGGGAAACGGTGTCTCTTTCTGTCGTGGCCAAGACATGAGCCTTCCTTCCCAAGCCCCGCCTAGCGCCGATCTGGTGGCCATCTTGCGGGCAGATTACGCTCGCTTTCCCCGGGATCAGACCTATGCGATCTACGACCCGCAGGTTTACTTCCGGGATCCCCTCAACGAGTTTCGCGGCTTGGATCGCTATCGCCGCATGATCGAGGGGATAGGGCGTTGGCTACAGGATATCCGTCTCGATCTGCAGGATATTCGGCAAACCGGCAACCAGATCCGCACCGAGTGGATCCTGAGCGGTGCTTTGGCTTTGCCTTGGCGTCCCCGCCTGTGCATCCCCGGCTGGACAGAGATGCAGATCAATGAGACGGGGTTGATCGGATCCCATGTTGATTACTGGCGGTGCTCTCGCCGGCAAGTGTTGCTGCAAATGTTTCGGCCTGGGGATCCCAAAGGATCCCGTTAATAGCTTCCATCCTTTGCTAGGATCACAAAGCTGACTTTTTAGCCCTCCTGGAAAGTCGCCCCTGTTCTCAATCTGGAGAGATGGCCGAGTGGTCGAAGGCGCAGCACTGGAAATGCTGTGTGGGGCAACTCACCGTGGGTTCGAATCCCACTCTCTCCGCTGGAACTTGTTTGTCAGAGCAACTCACCGTGGGTAAGGCCATCCGGCCCGCTGGCGCGACCGAATCCTACTCTCTCCGTAATCCGATAACGTCCACTGAAGTCCAGAAAGCTCTTACCCAGCAAGGCTTCTGGGCTTTTTAGTGTCCACGATAGACCGGGGAAACCCACTGTAATCCAGGCTAAAGTGGGACACAATAGGGGATATAACAGACGGGGTGGGACATGGCCCTGTCAGAGATGGCCATTCGGAATGCCAAACTCAAGGACAAGCCGTACCAGTTGCCGAATAGAGAAGCAAGGCCATCCTGCCTGCCGAAGTTTTTGCCGAACCAGCTGACTATAGACTATAGACTAACGGCCAACCGTAGGACGATGCCGACAAGAGCTACGGTGGCAGCTCCAATCAAGGCAAAAGCCAGGTTAACCACTTGGGCGCTAGCCTTTTGATAGGTGTCAATTCGTTCTAGGATCACCCGGTTTTCTATCCCCTGCTCGGCCCAACGTCTCTCCTGCTCGGCCCAACGTCTCTCCTGCTCAGCCCAACGTCTTTCCTGCTCGGCCCAGCGCTTTGCTTGATCGGCTGCCAGGGCTTCTAGCCGCTCGTTGGTTCTGGAGACATCCTGCCGTAGTCCTTCCACATCCTGTCGGATCTCTTCCACATCTTGCCGGATCTCTTCAATAACACTCAACACATCCCTGAGGGTGGGTTCACCGGCGGGCATCATAGAGCTGCAACCTCACTGAACAGCAAACGGTCTGAGCTCGCTAGATCAACTCGCTCACCGGGAAGCGATCCAGCATTTTTTGGGCTTGACGGGCATTTTCCCGTAACTCCGCCGGCAGATGGGGAACATAAGGGATCTGAGAAAGCAAATCCAGCGTGCGGCGGATCAGGCGCACCAAGTCTCCGGCATCTAGGTTGGTGCTGGCTTCTAGGGTTTCCCAAGGGATCCCTTGCGCCCAATGTTCGACGATCCCAGCCAAGCTGGGCTCAAACCCAATCGGCACATGAAACACCTGGTGTTGCCGTTGGCTGCGGAACAGCTGCCGCCGTAAACCCCGCAATCCGTGCAGCACATCCTCCACCAGCCCCGAGGTGCGCAGCCGGCTGTAGGTACCTGAACGGGGAGCCTCTGAGACCAAGGCAGCCACAACTCCGGCCAAATGATGGGGAGCACAGCCCTGACACTCACCCGAGAGCAGAGCCAGCGCCAGCCAGAGCTCGTTATCCCCCCGCAGCGCGGCCACCACCTCTCCGCTATCGGTAGGTTGATACTCTTGCAGACAGTTGAAATCCTGCAACACCCCCACCAAGGCCATAAATTGCTGCCAGCGCAACTCCTGCACGGAATCGCTTTGCCGCTCCAGGTGCTCGAGGCGCTTGAGCAAGCGCTGGCGTTTTTCTCGCAAACCCAGCAATTTTTTCCCCACTTGGTGAGCGGGGTTCTCTCGGATTTGAGCTTCTAGGGCACGGATTTTTTCCTCTTGGGCATGAATGTGGGGAAAGGCCAACAGCCGCAAGGTGGGATCCGGCTCAGCTTCCCGTTGTTTGAGCAAGTAGCGCAAAATGCGTCGTTCTTCCCGCCGTTGCGCCTGCATCTTCTCATAGCGGGCGATATCTTCGTCGGCAATGCCTCCCAAGAGACGGTCGATCTCCTCCAGCTCGGCGCGCGTGTGCAGGATCTCCTGTTGTTCGGGCAACTTTTGCAACGAGAGCAAATACTGGCCGAAGCTGCGGTTGATCAGATCCCGTGCTGCTTCCAAAGAGTGCTTTTGCAGCAGGTTCAGCACCATGCCATAGGTGGGGGTAAACTGGCTCACCAAGGGATCCGCTCCAGAGGTGGCCAGCCGCGCAGCTTCTTGGGCCCCCTCAAACGGGGATTGCACCGTCACCACATGGCCGATGATGTCCTTGCCCCGCCGTCCGGCTCGGCCCGACATTTGCATGAACTCGGAAGCGGTCAAGAGGCGGTGGCCGTTGTCGGTGCGCTTGGAAAGGGAAGAGATCACCGTGGTTCGCGCAGGCATGTTGATCCCGGCGGCCAAAGTCTCAGTGGCGAAGACCAGCTTCACTAGCCCCTGCTGAAACAGATGCTCCACCAGTCCCTTCCAGGCAGGCAACATGCCGGCATGGTGAGCGGCAATACCCCGGTAAAGGGCATCCAACTGATCTCGTCGGACAGCTTCGGGCGTTTCTCGACAAAAGCGGTCGATCTGCTCGGCCAACTGCTGCCGTTCTTCCTCGCTGGCTACCAAGTCCAGATCCCTTACGCTGGCCACGGCCATATCACAGCCTTTGCGACTGAAGATGAAATAGATGGCCGGCAGCATGTCCCGCTGGCGCAAGTTTTCCAACACCTGCGCTATGTCCGGCACTCCTGCCCAGGAGGGCTCGTGGGAGTTGGGCCGTTTGCTTTTCAAGCGGCGGTTGCGAACCCACTGCCCCGACTCGGTTTGCTCCAGCAGGGGGAACAGCCCTTTGCGATTGGCAAAGTGAAATTGCAGCGGCACCGGGCGGTGGTTGGAGTCGATCAGATGGGTGGGGCCATGCACCTGGTTCATCCAATCGGTGAGCTGGTCGCTGTTGGCCAGGGTGGCAGAAAGGGCAATGAGCTGGATCGTGGGGGGGCAGTAGATGATTGCTTCTTCCCAGACGGTGCCCCGCTGCTGGTCGTTCATGTAATGGCATTCGTCCAAGATCACCGCCTGCACATCCCGCAAGGGATCCACCTCGCCCTCTGAGAATTCTGTGCCGTCATCGCGTTCGCCGTAGGCATACCTTTGCACTGCCAAGGATATCGGTGTGCCGTAGAGCATGTTGCGGAAGATCTCGGTGGTCATCACCAAGACCGGTGCATCCCGGTTGATGGAAATGTCGCCGGTGAGCAGGCCAACCCGTTCCGGGCCAAATTGCTGGCCAAAATCCCGGAACTTTTGGTTGGAGAGGGCCTTCAGGGGCGTTGTATAGAAAACCCGCTTGCCCTGGGATAAGGCTCGATAGATCGCATATTCTCCAATCAGGGTCTTGCCGGATCCCGTGGGAGCACAAACCACCACCGATTCCCCAGCAGCCAGAACCTGAATGGCTCGGATCTGAAAGTCGTCCAGCTCGAAGGGGAAAAGCTGCCGCAACTCGTCCAGCAAATCGGTTGCCGGGGGGAGAAGCGCACTCATGGGATCCAAATCAACATTGGGAAACCTGGAAACCCGCCCAATTCACTGCTTCCTGTGGGTTGTACCTTCTAGGATACAAGCTTTCTTGGGGCGTCGACTGCTCCCCTGCAAAAAGCGCCAGTTACTCTGCTTCTTTGGATCAAGAACAGCAGCTCAAGCAAGTGCTAAAATGGGGTGCCGTTGCCGGATGCTATCGTGCTGGTCGTCATCGACAACTACGACAGCTTTACCTACAACTTGGTGCAGTACCTGGGGGAGTTGGGAGCTCAGCTTCAGGTTTTTCGCAATGACCAGCTCTCCGTTGACGACCTGCGCCGAATGCAGCCGCAAGCTGTAGTTATCTCTCCTGGGCCAGGGCGGCCAGAAGATGCTGGGATCTCGCTGGAGTTGATTCGGGAGCTGGGGCCAGAGCTGCCGATTTTGGGGGTTTGTCTGGGGCACCAGTGCATTGGCCAGGTCTATGGTGGTCAGATCGTGCGCGCACCTGAGCTGATGCATGGCAAAACCTCGCTCATTTACCATCGAGGGGTGGGGGTGTTTGAGGGGTTGAGCCAGCCTTTCACGGCCACCCGCTACCACAGCTTGGTGATCGAGCCTTCTACGTGTCCTGACGAGCTGGAGGTGACGGCTCAAACAGGCGATGGGATCATCATGGGGGTACGCCACCGCCGCTATCCCCACGTTCAGGGCGTGCAGTTCCACCCGGAGAGCATCTTGACTGCAGAGGGCAAGCGCTTGTTGAGCAACTTCCTGCGCAGCGCCAAAGCCTCAACTGCTGCTCAGCCCAATGTTTCGCAGAAACCTCAGGAAACCGTTGCCGTTGTTACATCAGGGATCCCCACTCCATGAAGCGTCGCCAGCTTCTGCAAGCCAGCGCTGGGCTACTGGGATCGATGGCCGTGAACCTGGCCAGAGGGCGCAAAGCGGGCGCTCAGACAGCGCCGGCACAAGGTTCGGAAACGCCAACAACCCCAGGGTCTATAGAGTTCACTCCCGGCTCCAGCTCGCAGGGGCTGCAACTGACTTGGCTGCACCACAGTTGTGTTTTGTTCGAGGGGGAGGGCCAACGGTTTCTGGTCAACCCGTTTCGGCCGGCGGGCTGTACGGCTGGCTATCCTGCCCCACGAGTTGCTGCCGATCTGGTGTTGCTCAGCAGCCGCTTGTTGGATGAGGGTGCTTTGGATGTGGTGCCCGGCAACCCCAAGGTGCTGTTTCAGCCGGGAGACTATCTGATTGACGGGATCCGGGTGCAAGGAGTACGCATGCCCCGTGGCCCTCGCTTTGGCGTAAACGTGGGTTGGCGCTGGCGCATGGCTGGGATCGACATTGTCCATTTGGGAGGGGCGCTGCAGCCAATTACGCGGGAGCAGTCCATCCTGCTTGCTCGTCCCGACCTGTTGCTGGTGCCAGTGGGGGGTGGGCCGAAAAATTACGATCCTGCCGGGGCCAAGGCGGCCATTGAGGCGCTGCAGCCCAAGCTGGTCATCCCCACCATGTATCGCACGGCCGCCGCCGAGGAATCCCAATGCGAGCTGCTGCCGCTGCAGGAGTTTTTGCGTCTCTTCCCCGCTGCTGCCCCGCAACCTGCCCTCAGCAACCCGTTGCTGCTCTCGGCCCAGGCTCTGCCCAGGCAGGGGCTCGCCATCCTTTTCTTTGAGGAATAGGGCTATGCGAGGTCAGGTCCTAAAAATCGCTGTCGGACTGGGATCCCTGCTAGTGGGGGGTCTGGGATTCTATGGATACTCCCTACCAGAAGATCCACAAGCCTTGGCCCAAGCCAACCCGCTGCGGCTGCAACTGGCTCTCTGGCTGGGGAAAGACGCCAACGCTGTCGATGAGCGGGGCAAGACAGCCCTGTTTTTCGTGGAGAGCGGCCTCAACGCTCGTCTTTTGCTGGCAGCGGGGGCGGATCCCAATCAACTAGACCATGGGGGAGCTAGCCCACTGCACCAAGCGGCTCGCCTGGGCAACCCTGAGGTTACGAAAGCCCTGCTCCAGGGAGGGGCCGAGGTGAACGCTCGTTTTGGCGCCGGTGGCCTTCCCCTGCATTTTGCCGCTTGGTCCGGCAACCCCGAGGTCGTTCGGCTGCTGCTGGAACATGGCTCCGAGATCGACGAGCCGGACGGCTACGGCCTCACGCCCCTGCGCATTGCCCAGGATCTGCGCCGCTGGGAAGCTGCAACCCTGTTGTCCCGCTGGCCCCGCTCCGCCTCAACCGACGGGCATACAGATTGATTCCCCTTCTCTACCACCCCAGCACCGAGGCGAAGATCAAAGGCGCCACGATGGTGGCATCCGACTCGATGACAAATTTGGGGGTGTCGATCCCCAATTTGCCCCAGGTGATCTTCTCATTGGGCACTGCCCCCGAGTAGGAACCGTAGCTGGTGGTGGAGTCGCTGATCTGGCAGAAATAGCCCCACAGGGGTACGCCCTGGCGACCCAGATCTTGATGGAGCATGGGCACCACACAAATGGGGAAATCCCCAGCAATGCCGCCGCCAATTTGAAAGAAGCCAATGGAGCACTCCGCCGAGGTGTGCGTGTACCAGTCCGCCAGGTGGATCATGTACTCGATCCCTGTGCGGACGGTGTGTACATTGCGGATCTCACCCGTGATGCAGTGGGCGGCATACATGTTGCCGGTGGTGGAGTCTTCCCATCCCGGCACATAGATGGGCAAGTTGGCCTCCATAGCCGCGTAAACCCAAGAGTCCCGCGGATTGATCTGGTAGTAGGGCTCCAGCCGGCCACTGCGCAGAATCCGGTAGAGAAACTCATGGGGAAAATAGCGCTCGCCCGCCTGATCGGTGCTGATCCACTCTTCCAAGAGGGCTTTTTCTAGGCGCCGCATCGCCTCCTCTTCGGGAATGCAGGTATCGGTTACCCGGTTCAGGTGCCGCTCCAGCAGCTCCTGCTCCTGCTGCGGGCTAAGATCGCGGTAGTGGGGCACCCGCTCGTAGAACTCATGGGCGATGAGGTTAAAGATGTCCTCTTCTAGGTTGGCGCCGGTGCAGGAGATGGCGTGAACCTTACCCTGCCGGATCATCTCAGCTAGGGAAAGGCCCAGCTCTGCTGTGCTCATGGCACCGGCCAAGGTCACCATCATCTTGCCGCCCTTTTCCAGGTGAGCACAGTAGCCCTTGGCCGCATCCACCAGCGCGGCGGCGTTGAAGTGGCGAAAATGATGTTGGATAAATTGGCTGACGGGGCTGTTGGTCACGATTTTTCCGGTCACTCTGACCTGGTGAAGCACGGTTTTCTAGTCTATCAACTTTAGGGGCGCTGACAAGCTTTGCTTGGGGATACCTTTATCGGTATTGGCAACCATTCCCCTGCAGGTCGGCTGGAGCAGGTTGCGTTGCGAAGCCGGGATCCCATACCGGTTCTCACCCGGCCTTGGCTGAGACAAAGGGATCGCCTGCCCATGTCAGAATGGTGGCGAATCACCGCCCTATATCCGTTCACGCTATCTGTTCACGTTGGGTTCATGCCTCCTGTCAGCACTGTCGAGCCAGCCGAGCCCATTGCCGAAGTCCAATCTCCTGAGCTGGCTTCTTCTCCTGCCGAGCCATTGCCTGGCGCTGTGGACATGTCAGTGCCAACAACGACCGGGATCTCTATGGGATCCCTGCGGCGCTGGTGGGCGCGCTGGAAACAAAAGCTGCGCCTGGAGACCCAGCTGCTCTTTGTGGCCACGCTGGTGGTCTCCTTGGTGGTGAGCAGTTTCACCTTCTGGGCCGTCAGCACCGTGCAGCAGGATGCTCGCTTCAACGAAGCCCGCTTTGGCCGAGATCTGGGGCTGCTCTTGGCCGCCAATGTCGCCCCCCTGATTGCGGAAGATCGCATTGGCGAAGTAGCGCAACTGTCCCGCCAGTACTTTGAGAGCACCAGCAGCATCCGCTATTTGCTCTACGCCGATCCCGAAGGAAACATCTACTACGGGATCCCGTTCTCCAATCAGGAGGTGAAAACCTCCCTCAGCCTTACCCGTCGCATGCAACTGCCGGACAATCGCCCCCCTGCTGAGGGCCAACCGCTGGTGCGCACCCACCTCACTCCTGCCGGGCGGGTGACGGATATTTTCGTCGGCATCTACCATCAGGGCCGCTTTTTGGGCACCCTCGGCTTGGGCATCAATCCCAATCCCGCCCTGGTGCGCTCCACCCAGCTGGCGCGGGAGGTCTCGATTGGGGTGTTTTTGGCGGTGTGGGTCTTGGCCATCCTGGGAGCGGTGGTCAATGCCCTCACCATCACCTATCCCATCAAAGAGCTGGTCAAAGGTGTCCAGGAGATCACCAAAGGTAACTTCAAGCAGCGCATCGACCTGCCCTTCGGGGGAGAGCTGGCCCAGCTCATCGACAGCTTTAACGAGATGGCGGAGCGGCTGCAAAGCTACGAAGAGCAAAACATCGAGGAACTGGCTGCAGCCAAAGCCAAGTTGGAGACCTTGGTCTTCTCCATCGTCGATGCTGCCATTTTGCTGGATGCCGAGTTGCGGGTGCTGCTGCTCAACCCTGCCGCCTCCCGCATGTTTGGCTGGGAAGGGGATCCCGTTTTGGGCAAACCCCTGCCGGAGCTGTTGCCGGAGGATCTGCAGCAGCAACTGGCCCGCCCCCTGATGCAAATTGCCCGCGGGGATCAAGAGGCAGAGGAAGTTCGCGTCAACCTCACCGGCCCTACCAAGCGCGTCATTCGCATTCTGCTTTCACCGGTGTCGGATCCGCGGCGGCAAAATCTCAAGGGGATCGTGATGACGGTGCAGGACATCACCCGCGAGGTGGAGCTCAACGAAGCCAAGGCTCAATTCATCAGCAACATCAGCCACGAGCTGCGCACCCCCCTCTTCAGCATCAAGTCTTTTATCGAGACCCTCTACGAGTACGGCGAGCAGATGTCCTCGGCGGAGCGGCTGGACTACCTGGAAATTGCCAACCGCGAAACCGATCGCCTCACCCGCCTGGTCAACGATGTTTTGGATTTGTCTCGTCTGGAATCGGGCAAGCAGTACCACTTTGAAGGTGTCGACATCGCGGCAGTGATCGAGCAGACTTTGCGCACCCACCAACTGCAGGCCCGCGACAAAGGGATCCAGCTGCGCAAATTCGTTGATCCCGATCTGCCTTTGGTGTGGGGCAACTACGATCTGCTCTTGCAGGTGATGACCAATCTCCTGGGCAATGCCCTCAAGTTCACTCCCTCAGGGGGCCTGGTGACGGTACATGCCCACCTGGTGGTTCAGGCGGATGGATCCCCGCAGGCAGTGCGGGTGGCGGTGGCCGATACAGGCATTGGCATTGCCCCAGAAGATCAGGAGCGGATTTTCGACCGCTTTTTCCGTGTCGAGAACCGGGTCCACACCCTAGAGGGCACCGGCCTGGGGTTGGCCATCGTGCGCAACATCCTGGAGAAACATCGAACCCGCATCTGCCTGGAGAGCAAGCTAGAACAGGGATCCACCTTCTGGTTCGACCTGCACCTGTACACTGAAGAGGGACCGCTGGAGTTCGAGGTTCAGCCAGCCGAGACGGATCCCCCCAGTTGCTGCTGGCGGGAGCATGCCTCTAACCCCCAAAACCCTGAACTTTGCTGAATTTACTGAGCTTTAGGCGGTTTGGCAAAAGTCATTGAGAGGGATATAGTAGACCAAGTTTCCCCCTGATCCTTGAGTCCACCGCAACGGTTGCCGGGAAGTGAAGGGGGAAAGCGCTCGGGGGGTATTCCTCAGGGCTTTGCGGGATACCGCCTTCCTGCTTGGACTCCGTCCCGCTGACGCGAACAGAGATAGGCAGGATGCGATCGCTTCTTTCCTGAACCATGTTCAGGAGAGTTCAGCGTGAATGTATCAGCACTCCCATCAACGCTGAGGATATGAAGGGCATACCGGCCATTTTTTGGGGGTTGGGCCTCAGTTTCGCATTTTTGTGCCACACTGGTGACCTCTACCACCACCACAGGGGGGCTGGGCAACCCGCTGTTGGCCACCGGCGAAAACGTCACTTCTCTGCTGCTGGCGGTGGTGGCGGTGCTGGCCCCTTGGCTGGCAGTGCTGCTGATGGGTTTGCTGGTGTACTGGCTGGGCAAACGGGCGTTGAAACTGGGGTTCCGCAGCAGAAATGTCGATCCCAAGTCTCAGGGATCCCCGCCGACGGCTGTTCTACACTGGAGAAGGTTTTAACTGGATGGTTTTGCCATGCCGCCTCGCTGGCCCCGGAAGCCCTCCCGTCGGGATCCCGAATTTCGCAAGCTGGATGATCGCTATACCTATGCCGCCCACCTGTCTGTTTTCCTCTGTAGCGGGTCTGGGCTGGTGTTTTTTCAGCAACTGTACCGCGCGGATTGGCCGTGGCTGGTGCCCCTGTTGGGCTGGTGGGCTTTGGGGCTAGGGATCCACAGCTTCTGGATCTTTTTTGTGGCCCGCTATCCCGTCGAGGCCGGCTTTGGGGAGCTCACTCCCGGCGCGCACGAAAACCCAACAGCCGCGGAGACGGATCCCTCCAGAGCCAGCTAGGACTTAGAGAGGGGATGATCCCCTTGCTCCTGTTCTCAGCCAGGGGAGGTAGAAGCTCCACCTGGTCGTCGTTGTCGCTGCAGCAGCAGGGGGGAGAGGTCGCTCTCGTCGTAAATATCCCCCACCAGCTCCTCCAAAATGTCCTCCAGCGTGATCAGGCCGGTGGTGCCGCCGAACTCATCCACCACAATCCCTAGGTGTTGGCGAGAGCGCAGCATTTCCTTGAGCAACAAGCTGACCCGCTTGGTGTCCGGCACAAAAAAAGGCGGTGCCATCGCCTGGGTCACTTCGGCATTGCCTTTTTGATCGAGATAGCGCAAGGCTTGCTTGAGGTGGATAATGCCGACGATCTCGTCCTTGGATTCTCCCTGCACGGGGATGCGCGAGTAGCCCGTTTCCAAACAGAGCTTCACCACATCCTGCAGTGTTTTGTCGTGGGAGATGGTCTCCATTTTAACTCTGGGCTTGGCCACGTCCCGCGCCTGCAGCAAGTCCAAAGCCAAGGCCCCACGGAACAGCCGCCGTTTTTGCCAATCCAGCAGCCCCCGTTGCCCCAACACATCGATCAACAGCTCCAAATCCTTGAGAGAAGCGGTGGCCGTCAGGGGGGAGAACTCCAATAGGTTGAAGAGCCTGCTGACAACCCACTCAAAAGCGTCGCTAAAAGGGCGCAACAGCAGCGATAGGATGTGGACGGGCCGCACCACCCAGCGGAATACCCCCAGTGGATGGCTCACCGCCAAGGACTTTGGGGCTACTTCTCCAAAGAGGAGCACCACAATTGTGGTGGGCACGGTGGCGGCCAAAGCTCCAATCTGGGTTCCCAACAGTTCAATAGAGAGGGTTGTGGCCAAAGCGGCAATGCCGATGTTGACAAAGTTGTTCACCAGCAACAGGGTGGTGATCAGCCGCGAGCGCTGTTGTTGGGCCAGTCGATACAAGCCCTGCGGATCCCCTTGTTCTTCGATCAGAGATTCCAGGCGCAGGTTGTCCATGGCCGTGATGGCGGTTTCGGCCCCAGAGCAAGCTCCTGAGAGGAGCAGCAGAAAGGCTAAGAGAAAGACATTAACCATAGCGCTCCGTTCGCGACGGCGGAACGGGATACAGGTAGCATTGGCTCATCGAGAGAAAAGCGGGTCGGCCTATTTCCATCATCAACGGGATCCCCTCCGGCACCTCAACACCTCGGTGGTTTTGCCAAAGTTCATCACTCAACCCATAGCTCGGCATCCGTGCCCCCTCATCAACTGCATCTTCAACGAAAATCTTCAATGAGAAATGAGAGAGGGATCAAGCTGTTCAAACCGGCCAGCTCCCTGAAAATCATGCGGAAATCTGACTTGTCCCGTTGATTTAGTCTTGATTGAGTCAAAGCTACTGATCTAAACGGGCCGGGCCAGATCGCTCCAAAAGTTGCCGGTACAACATGACAATCTTGTCTTGCACCTCGGATTGGCTCAGGTGATCTGTGTCGATCAAGATGGCATCGGGGGCAGGCCGCAAGGGAGAGATGAGCCGTTCGCTGTCGCGGCGATCCCGCTGCTCGATTTGCGCTTTCAATTCTTCGAGAGGCACCATTTGCCCTTGGGCTTGGAGTTGGTGTTGCCGACGCTGCGCCCGCTCCCCAACAGAAGCGGTCAAGAAAACCTTCAGCTCTGCATCAGGAAAGACGTGGGTGCCGATATCCCGCCCCTCCAAGACAGCACCGCCATCCCGGCCAATGCTGCGTTGCCGCTTCACCAGCTCCTGGCGTACTCCCGGCACTGCCGCCACGTGAGAGACCCAGCGGGTCACTTCCGGAGAGCGAATGGCCTGGGTAATTTCTTCGCCATCGGCCCAGATGCGGGTCGGCTCTGTCGAAGAGGTGCCACTTTGCAGGGTGAGCTGGGTTTGGGCGGCCAGTTGGGTGAGTTGCTCGGCATCGTCCAAAGGGATCCCCCGTTGCAGTGCCAGCCAGGTGATGGCTCGATACATGGCCCCCGTGTCCAAGTACAAAAGCTGCAGCTGGGCGGCTACTGCCCGCGCCACGGTGGATTTTCCGGCTCCAGCCGGGCCGTCAATGGCAATCAGCGGGCGACGCGGGGGAGAAGTCGTGCCGGAAGAAGGGGGTGCCGCATGCTGGACTCTCTCCGGCAAGGGATCCCCTTGCTCTGGGGAAAGGAGCAGGTTGTCGATCAGGCGAGTCTGCCCCACATAGGCAGCAATGGCCAGCAGGCCCTTGTCTTCCACCCGCGGCAGCGGCTGTAGCGTTTGGGGATCCACCAATTCCAGGTATTGCAGTTGCAGCTCTGGGGTATGCTCCAGCTCAGCACGGGCGGCGGCAAGGATCCCTTCTGCTGAGGGATCCCCGGCCTGCCAATGGTCATATCCCCGACGCAAGGCCCGGTACAGCCCGGCAGCCACCTGTCGTTCAGCAGCAGAAAGGTAGCGGTTGCGGGAGCTACAGGCGAGGCCATCGGCTTCTCGCACCGTGGAGCAGGGAACAATCGTGGTGGGTATTTGCAGATCCCGAACCAAACGCTGAATGATCGCCAGTTGCTGGGCGTCTTTTTGGCCGAAGTAGGCCCGCTGCGGCTGCACCAGGTTCAGCAGTTGCAGCACAATGGTGGCTACACCGCGAAAGTGGCCAGGTCGGTGGGGGGCGCAGAGGGTCTGCAGAAGGGATTCGGGGGGCATGACCCAGGTGCGGTCGCTTCCGGTTGCGGGGTCGGCTCCCATCTCTTGCGGGTCAGGGGCAAAGACCACATCCACACCTGCTGCCTCGCACAAAGCTCGGTCCCCCTCCTCGTCGCGGGGATAGCGATCCCAGTCTTCGTTGGGGCCAAATTGCAGCGGATTGACGAAAATGCTGACCACCGTGTGGTCACACTCTTGCCGGCAGCGGCGGATTAGGCTGAGATGGCCCTCATGCAGGGATCCCATCGTGGGCACCAAGCCAACTGTGGATCCCCGCCAATCGGCTACCTGCTCCCGCAAAGCAGCAACTGTGCGCAGCCAGTGCATCGCCATGCCACCTCAATCTCTCTCTCCCCTATGGGTTTTCTCCAACCCCCCCAAAGGCTGCTCCTACAGGCCGATCTTGTTGCTGCGTTGATATTGCCTGTAGGCTGCCACGAATAAGCCCGCCAAGGTGACCACCACCATGCCCAAGACGATCCCCAACAAAATCGGCTCGATCACAACACAGACCTCCCAGTTCAAACCTAGATCATGATAAGCCAAGCCCAAACCTATCCTCACCGTTCCTTGCCAAGGAAATCGAGGGGGGATCCCCTAATAAAATGCAGGGGATCCGCGAAGCCGTTGAGATGGCATACCCATAGCCCATGAGGTCAATTGTCTTGTCCGGGGATGGCGGAGACTTGAAGGAGTGCCTGTCCAAACTGGAAGAGCAACTGCGCCCTTTGGCAGACAAGGCCGTTCCCCTGCTGGTGGCGGACTCGCATCCAGTGCAGGTGTGGGCGGCAGTTTTGACCTGCCAACGCTTGGGGATCCCGCTGTTCCTGGGTAATCCCCACTGGGGAGAACGGGAATGGGGACAGGCTTTGGCGGATATGGGATCCGGCTGGTGCTGGCGCCAGGGCCGACTGGAAGGGGATCCCGCCCCCTTGAATCCGCGCCTGCGAGAGTTGCGGGAAGTTTTGCCCAGCTCCCATTGGCCGTTGATCGGCATCCCCACCGGTGGCTCCGGCGGCCAGATAAAATGGGCCATGCACTCTTGGCTGACCCTCAGTGCCTCGGCCAAAGCCCACCAACAGCACTTTGCCGTCGGGCCTGTACACAGCTATTGCCTTCTGCCCTTGTACCACGTCAGCGGCTTGATGCAGGCAGTCCGCTCCTGGCTGAGCGGTGGGCAGTGGGTTGTCTGGGATTGGAAACGGCAACAGCAGGCCAAGGCTTGGGATCCCCCTTTGCCGGGGAGCTTTCTATCGCTGGTGCCCACTCAGTTGCAACGGCTGTTGCTCAGCGCCCATCCGGGAGTTTTGGAGAGCCTGCGCCAATTTCGGGCCATTTTGGTCGGCGGTGGCCCCACCTGGCCCAGCTTGCGGCAACAGGCCCGGCAACTTCACCTTCCCCTTGCCCTCACCTACGGTATGACCGAGACCGCCTCCCAGGTGTGTACGTTGCTGCCAGAAGCCTTTTGGCAAGGGAGCGACAGTCTGGGTCGGCCTCTGCCCCACGCCACGCTCCAGATCCGCAGCGAAAAAGGGGATCCCCTGCCCAGCCATGCTGTGGGCTACATTCACATTCAGGCAGAGTCGCTGGCACTGGGCTACTACCCGCACCTAAGTGCTACGCACCGCTTACGCGAAGGGCAACAGCAAGGCTTTACCCCCGGCGATTTGGGCTATCTAGACCGACAGGGATCCCTCTATTGGTTAGGTCGAGCCGATGACCTAATCCTAACCGGCGGGGAAAAGGTGATGGCTGCAGAAGTGGAAGGGGAGATCCGAGCCAGCGGCTGGGTGGAAGATGTGTGCGTGTTGGGCCTACCGGATGCCGAATGGGGGCAGCGGGTTGTGGCGGTGGTCGTCCCCAAAACGGGGATCCCCAAAGAGCTGGAAATGCACCTGAAGCAACACCTAAGCCGCCAACTGAGTCCCTTCAAGCACCCCAAGCACTGGCTGTGGTGTACGGGGATCCCGCGCAACCCTCAGGGCAAAGTCAACCGCCAACAACTCCGGCAGTGGGCAGCTCAGACGTTGGGGATCCCAACGCAGGCAAGTTAGCGGGATCCCTCCCGAATGCCCAGACGGGCTAAATCTCGCTTGATTTCAAAGGCCAATTCTCGGTTGTGCGGCTCCGTGGCCAAAGCTTTTCTCAAGTAGGCTTCCGCCTGCTGATAGCGCCCCTCGTAGATCAAATGGTTGCCGAAGCGCTGGTAGGCCAACGCCAAGATGTGGATGGCCTCGCTGGAGTTGGGAAACCGTTTCAGCAGCGCCTCCGCCTGGGCCACCGCCGTGGGCAACTTCCGCTCCCGCCAGGCTGCCTTGACGCGGGCAATCCCCTCCTTGAGCCCTTCCGGATTGGGCTGCTCTGCCGATGAGGGGCCTATGCTGCGAATGACCACCCGCCTTTCGCCGGCAGCAGGAGAGCTGGGTGGAGATTGACGTTGTGCAGATTGACGTTGTGCATCGTAGCGCCGCCGCTGCTCAGGGTCGCTCAGCACTTGGTAGGCTTGGTGGATTTGTTGGAAACGCTCTCGGGATCCCTCCCCTGCCACATCAGGGTGAAACTGCCGCGCCAACCGTCGAAACGCCTGTTTAATCTCTTCAATGTCCGCTGCAGGAGATAGGTTCAGGATCGCGTAGTAATCCATAAACGGTGGCGCAACTAAGGGATCGGGAAAAGACCTGGCCAAAAACCAGCTCTAGTCTATCGCTGCGGCCCCGGCTTGACCAAGGGATCCCACCAAGCGCTTGGTTCTCCCGCTTCCCTCAGCAGCAGGGATCCAGTGTTAGACTTTGCCCAAGTTGTTTGGAGCCTCCATTCCGGCCTATCGAGGATCCCTTCCTGTTGCCCAACTTCATTGCAACTTGGCTTTTTTATTTCTATCTGTTATGAGTGAAGCGCTTCATCAAGCTCTTGCCAATCGAGATCTAAAACAATTATTGGCCCATTTGCAGCGGGGGGAAGATGTGAATGCTGTCGATGCTCAGGGAATGACTTTGCTTCATAAAGCGACACTCCTTGGCGATTTGGAACTGTTGGATTTGCTCTTGGCCCATGGCGCTTCTCCCAATGCCTTGGATCCCACAGGTGCCACCCCTCTCCATTTGGCTGCTGCCGTCGGCCAGGTCAAGCTGGTGGAGCGTCTTTTGAGGGCAGGCAGCGATATCGATCTCCCAGATAACCATGGCTATACCCCTCTCCAGCGGGCTGCTTTAACCGATCAGGCGGAGGTAATCGGTCTGCTCATCCAGAAGGGAGCCAACACCGGTCGTGTTCTCCACTGGGCCACAGCCACCGGTCGAAAAAGCATTCTGGCCCGCCTACTATCCAAGGGAGCGCCGGTGGATGCCACTGACGAAACAGGCCGAACCCCTCTGCATGAAGCCGCCACCCGAGGGGATTTGGGCATCGCTCGCTTTCTGCTCTTGTACGGGGCCAATGCCAATGCGCGCAACCGATTCGGGGCGACACCGATGCACTGGGCTGCTTGGGAAGGACACATCGAAATCCTGGAGCTTTTGCTGGAAAATGGAGCCGAACTAAACCCTCGCAATGAAGATGGGCATACCCCCTTAGCCTATGCACAAAAACGCCAACACAGGCTGGCTGCTCAATGGTTACAAGATCGAGGAGCAACTCTTTAGCTTAGTATCAAGTTTGGCATAGAGAGTAAAACAAAAGTTAATGAAAATGCTGCTATTTCAAGTCATAGGGTATTTGGTCTTCCTCCCTTCTCATGAGATGGGGTTTGAGAGTGAGGGTAACCCCTACAGAAAAAAGGAGAGAGGCTGTTAGGCTTTCCTCCCTCCAGTCTCTTCGTCGCGGTTAGCGTTAACGCCAGCTAGATTCTAACTGATTCTTCCACCTGATTCAACTTTTTTCTAGAGTTTCTCTTGAGCCCAACATAAATTTTTGAACGACAAAACAAGACATAGGACAGACAGTTTGTCCCAAAAGGTTGGTCTTTTTCCTTAGCTTCTGACAAGTTTGCAAAGGAAACTAGAGCAGCAATCTTTGTATTCGGTCTTGTCTTCCGGTTCCCGAAGCCAGATTGCCCCCTTCCAAAGCCATAACCCTCAGCCGCTGTTGCTCCTTTACACTGCCACCTCCACAGATTGACATGAGCAAGCAAAAAATCTCTCTATCAACTGATTCTGACTCTCATTAGCACAGAACCTTGCTTAGCCTTGGAGAGGAGAAAAAGGGATCCCTGCTGACGCAGATGGCCAGCTCTGCCAGCACAGGATCCCTGCCACATCCAAGACAAGAGAGGAAGACTGATGGATATGACTCCACCACTCAACTGAGTAACAGCATAGCTTTATTGAGATTGAATTGCAATACCTAGCCAACGTAAGAGGAAATGTTCTTGACAAAACTGCTTCAAGTAGTCTTTTCAAGTTAGGGTGAGACGCTTGGGCTACTGAGGAGAGCCTTCTGATTCCCTGTATTCAAGGCTTTAGGTATGGGTGCAGTGTCCCAGTTTGAATCGAAATGGCCACAAGCAGAGTACCTGGGCTAAAGGGTAATTGGCCAAGATTCGCAGTTTCAGCCCTCTCGAGAGGATAGGTCGCGGAGTTGTGGGCACAGCACAGGTTCAAGGGGGGGTGAGGGGCTGATAGCAGTCGTGGTTCTTATTCAACTGCTCGCGTAGCGGGCCGGAGGCCTTAGCAGGAAGCAACCGGTCGTTTGTTTCACCTTGACGGTGAGATAAATGACTACGCGTTGCGGAACAGTAGGTAACCTCACTGCCATTCAAATGCCGTGGCGGGCGAAAAATCAAACCTTGGCCCAATGGATCCCTAGCGACGATAGCTGAGTCGCCTGGCAGGAGATCGAGCCTGACGGCGTTTGCGCCAGCGTTTCCAGCGGGAGATCGTCCAGTCGCTCAGGCTGTGGTTCACCGATCCCAGTTCCAACCCCATCCCAATCCAAAAGAGCATCTCGGCGTGAACTTGCAGCAATTGCCAGAGATCGCTGCCCCACACCCAGGGTTGCCACATCCACCAGCCCAACTGGGATCCCAGCCAAGCCCCCAGCAGGCCAACTCCTCCTGCCCATAGGCTCAAGTACAGCACCCGCACGGCAGTGCCCACGATGGGCCCATGAGACCAAAAGGAGCGATGCCGCATCCACTTGCGGTAGGGCAGCCAAATCCAGCACAAGAACAGCCAGCGTTGATACTGTCGGGAACAGGTGTCCAGATCTCCAGAAAACATCAGGCCGCTGAATAGATAGGCCGATCCCACGGCCAGAGCAACCGTGGTGCTGTTCCCCAGCAAACCGGCGGCTAAGGTGATGCCGGGGGCTGTCCAGAGGGTGATGCGATCGTGGGTGGATCCCAGGGGCATAAAGCCGGAGCAACGGTACAGGACTGCGGCTCAGTTTACCCACAAGCCAAGAAGAAAGCCTGGTCCAGCCCTGGGATCGCTCCGCCGGATCTTGAAAAACCTAAGCCTGCTGCTCCCCAGGGATCCCTCGATTCAGGCGATCCAACACCTGCAACTGCCGATAGAGCATTTCAACCCGTGGTAGATGGATCCCAGCTTGTCGAGCGTACTGCAGTGGGTTGCCGAAGATCACCTGCAGTTCCAGAGGACGTTTGCGCTCATAGTCGATTTTCATGCTGGTGCGGTAGGGGGCCATTTTCTCGGTATTGATGAGCATTTCTTGGATCAGGGAGTCGGGAAGCAGGCGATCACAAGCTGCAGCTCCCTGTATCACCTCCTGCATCAGCGTTTCCGCCAAAGCACGGGCCTCAGGGTCTCGAATCATTTGCTGAGTATCGGCATTGAACACCACCGAGAGGCCGTTGAAGGGAATATTCCAGACCAGTTTCTGCCAGCGGGCCAACATCAAATCTGGTGAGAGCGAAGTCGGGATCCCTGCCCGTTGAAAATCGGCTTGAACTTGTTGAAGGCGGGGCGTGATCCCTTGGGGGGCATAGCCAGGGCCGTACTCTGCCAGCAGCACCGAACCGTAATCCAGATGGTGAATGTGGCCGGGGCCAACCTTATTGGAGCTGATGAAGCAGAGGCCCCCCATGACCCGCTCTGGGCCAACGCAATCGGCAATCTCGGGTTCCACCCCCAGCCCGTTTTGCAACAAGATCACCACGCCATTCTCGGCCAACACAGGCGGGATCAAGTGCGGCAGAAGCGCATTTTGGGTGGCTTTCAAAGCCACGATCACCCCTTCGCAAGCGGGCATGTCCTCCACGGCTGCGTAGGCATTCACCTGGGGCAAATGAAAATCCCCCCAGCAGGACTGCACCCAGAGGCCGCTTTGGCGAACATGGTCATAGTCGCTGTGCAGCAGAAAATGCACCGAAAAGCCCGCCTGTTGCAATTTCGCCCCATAAAATCCTCCCAAAGCGCCCGTGCCCAAAACAGCGTAGCGGCGGGTTTCCGGCAACCGAGGCATGGCGGCAAGTTTTAGCAGGTCATCCCCAAAATACCGCACCCCAGCGCCGGCTCAGGACTTGATCTTTGCCGTTTTGTCTATCAACAGCACCCGCTCTTCTGCATCGGTTTCCCGCAGATGGACTCTCACCGTTTGCTCCGGTTCTGTGGAAAGCTGACAACCGCAGTAATCGGGCTGGATGGGGAACTGCCGGTGACCCCGGTCGATCAACACCGCCAATCGCACCCGTTCCGGTCGCCCAAAGTGGTTTAGAGCCTCCAAAGCTGCTCGCACGGTGCGACCGCGAAAGATCACATCATCTACCAGCACCACTTCTTGGCCGGTCAGGTCACGCGGCATTTCGCTGCGATCGGGGGTGCGCAACCCGCCGGCGCTCAAATCGTCGCGGAAAAAAGTGATGTCCAGCTCCCCCACTTGGGGCGGGATCCCCAGCAGAGTGGCAATCCGATCCCGCAGGCGGTAGGCCAGGGGAACTCCCCGGGTGCGAATGCCGATCAACGTCAACTTTTGGAGGTGGGGATGATCCCTGCCGATCGCCTCTGCCAGACCCTCGATCAGCCCGGCCAACTGCTCCGCATCGAAGACCTCGATCTCGGACATGGATCCCTGTCGCCCCCTCGCCAATCGCGGATCTGGTCTGTAGAAGACTTTAGTAGAAGACTTTAAGATAGCCCAACCTGCCGGCGGGATCCCTATCCGGTAAGATAAAACCAGAAGCAATTCCCAAGCCATGGAGGTTTCCTTGAGGGAGGGATCCACGATGTCTGTTGCTTGGCTGGCTTCGGTTCTGGCGAGGCGGTCTTGGCTGAGCCGTTTCCTGCGGGGGATGGTGCTTTGCGGGCTGATACTCTGCCTGGGGGTTACTCCGCTGGGATCCCCGGCCCACGCCGAAGACTACACCAAACGAGATCTACAGGGGGTGAGCTTTGCAGGGCAAGACCTGAGCGGCTGGAAGTTTCTCAAGGCCAACCTGCGCCAAAGCGATCTCAGCCATGTGAAGGCGGCAGGGGCGAACCTGTTCGGGGCCAATCTCAGCAAAGCCAACTTGCGCGGAGCCGACTTGCGCGGGGCCACTTTGGACATGGCCAACCTACAGGGTGCGGATCTGCGAGAAGCGCAACTGCAGGACAGCATGATGTGGCTGGCCCGAGTCGAAGGGATCCAAATTGATGGGGCGGATTTCACCAATGCGTTGATACGGCAAGACGCCCTCTCCATCCTTTGCGAACGGGCCACCGGCGTTAACCCTGTAACCGGTCGGGCCACCCGCGACACTCTTGAATGTGACTGATCCTCACCCCCGGCTCTTCTCCCAGAGGGAGAGGGGAGATAGGCAGCAGAACCCATCGCCTCACTGCCCTCTGGAATCCGGATTTTAGGAGCTGGGAGCGGCTGCCTCAGAACGGGTGGGCTTGCGTTGAAACTGGCTGAGCAGCGAATTCCAGGCCAAGCGGGCCATCGACAACAGCCAATTCCCCTCCAACTCCCTAAACAAGTCCATGTTCAGCTTGAAGGCATAATTGGCCTCTGCCACAATGCGGTCGATGGTGGCTTGATCCAGCCCCAATGCATCCATCTGGGCACGGTAGCGCTGCTTGAACTTGCCCTCGTGGGGGATCTGCTCGAAATCGTAAAAAGCTGTTCCTTCCCCTGGCGGCAAGCCCATGGCCCGGCGGGCGATGTTTTTGAGGATTTGGCCACCCGACAAGTCACCGATGTAGCGGGTGTAGGCGTGAGCGATCAGCAGAAGCGGATCTTTTTCCACCACTTCCCGAATGCGGTTGACATAGACCTGGCAGGCAGGGGAGGGCTTGACCAAAGAGCGCCAGTTGGGGCCAACAAAATAATTTAAATCCTTCTCCAGGCTGGCCTTGCGCCACAGCTCTGGGTAGTAGAGCCGGCCCACCAGGGGGTGCTCTCGCAGTTGGGCAAAGCCCTCTTCCAGAGCACTGTAGACAAAGTAGAAATTGCCCAGGTAGCGGCTGTAGGCCCGTTTATCCACCACTCCCTTCAGGAAACACTTGATAAAGGCCATGTTCTCGGCCATGGTGTGGGACTGCTTGGTGCTCTCTCGCAACTGGGCCGACAAGCTGTGGTCCCGGTTATACAGATCACTTTTTTTATTCTGATTGTTCTGACTTTGACTCACAAAACCCTCCTCGCCAACAAACTGTGCTTCATTAGATCACCCGCAGATCACCCGCAAGCCATCCCGAGGTTCCCCCAGCCTGAGAAGCTTTGTAAACCCATTCCCGATCCTTTCTCATGATTGATGGCTCCGCGTCTTGCCCCCTAGCCTGCATCAACAGCGTGCATCTCAAAAGCGACAAAGACCGGCGCCGCGTCCACCCTGGCGACCGGCTGAGCCTGTCAGAGCCACCCCTCCGATCCCCACGGTCGACCGGAAATCCGAGCTGGAGCAGCGGATGATCCGTAAAAACGGTCAAAGATTAGAATAATCTGCCTGAGTGTGAATGGATGTGAACAATCCTTAAGGCACGGTGGGAATCGTCCCTGCTCCGGCAGCCAAAAGGGGATCCCCAGCGGTTTTGCCGAGATTTTCCAAGTGAGCCCTCAAGGGATCCGGACAGCCCCTCGACCTTTGTAACGTTCGTTGACGATCGTTGGCGGGGTTTCTATAATGGAAGGCCTGACTGCAGCGCGACCCCTCCCGAGCAACGCATGACACAATTAGCAGTGCCATCCCCTGTCGCTCCTACCTTTCCTGACCTGGTGGAGATTCAGCGGGAGAGTTTCTTGTGGTTTTTGCGAGAAGGGTTTGAAGAGGAGCTTCTCAGCTTTTCCCCCATCATCGATTACACTGGTAAGCTAGAGCTGCACTTCCTGCCTGAATATCGCCCTGGGGATCCCTCCAAAGGGTACAAGATCAACCGCCCCCGCTACGACCCTGAGGAGGCCAAGCGGCGGGATGCCACCTATCAAGCGCAGATCCGGGTGCCCACTCGCCTGATCAACAAAGAGACCGGCGAGATTAAAGACATGGACGTCTTCATCGGCGAACTACCCTTGATGACGGATCGGGGCACCTTCATCATCAACGGCGCCGAGCGGGTGATCGTCAACCAAATTGTGCGCAGCCCCGGCGTCTATTACAAATCGGAGCTGGACAAAAACGGGCGTCGCACCTACAGCGCCAGCCTCATCCCCAACCGCGGCGCCTGGCTGAAGTTCGAGACCGACAAAAACGGCCTGGTGTGGGTGCGCATCGACAAAACCCGCAAGCTCTCGGCGGCAGTTCTGCTGAAAGCCTTGGGCCTGAGCGACTCCGAGATTTACGACAACCTGCGCCACCCCGAATTCTTCCAGAAAACCATGGAGAAAGAGGGGCCCTACACCGAAGAAGAAGCCCTAATGGAGCTGTACCGCAAGTTGCGGCCCGGGGAACCCCCCACTGTATCGGGTGGCCAGCAGTTGCTGGAATCCCGCTTCTTCGACCCCAAACGCTACGATTTGGGCCGGGTAGGGCGCTACAAGCTGAACAAAAAGTTAAATTTGAACGTAGCCGAAAGTGTGCGGGTGCTTACCGTCACCGACATTTTGGCCGTCATCGACTACCTGATCAATTTGGAGTACGACATCGGCCATGTGGACGACATCGACCACCTGGGCAACCGCCGCGTGCGCTCCGTGGGCGAGCTGCTGCAAAACCAGGTGCGGGTGGGCCTGAATCGCCTGGAGCGGATCATCCGAGAACGGATGACAGTCTCCGAGTCGGAAAACCTCACCC
Organism: Synechococcus sp. JA-2-3B'a(2-13); assembly: GCF_000013225.1. NCBI lineage: Bacteria > Bacillati > Cyanobacteriota > Cyanophyceae > Synechococcales > Synechococcaceae > Synechococcus > Synechococcus sp. JA-2-3B'a(2-13). The sequence continues at coordinate 2,533,382 of NC_007776.1, forward strand.
CGGCCTCTTTGGTCAACCCCAAACCCTTGGTGGCGGCCATTAAGGAGTTCTTCGGCTCCAGCCAGCTCTCCCAGTTCATGGATCAGACCAATCCCCTGGCGGAGCTGACCCACAAGCGCCGGTTATCTGCCCTGGGCCCCGGCGGCCTAAGTCGGGAACGGGCCGGCTTTGCGGTGCGGGATATCCACCCCAGCCACTACGGCCGCATCTGCCCCATCGAAACTCCAGAAGGCCCCAACGCCGGGTTGATTGGATCCCTGGCCACCCACGCCCGCGTCAACCAGTACGGCTTTATCGAAAGCCCCTATTACCGGGTCGAGAACGGCGTGGTGCGCAAAGATCTGGGCATGGTCTACCTCACCGCTGACGAAGAGGACGAGTACCGCGTGGCCCCGGGGGATGTGCCGGTGGATGCCGAGGGCCGCATCACTGCCGACTTGGTGCCGGTGCGCTACCGCCAAGAGTTCACCACCGCCCACCCCACAGAAGTGCACTACGTCCAAGTGGCGCCGGTGCAGGTCATCTCGGTGGCCACCTCCTTGATCCCCTTCCTGGAGCACGATGACGCCAACCGTGCCTTGATGGGAGCAAACATGCAGCGGCAGGCGGTACCCCTGCTTAAGCCGGATCGGCCCTATGTGGGCACTGGCCTGGAAGCCCAGGCGGCACGCGACTCCGGCATGGTGGTGGTGTCGCGCACCAATGGCGTGGTGACCTATGTCTCTGCCGACGAAATCGTGGTGCGGCCAGACGACGGCGGGGATCCAATTGTCTATCGCCTGCAGAAATACCAGCGCTCCAACCAAGACACCTGCCTCAACCAGCGTCCCCTTGTCTATACGGGGGATCGGGTGGTGGCTGGCCAGGTGCTGGCGGATGGCCCGGCGACCGAAGGGGGCGAGTTGGCTTTGGGCCAAAACGTGTTGGTGGCCTACATGCCCTGGGAGGGCTACAACTACGAAGATGCCATCTTGATCAGCGAGCGGCTGGTCTACGACGATGTCTTTACCTCGGTACACATCGAGAAGCACGAGATCGAGGCCCGGCAAACCAAGCTAGGCCCGGAAGAGATCACCCGCGAGATCCCCAACGTGGGGGAAGATGCCCTGCGGGACCTGGATGAGAACGGCATTGTGCGCATTGGGGCTTGGGTGGAGGCCGGCGACATTTTGGTGGGCAAAGTCACCCCCAAAGGGGAGTCGGATCAGCCCCCAGAAGAGCGGCTATTGCGGGCCATTTTCGGGGAAAAGGCTCGGGATGTGCGGGACAACTCGCTGCGGGTGCCCAACGGCGAGCGCGGTCGGGTGGTGGATGTACGCATCTTTACCCGCGAACAGGGGGATGAGCTGCCTCCCGGCGCCAACATGGTGGTGCGGGTCTACATTGCCCTCAAGCGCAAAATCCAGGTGGGGGACAAGATCGCGGGCCGTCACGGCAACAAGGGTATCATCTCCCGCATCTTGCCGATTGAGGACATGCCCTACCTGGCGGACGGCACACCGGTGGATGTGGTGCTCAACCCCTTGGGGGTGCCCTCTCGCATGAACGTGGGCCAAGTGTACGAGTGCCTGCTGGGCTGGGCAGCAGAACATCTGGGGGTGCGCTTCAAGCTGATGCCCTTCGACGAGATGCACGGTTTGGAAGCCTCCCGTCTGACGGTGGAGGCCAAGCTGAGGGAAGCCCGAGAGAAGACCGGCAAGGACTGGATTTTTAACCCGGAAGGCAAGTACTGCGGCAAAATCCAGGTGTTTGACGGTCGCACCGGAGAACCCTTTGACCAGCCTGTTACGGTGGGCCGCGCCTACATGTTGAAGCTGGTGCACTTGGTGGATGACAAGATCCATGCCCGCTCCACCGGCCCCTATTCTTTGGTGACCCAGCAACCGCTGGGGGGCAAGGCGCAGCAGGGCGGCCAGCGCTTTGGGGAGATGGAGGTGTGGGCTTTGGAGGCGTTTGGGGCAGCCTACATCCTGCAGGAGTTGCTCACCGTCAAGTCCGACGACATGGTGGGGCGCAACGAGGCTCTCAACGCCATCGTCAAGGGCAAGCCCATCCCTCGACCCGGCACGCCGGAGTCCTTCAAGGTGCTGGTGCGGGAGCTGCAGTCCCTCTGCCTGGATGTGTCGGTACACAAGGTGGAGGTGGACAGCGAAGGGCAAACCCACGATGTGGAAGTGGATCTGATGGCCGATACCTCCAACCGTCATACTCCCTCTCGACCCACTTATGAATCGGTTACGTCTGAGGATCTCTCGCCATCACCAGCCTTTACCAGAGTGCTCCGCACCGCTGACGCGAATGCCAGCCGCAGCCTTGAGGAAGATGAGGACGAGGAGGAGGAAGAGGACTTTTGAGGGTTGAGAGCGCTCCCCACCCCTGACGCGAACGTGACGGGGATCCCATTCAACCCACGAAGGAGGGTGGGGCTTCCCTCTCCTTTGGGTTCAGCAAGCCAGGAGGAAAACGGCGATGGCCAAAACAGAGCAACGCTTTGACTATGTCAAAATCGGCTTGGCTTCTCCAGAACGGATCATGGAGTGGGGCCAGCGCACCCTGCCGAATGGTCAAGTGGTGGGGGAAGTCACCAAGCCCGAGACCATCAATTACCGCACCCTCAAGCCGGAGATGGATGGTCTTTTCTGTGAGCGCATCTTTGGGCCGGCCAAAGACTGGGAATGCCACTGCGGTAAGTACAAGCGAGTACGGCATCGGGGGATCGTCTGCGAGCGCTGTGGGGTGGAGGTGACCGAGTCGCGGGTGCGCCGCCACCGCATGGGCTACATCAAGTTGGCCGCTCCGGTCACCCACGTTTGGTATTTGAAAGGGATCCCCAGCCACATCGCCACCCTGTTGGACATGCCGCTGCGGGATGTGGAGCAAGTGGTGTACTTCAACGCCTACGTAGTGGTGGATCCGGGCAATGCCCAGAATCTCTCCTACAAACAACTGTTGACGGAGGATCAATTCCTCGAGATCGAAGATCAGATGTACGAGGAGGGATCCGAACTGCAACTGCCGGAGAACTGGGCGATGATCGGGGCGGAGGCCATCGAGCGCCTGCTCAAGGATATCGACCTGGAAAAAGAGGCGGAGCAACTGCGGGAGGAGATCACCAGTGCTCGCGGCCAAAAGCGGGCGCGCCTGATCAAGCGGCTGCGGGTAATCGACAACTTCATCGCCACCGGATCCCGTCCGGAGTGGATGGTGTTGCGGGTGCTGCCGGTGATCCCGCCGGATCTGCGCCCCATGGTGCAGTTGGATGGGGGCCGCTTTGCCACCAGCGACCTCAACGATCTCTACCGTCGTGTGATCAACCGCAACAACCGCCTGGCCCGGCTGCAGGAGATCATGGCGCCGGAGATCATTGTGCGCAACGAAAAGCGCATGCTCCAGGAGGCGGTGGACGCGCTGATCGACAACGGTCGGCGGGGGCGCGTGGTGGCGGGGGCCAACAACCGTCCCCTCAAGTCCCTCTCCGACATCATCGAAGGCAAACAGGGGCGCTTCCGGCAAAACCTGTTGGGCAAACGGGTGGACTACTCCGGACGTTCGGTGATCGTGGTGGGGCCCAACCTGCGCATGCACCAGTGTGGCCTGCCCAAAGAGATGGCCATCGAGCTGTTCCAGCCCTTTGTCATCCACAAATTGATCAAGCGGGGCATTGTCAACAACATCAAGGCTGCCAAAAAGATGATCCAGAGCAATGACCCACAGATTTGGGATGTGCTGGAAGAGGTGATCGACGGCCACCCCGTCTTGCTCAACCGTGCCCCCACCCTGCACCGCCTGGGGATCCAAGCTTTTGAGCCAATCCTGGTGGAGGGAAGGGCGATTCAACTTCACCCTCTGGTTTGCCCCGCCTTCAATGCTGACTTCGACGGCGACCAGATGGCGGTGCATGTGCCCCTTTCTCTGGAAGCTCAGGCGGAAGCTCGCCTGCTGATGCTGGCCACCAACAACATCCTCTCCCCTGCCACTGGCGCCCCTATCATCACCCCCAGCCAAGATATGGTGTTGGGGTGCTACTACCTGACGGCGGACAACCCCCACGCGCCAGATATTGGCGATCGCTTCTTCGCCAGCTTGGAAGATGCTCTCATCGCCTACGACCGCGGCGCCATCGGCCTGCACAGCAAGGTCTGGGTGCGCTACCACGGCCCGATGGAGTTGGGCAAGGGCGAAAAAGAGTCCGAGCCGCAAATTATCGAAGAAGCGGGCGGCATCCGCCTCAAGATCACCAACTACCGCCGTATCCGCGAAGATCAAAACGGCAACGTGATCAGCCAGTACATTCGCACCACGCCGGGCCGGATCATTTTTAACAAGACCGTGCAGGATATTTTGTCTGCGTAGTTACCCTCTGCCGTAGGACGGCTCTTCTCTCCCCTTCTCTCTAGCGAGGCATCATGAGCGAAAAAGGACGATTTTCCGCTGGCCTGTCGCGGCAGGCTGCCGACGGCAACAAAGCCGACGCCCCTTTGCCCCCTGTGCCCTTTCGCAACTATCAAATTGGCAAAAAAGAGCTGCGCAACCTAATTGCTTGGTCTTTTGCCCGCTACGGCACAGCCCGCACCGCTCAGATGGCGGATGCTCTGAAGACCCTGGGCTTCAAATACGCCACCCAGGCAGCCGTCTCCATCAGCGTCGAAGATCTGCGCGTTCCCCCCAGCAAGCGGCAGTTGTTGGCACAAGCGGAAGCCGAGATCGAGGCGGCCACCGAGCGCTATACCCGTGGAGAAATCACAGAGGTGGAGCGCTACCAAAAGGTGATCGACACCTGGAACCAGATCAACGACCAGATCAAAGAGGAGATGCTCAACAACTTCCGGCAGAACGATCCCCTCAACTCCGTTTACATGATGGCCAACTCGGGGGCAAGGGGGAACGTCTCCCAGGTGCGCCAGTTGGTGGGCATGCGCGGCCTGATGGCCAACCCCCAGGGGAGGATCATCGATTTGCCCATCAAAACCAATTTCCGCGAGGGCCTGACCGTTACCGAATACATCATCTCTTCCTATGGGGCCCGCAAGGGTTTAGTGGATACGGCCCTGCGCACCGCCGACTCCGGCTACCTCACCCGCCGCTTGGTGGACGTGTCTCAGGATGTGATCGTGCGGGAATCCGACTGCGGCACTGAGCAGGGCATCCTTCTGGAATACCTGATGGACGGGGACAAGGTGGTGGTGTCTCTGGAGGAGCGCTTGGTGGGCCGAGTGTTGGCGCGCGACGTGGTGCATCCACAAACCCAGGAGATCCTCGCCCGCCGCAACCAAGAAGTGGATCACGACTTGGCTAGAACCATTGCAGAGGCTGGCATCCGCCAGGTGATGGTGCGTTCTCCCCTCACCTGTGAAGCCAACCGCTCCGTGTGCCGGATGTGCTACGGCTGGAGCTTGGCCCATTCCCGCTTGGTGGATCTGGGGGAAGCGGTCGGGATCATCGCCGCCCAATCGATTGGGGAGCCGGGCACCCAGTTGACGATGCGCACCTTCCACACGGGAGGCGTGTTTACAGGGGAGGTGGCCCGCCAAATTCGCGCCCCCTTTGCGGGTGTGGTGCGGTTCCCGAAAAATCTGCGCACCCGCCCCTTCCGTACCCGCCACGGCGACGATGCTCTACAAGTGGAGGTAAACAACCAAATCATCTTGGAAGGCCCAGACGGTCAACGGGAGTCCTTCGACATGACTCAGGGATCCACCCTGCTGGTGCGGGACGGAGCCCAGGTGCAGCGGGATCAGTTGATTGCAGAGGTGTCCCTGGCCAAGGCCAGCCGTAAGAGCACCGAGAAAGCCCAGAAAGAGGTGGTGGCCGACCTGGCTGGAGAAATTCGCTTTGCCGATCTGCCCATCGAGGAGAAGACTGACCGCCAGGGTAACACCACCTACACTGCCCAGCGGCAGGGATTGATCTGGGTGATGTCTGGACAGGTGTACAACCTGCCTCCGGGGGCCGAGCCGGTGGTGAAAAACGGGGATCGGGTGCAGGCGGGGGATGTGATCGCCGAAACCTCGCTGGTGACGGAGCATGGCGGCATTGTGCGGCTACCGGAGCGCAGCGACACCAGAAGTGGGCGCGAGGTGGAGATCATCAACGCTTCGGTGGTGTTGCGGGAAGCACGGGTACGGGTGGAATCCCACCAGGGGCGGGAGCAGTTTTTGCTGGACACTTCTAGTGGGCAGACCTTCGTCCTCAAGGCCACTCCGGGCACCAAAGTAGGCAACGACGAGGTGGTGGCGGAGCTGATCGACAACCACTTCCGCAGTCAGACGGGAGGCTTGGTGAAGTTCGCCGGCATTGAGGTGGCACGGCGCGGCAAGGCCAAGCAAGGTTACGAAGTCATCCAGGGCGGCACCCTGCTGTGGATCCCAGAAGAGACCCACGAGGTGAACAAGGACATCTCCCTGCTGAACGTGGACGATGGCCAGTATGTGGAAGCAGGCACTGAGGTGGTGAAAGACATCTTTTGCCAGAATGCCGGTGTTGTCGAAGTCATCCAGAAGAACGACATTCTGCGGGAGATTGTCATCAAGCCGGGATCCCTGCATCTGGTGGACAACCCCGCCGACTTGGAAGTGAAAAGTGGCACCCTAATCCAGCCAGGGCAACCGGTGCTCAGCAGCATCGTTCCCGACCGACTGGTCTACCTGGAACACGTGGAAACTCCCGAAGGCCCAGGCTTGCTGCTGCGTCCGGTGCAGGAGTACGAGATCCCCGACCGGCCCTTGGTGCCCACTCAAGAGTCCACCAGCGAGTCCGGTCGCTCCATTCGTCTGCGGGCGGTGCAGCGGGTTCCCTTCAAAGATGGGGAGCGGGTGAAGTCGGTAGGCCCTGTAGAGCTCCTGCGCACCCAACTGGTGCTGGAAATCGATACCGACGCCCCACAACTGAAGGCCGATATCGAGCTGATCCAAGATGAGAAGGATCCAGATATTCGCCGCCTGCAACTGGTGATTCTGGAAACCCTGTTGCTGCGCCGCGACGTGGAAGCGGATCTGACGCAGGGGAGTACCCACACGCGGCTGTTGGTGAAGGAAGGAGACTCCATCGCCAGCGGAGATGTTATCGCCCGCACCGAAATCCAAGCCAAAAAGGCCGGGATCGTCCAAGGGATCCGCGAGGGAGCGGAGGTGGTACGGCGGGTGCTGGTGATTACCGACGACGATCTGGTGCAGGTGCCCCTGACGGGCCCAGCCAATGTGGAAGTGGGGGCGCTGGTGCGGGTTGGGGACGAGCTTGCTCCCGGGATCCCTTCTCCACAGTCAGGACAGGTGATGCAGATAACGGACGGCCAAGTCCTGTTGCGGATGGCGCGGCCCTACTTGGTTTCTGCGGGTGCCATCCTGCAGGTACGGAATGGCGATCTGGTGCAGCGGGGGGATTCTCTGGCCCTCCTGGTGTTCGAGCGGGCCAAGACAGGGGACATCATCCAGGGTCTGCCGCGGATTGAGGAGCTGCTGGAGGCCCGCAAGCCCAAGGAAATGTGTGTTCTGGCCAAGCGGCCCGGCACCGTTCAACTGAGCTGGCGGGGAGAAGAGCCAGATCTCAAGGTCATCGAAGCCGATGGCACGGTTAGAGACTATTCTGTGCTGCCGGGGCAGAGCTTGATCGTGGTAGATGGACAGCCGGTGGGGGTGGGGGATCCCCTAACCGATGGCCCTGCCAACCCCCACGACCTCTTGGAGATCTACTACGAGTACCATCGCCAAACCTTGGGAGATGACCAAGCCGCACGGTTGGCTCTGCGGGAGGTGCAGCGCTTCTTTGTCAACGAAGTGCAGAACGTCTACCGCTCCCAGGGGGTGGAGATCTCCGACAAACACATCGAGATCGTGGTGCGCCAGATGACCTCCAAGGTGCGGGTGGATGATGGCGGCGACACCATCCTGCTGCCGGGCGAGCTGGTGGAGTTGCGGGAAATCCAGCAGATCAATGCCACCATGGCCATTACTGGAGGAGCGCCGGCCAAATACACGCCCGTCCTGCTGGGGATCACCAAGGCCAGCTTGAATACCGACAGCTTCATCTCAGCGGCCAGCTTCCAGGAAACCACCCGCGTGCTTACAGAGGCGGCCATCGAGGGCAAATCCGACTGGCTGCGCGGCTTGAAGGAAAACGTAATCATCGGGCGCTTGATCCCGGCAGGCACGGGCTTCACCACCTACGAGGAGATTGCCGCCGAGCCGGAGCCTGACGAAGAGGAGGAAGAGCCTGCGGTGTTGCCGGAGCTGCCGCCTCGTTTGATCTTGGAAGATGATCAATTGATCGACGATTCCACCCCTGCCTTCGACGAGCTAGAGGAGGATGACGACGAGGAGGAGTGAGGCGCTGGGTCTCCAGGATTGGGCCACTTTGCAAACTGAAATCGTCAGTTGCTGCCGCTGCCCCCGCTTGGTGGCCTGGCGAGAGTCAGTCGCCCTTCAGAAGGTGGCCCGTTTTCGCGACCAGCTCTACTGGGGCCGACCGGTGCCAGGGTTCGGGGATCCGCAGGCGCGGCTGTGGGTGATCGGGTTGGCGCCGGCAGCCCATGGGGGCAACCGCACCGGGCGCGTGTTTACCGGGGATCCCAGCGGGGACTGGCTGTTTCGCGCCCTGTACCGAGCCGGGTTTGCCAATCAGCCCACCTCTACCCACCGAGAGGATGGCCTGCAATTGCAGGATTGCTACATCTCGGCAGTGGTGCGCTGTGTGCCCCCGGAGAACCGCCCCACCGCCATAGAAGCCAAGACCTGCCTGGGCTACCTGAAGCAAGAGCTGGAGCTGCTAACCCAGGTGCGAGTGATCCTGACGTTGGGGCATTTTGCCTTCCAACACGCTCTGACGCTCTTGCCACCTCTCAGGCCCCGTCCCCGCTTTGGCCACAATTGCGTTATTCCTTTGGCAGAGGGTCGCTATTTGCTGGCGTCTTACCATCCCAGCCGGCGCAACACCGCCACACGGCTGCTGACGGAGCCGATGTTGGATGCCGTTTTCGCGCAAGCCCAGCAGTTGCTGTCTGGTAAGCCAGCCCGACCGGGTGAGCATTAGGCGGGTTGCCAAGATTCGAGGCGATAGGCACTGTCCCAAAACAGCCATTCCAACCGGGAGGCAGTGACAAAAGCTGCCCTCATCTTTTCCCGCAGCGGCTCTGTAGCCTGCTGAGCGACGGAGTCGGTGATGTCCAAAGCCTGCTGCACCACTTGGGCAAATTCTTCCCCGGCGTAGGTGTCGATCCACTGTTGGTAGGGATTGTCGGGCTGTGCGGTGCGATAGATGGCGGATCCCACCTCTCGGTAGATCCAAAAGCAGGGCAGCACAGCGGCAATGGCCACCTCATAGGGATCCACAGCCGCCGCAGCCAACAAAAAACGGGTATAGGCGAAGCAGGCAGGGGCATAGGCTGTTTCGGGTTGAATGTCGTAGAGGCGAAAATAGCTTTCGTGCAGGCTGCGTTCGGCCACAATGGCTCCCAGGGCAAAGTTCAAGAAACTCACCACCTGCTCAGCCCCTTCGGAACGAGCTCCAATCAAGGCCAGGGCGCGGGCAAAATCCGTGAGATAAAGAGCATCTTGCTGCAAATAAAACTGGAACCGCTGCCGCGATAGGCTGCCCGCTGCCAACTCTCGGTTGAAGGGGTGATCGAGGATTTGCTTGTAGATGGGCTGAATGGCTTGCCAAAGGTGGGCAGTAAAGGACTGGGGCATGGCGACCGTCTCTCGGCGTTTGGTCTTCAGCTAGAAATTGCAGGAGCCCCGCACTGTACCTATAAAGTCAGTGTTGGGAGGAATGCTATAATAATACTGCGGGCACCAGAAACGGTCTTTTTAAGGCACTGGTAACGGTCGATTGGGGGTGCAGTAAACCACCCCAGAGGCTCGTGGTTGGCTTGCTAACTGCAGGGCTACTAAAAGCCCGCTCCGTACCGCCTAGCGGTTGGTGTCGGGTAGTTTACTCGATTGGTGATTGGCCTGACCAGGGCCAGCACCTCTGCTGGGGCTGAGGCTTTCTTCATTTTGAATCTCAATTAGGCTTCGGGCATGAGGGGGCGAAACCCATGCTTGCGGGAAAGCTGCCCGATCAGATCCAATTTCTCAAGGGTGATCAAATTACGGCCCCAACTGAAATTGGTGTACAGCCCCTCAAACTCCAGCAGCATGGATTCAGCAAAGCAGGCAAAAAGCTGACGGGCCGGGTTGGCCACATTCAAAAACTGCATGATGTTCCATTCAATATCCAAAGAGTGCTCCACCATCCCCCCGTCAATGACGTAGAGTCCCTTTCGCTGCAAGCTGGAGGCGATGTTCTTTGGGTAGCCACCGTCGATGATGACACAGGGATCCGGCAAAACTTGGGGATCGAGGGCCATGCCCTGGCTCATGCTGGCCACCCAAACGATAAAGTCAGCGCGGGGCAGGGCCTCTTCCAGCGAAGAGATCTCCCCCTGCTTGAGCTTGGCCTGCAATTCCTCCAGACGCCGTCGCTCTCGGGCGATGAGCAACAATTTGCCCAAGTGAGTGTGGGCCACCAACCATTGACAAATGGCGCTGCCGATATCTCCGGTCGCCCCCACCACCGCAACCGTAGCGGCTGCCAAGTCCATGGCGTAGCGCTGGGCCGCCAACTGCAGTTGCTGACAGATGATGTAGGCCGTGTGGGTATTGCCGGTGGTAAAGCGTTGGATCTCCAAGTCGATGTTGCGGACTCGCCGGAGACTGTCGAGGCGAAAAGTCTCAAAAATGATGCTGCTAAATCCCCCCAAAGCCGTAATGTTCAAGCCGCGCCGCTGGGCTAGGGCCATGGCATTCAACACTTTCCGACAAGCTGCCTTCACCCGTCCCCCCGCCAACATCTCCGGCAAGAAACAGGATTCGACGTACTGCCCATAAATCTTTTGGCCGGTGATGCTGGTTACCGTGATCTCGTCCACCACCTGAGGGGGAGCCATGCACCAGAACTCCAGGTCGCTCTCCGCATATTCGGAATAACCCAGCTTGTCTGCCACCCGCTTCGCATGGGCCAGGCTGGTCAAGTGCCCAATCAGGCCGAACATAAAGGTTTACCCGCTTGGATAACTGATGGATCCCATCAAAACATGTCCATACCCGCCTGTAGCCAGCCTAGAACTGCAGTCCGCCGGCAGAGGATGAATGCTGAGGTGGGTCATGCTGCCCGCAAACCCTGGGCTGAGAGGCGCATCACCTCGCGGGTGCTGAAGCCGATGTTGGCCAGCGCCTCTCCATAGGCAATCATAAAATCCTCGACGATGGCCTCGCGATCCATATAGATGGCTTCTACATCCTGGTCCACCTGCTGCAGCATCTGCCAGACCAAGGGCAGGTTCTGGGCGTTGGCCGCTTCGATCTGCCCTTTGACCTCGCCAAAATGCTCCCCTAGCCAGCGCTCTCCAAAATTGAGGTGCAGATATTCATCCTTGACCACCCCCTCGGTGATCTTGCGGGCAAACTCATCGGCGACGGGGATGTAGATGTTGTAGGCGGCAATGGCAAAGCATTCGATGATCAGCGACTGAATGACCAAGCAGGTAACTAGGTCTCCGGCTGCTGCCGCTTTTTGGAAATTGTTGCGCAAAGGGGCGAAGAAAGTGCGGGCAAACTCCCTATCCGGCTCTACCTGCAGGTTTTTGCCGCAGGATTGAAAGCCTTTCATGTGCCGCAATTCCATCTTGGCCAGCTTGTGCAGCTCCTCTGCCCCTTCCGGCAACATCTCGGCCAGCTTGAGGTAGTTGTCGTGGGCTTCTTGTTCCCCTTCGATCACAATGCCGTTGATGCGAGAGTAGGCCTGCCGGTAAACCGCGCTGCCATAGTCCAAGGTGGTGCCACCCTCATCGGCTAAAGGCTGGGGGGTATTGGGCAGGACGTTCACTGGGGCCATACTCATGCATCTCCTCTCGGTGTTGTTTGGGTGTTGTTGATTGTCTATGCTGACTCGACAATCGCCTCGATTGCAGTTGAATCGCTCTCTTAATCAGAATAGCTGTAGCTGCCGCAGAATTGGCGGGATTCCTTTTGCGGAATGATAGGGGTCTGCTAGGGTGAGGGTTCGAGTGCCGTTGTGGAGCCTGCTGTATGTCTGCTCTTGGGGATGGCCTGAACCAACTGCGCCAGTTGCTGGTGGAGCTGGAGGAACGATCCCTCGATCAGCCGGTTGGCAGTGCCGAAGAGGTGCTACAGGCGATCGAGCTAGCCACGGCTTTTGAGCTGTTTGAGGCGGAGAGCAGCGGTTTGCTGCTGCAGATTGTGGCCAATCTCTGGGATCGGGTACGGCAGCAGGATTTGTCTCCAGGGGAGATTCAGACGGTATCGGAGAAGTTGCGGGCGGTGGGCTATACCGATGCCGAAATTCAGGAGATCCTGGACTTGGAGCCGGAGGACTAGCCCCATTTCCCCCTCTAGGCTTGAACCATGCCCAGCTCCACCGGTGTAACACCCGCTTCCATCTGAGTGGTGGCGTCGTAGCAAGCCCCTCGCAGGTTGGCCAGCTTGAGTTTGCACTGGGCAAGAAGGGCTCCTCTCAAGTTGGCCCCGGTGAGATTGGCCCCTGCCAGGTCCGCTTGGCTGAGATCGGCTTCGCTCAAGTCCGCTTCGGCCAGGTTGGCCCCACGCAAGTTGGCTCCTTGCAATCGGGATCCCTGCAGTTTAGCTTTTTCTAGGTTGGCCAGCCGCAGGTTGGATCCCTGCAGATCCGCTTGGCTGAGGTCGGCGCCGCTCAGGTAGGCCCGCTCCAGGTTGGCAGAGGCCAGCTTTGCCTGGCGGAGAATGGATCCCCCCAAGTCGATCCCGGCCAAGTCGGCCCCGGCCAGATCAGCTCCGGCCAGTTGGCTGTTGCTGAAGTCCCGCTCACCGCTGCCGTAGCGTTGCAATAGGTCTGCTCCAGTTTCCACCATCGCTGTTTTCCACACCGGACGAATGGATCCTACCTAGGAATAGAAGGGCCGCCAAGAGCACGCTAGGATAGGCGCAAGCCGTTTTCCGGGATCCCCCCTTATGAGCTTGCCCCGTGTGCCCCGAACTCGACCTCGCCCCAAGCTGCGCTCGATCCCTCGCCGCCAAACCGAATCCGCCCTCTATGCCGAAATGCAGCAGCTCACTGTCGAAAAGCAGCGGCTCAACCAAGAGCTAGAGTTTATTCGAGAGCGGCAAGGGCAAATCCACGCGCGACTCCAGGAAATCGAGCAGGCCATGCAGCACCTTCAGCAGGAGGCAAAAGCCTTCCGGGATCCCGCTCCTGCCTCTGAACCCGCCCAGCTCAGATCCCGCCCTTCCCGCTTCCCGCCCATGACCTTCGAGTATTGAGGGATCCTATAAATCTCAAAGAAGACCCAAGATTCAAAGCAGACCTAAGCAACAAGTCAGGGGATTCTGTAGCCAACTTAACTATTTGCTGCTTACCTCAACCCGACTCCAGAATCTGGGCCAGCGAACAGCTGTTCTCAAGCTGGCTGCACAGTTACCTGAACTTCAGGGCTTATGACTTCTTCTCCCCAGATATCGTCAGATATCGTCGGTCTAGAGCGTTTTGCTAAGGCCCTGCCCAGGCAACTTTCGGGCGGTATGCAGCAGCGGGTGGCCATTGCCCGAGCTCTGGCGGCCCAGCCGAAGATTTTGCTCATGGATGAGCCTTTTGGCGCTTTGGACGTGCAAACCAAGGAGACGATGCAGGAGTTTTTGCTGGATCTCTGGCAGCGCACGCGCACCTCAATTTTGATGATTACCCACGATGTGGAAGAGGCCGTCTTTCTGGCCCAGCGCATCTATGTACTCACGTCCCATCCTGGGCGGGTGAAACGGGAGCTCCGGGTTGATTTCCCCAGTCGGCGCGACTACAGTCTCAAGCGCACTTCTTCCTTCCAAGAGGTGAAGGACGAGATCTTGGCTCTCCTGCGAGAACAGAAAGGGATCCCGTTGAGCGACGCTGCGCCCGCGGGCTGATCAGGCAAACACCACTGTTTTGTTGTGGTACACCAGCACCCGATTCTCCAGGTGATACCGCACTGCCCGTGCCAGGACTAGGCGTTCCATGTCGCGGCCTTTGCGGACGATGTCGGCAACGGTATCGCGGTGACTGACCCGCACCACGTCTTGCTCGATGATCGGCCCTTCGTCCAGATCTTCGGTGGCATAGTGGGCAGTCGCGCCGATGATCTTCACCCCCCGTTGATGGGCGCGGTGGTAGGGGTTGGCTCCGGCAAAGGCGGGCAGGGTGGAATGGTGAATGTTGATGACCGGCGGGGCTTGGCGGAGCAGCGACCCACTCAAGACCTGCATGTACTTGGCCAACACCACCAGGTCAATTCGATATTCCTGCAGGAGAGCGAGCTGACGGGCTTCGGCTGCGGCTTTGCCCTCTGGAGAAACGGGGATGTGGTAGTAATCGATACCGAAGGAGCGGGCCACCGATTCCAGGTCGGGGTGATTGCTGATGATCAAGGGGATCTCGGCGGGCAGTTCTCCCGCCCTTTGCCGCCAGATCAGATCCAAAAGGCAGTGGCTTTGCTTGCTGGCCCACAACGCAATGCGACGGCGAGTGTCGGAGAAATGCAGTTCCCAGTTGGCTTGGATCCCACGGGCAATACCCGAAAAGGCGGGGACAATTTCCCCTCGCTCCAGTTGGAAGCCCTCCAAGTCCCACTCGATGCGGCTCAAGAACAGTCCTGCCTCGGGATCCGTATGGTGATCGGCGTGAATGATGTTGCCGCCGTAGCTGTAGATGAAGCTGGAGAGCTTGGCTACCAGCCCTTTTTGATCGGGGCAAGATACCAACAGGGTGGCACTGGGCATAGGTGGACAAAAAGCCTCAACCTTCTTACCGTAGGGCTGGGTTTTACTGCGGAGCAAGCCGTTTTCAATCTACCCGGTTGATCTCTTCCAATAGCCAGGGATCCACCGGCTGGCCATCCCAACGCTTTAGGTCGATGCGAATCCCCATCGCCGCAGAAGAGCCGGCAGGGGGCAGTTCCTGGTGAAACGAGATCTCATAGTCAGACGGGTTTTGGCCATGCTGCCGCAGCCAGGTCTCCACCTTAGCAGGAGCAAAGTAGGACTGCCCTTGCTCGAACAGGCGCGTGATTTCCAGGCCGAAGCAAAGGGGGTTGAAGCGGGCCATAGGTTAGGCAGCGTCTGCTGTTTGAGCGTCGTCGGCTGCGGATGGGGGGGGAGCCATCTCTGAGGTGGGTGTATCGGCTGTGGCGACCGACTCGGCTTTGGGCTCAGCCGCGGCTGCTGTTCGGGAAGCCTTGGGAGTGGCAGCAGCCGTTGTCCCGCGGGTGGCTTTCTCCAGCTCTTGGGCCTCTTTGTTCAGTTGCGCCTCGAACTCTCTGGAAGCATCCTGCAGGCTGCGCAGGGTTTTGGCCAGCGTGCGACCAATCTCCGGCAGTTTGCGGGGCCCAAAAACCAAGAGAGCCACCGCAAAGATGACCAACATTTCCGGCAGTCCAACACCCAAAAAATTCATGAGCCTCGGCAGAGTACGGTTTGGTCGGGATCCCTTCCCTAGACTGACATTTTCTCGCCGCGGACTGCAAGTAACTGCCGGCTCTCCTCATCTATCCGATGGCTCTGGTGTTTTGCTCTCAGCTCATCCAGGCCAACCTCTCCCTGGCCGGCCAAGTCAAAATGGTAGAATTGCATCGTTAATCAATCAATGTCCTTCATTGGCCTAGGCTTGCCCATGCTCCAAACCCTACAAAAGCTCCTCGGGGATCCTAACGATCGGAAGATCCGGCAGTACCGTCCTGTCGTCAAGTTGATCAACTCGCTGGAGATCGAGATCGCCTCTCTTTCGGATGCGGAGCTCAAGGCCAAGACCACAGAGTTTCGCCAGCGCTTGGACAGAGGAGAATCTCTGGACGATCTCTTGCCGGAGGCGTTTGCCGTGGTGCGGGAGGCCGCCAAGCGAGTTTTGAACTTGCGCCATTACGACGTACAGCTCATCGGCGGCATGGTGCTGCACGAAGGCCAGATTGCCGAAATGAAAACCGGCGAGGGGAAAACCCTGGTCGCCACCCTGCCTGCCTACTTGAACGGCCTGACTGGGAAGGGGGTTCACATCGTTACCGTCAACGGCTACTTGGCCCGTCGGGACTCGGAGTGGATGGGGCAGGTGCACCGTTTCTTGGGCCTGACGGTCGGTCTAGTGCAAGAGGGCATGTCACCCGAAGAAAAGCGCCGCAGCTACAACTGCGACATTACCTACTGCACCAACAGCGAGCTGGGCTTCGACTACCTGCGGGACAACATGGCCACCGATATCAAGGAGGTGATGCAACGGCCCTTTAACTACTGCATCATCGACGAGGTGGACTCAATCCTTATCGACGAGGCCCGCACTCCCCTGATCATCTCCGGTCAGGTGGCTCGCCCCTCCGAAAAATACCTGCGGGCAGCCCAGGTGGCGCGGGAGCTGATCCGAGATGAACACTATGAGGTGGATGAAAAAGCCCGCAACGTCATCCTTACCGACGAGGGGTTTGAAGCCGCCGAGCGGTTGCTGGGGGTCTCTGACCTGTTTGATCCCAAGGATCCCTGGGCGCACTTTGTCTTCAACGCCGTGAAGGCCAAAGAGCTCTTCATCAAGGATGTCCACTACATCGTCCGCAATCAAGAGGTGGTGATCGTGGACGAGTTCACCGGGCGGGTGCTCCCCGGCCGCCGCTGGTCTGATGGGCTGCACCAGGCGGTGGAGGCCAAAGAGGGGGTGCCGATTCAAAGCGAGAGCCAAACCCTGGCCACCATCACCTACCAAAACCTTTTTCTGCTCTATCCCAAGCTTTCCGGCATGACGGGCACGGCTCGCACTGAGGAGGCCGAGTTCGGCAAAACCTACAACCTGGAAGTTACGGTGATCCCCACCAACCGACCCATCCGCCGCAAAGATGCCCCCGACTTGGTGTACAAGACCGAAAGGGGCAAGTGGCAGGCGGTTGCCGAGGAAATTGCCCACATGCACGCCCAGGGGCGCCCCGTCCTTGTGGGCACCACCAGCGTGGAAAAATCCGAACGCCTCTCGGCCATGCTCAAGGAAATGGGGATCCCCCACAACCTCCTCAACGCCAAGCCAGAAAACGTGGAGCGGGAGGCGGAGATCATTGCCCAGGCGGGGCGAAAAGGCGCTGTAACCATTGCTACCAACATGGCCGGTCGAGGCACGGACATCATCTTGGGAGGCAATGCGGAGTACATGGCCCGCCTCAAGCTGCGGGAACGGCTGATGCCCAAGCTGGCTCAATTGGACGCCGACAACCCCTTGGGATCCGTTCAGATGGTGGGACGGGGGGGTGGCCAGGGATTTGGTGGGACAGCACCCAAGCCGAAAAAATCCTGGACGGTGGTCTCCCCCAATTTTTACCCCTGTGAGCTGTCGGCCCGCACCAACCAAGCTTTAGACGAAGTGGTGGCAGCAGCCGTGACCAAGTATGGGCTGAACCGTCTGCCAGAGCTGGTGGTGGAGGATCTCATCGCAGTAGCTTCCGAGAAAGCGCCGGTGCAGGATCCGCTAATTTTGCAACTGCGGGAGGTTTACAACAGCATCAAAGCCGAGTACGAAAAAATTACTGAGGCCGAGCACGAAGAGGTGGTGAGGCTGGGGGGCCTGCATGTGATCGGTACGGAGCGCCATGAATCCCGCCGTATCGACAACCAGCTGCGGGGCCGCGCCGGGCGACAAGGGGATCCCGGCTCCTCGCGGTTTTTCCTCAGCTTGGAAGACAACCTGCTCAAGATTTTCGGTGGCGAGCGGGTAGCCAAGCTCATGGACATGTTCCGGGTGGAGGAGGATATGCCCATCGAGCACCCGCTGCTCAGCAGCAGCCTGGAGAATGCGCAGAGAAAAGTGGAAGTATACTACTTCGACATGCGCAAGCAGGTGTTCGAGTATGACGAGGTGATGAACAACCAGCGGCGGGCCATCTACTCAGAGCGGCGGCGCATCTTGGAGGGGGAAAACCTCAAGACCAAGATCCTTGACTATGTGCGCAAAACCGTTGGCGAGATCGTGCGAGCGCATGTCAACCCAGAGCTGCCCCCGGAAGAGTGGGAAATTGACAAGCTGACCGCCAAGATGCAGGAGTTTGTGCCGCTCCTGAAGCAAAACCTCAAGGTTGAAGACCTGCAGGATCTCTCCTACGAGCAGATCTTGGACTACCTGATCAAGCAGGCAGAGCTGGCCTATGAGGCCAAAGAGGCTTTTCTGGATACCTTTGAGCCCGGTTTGATGCGCAAGGCAGAGCGCTTTTTCCTGTTGCAACAGGTGGACACCCTCTGGCGGGAACACCTGCAGCAGATGGAGGCGCTGCGGGAAGCTGTGGGCCTGCGAGGCTACGGTCAGAAGGATCCCCTGATCGAGTACAAGAACGAGGGCTACGAGCTGTTCCTGGAGATGATGGACAACATCCGCCGCAACACGGTGTACAACCTATTCATCTTTACTCCCCAAATTGTGCAAGTGCCCCAGGCATCGCGACCGGCTCCGGCACCCACTGCGGCTGCCAGCCCTGATCCCAGCTCTGCTTCAGGGGTGGTGGAAGCCGATTTCACGGAAGAATAATTGGCGTAGAGAGAAGTCAGCGGGGGAGCATGACTCTAGTCAATGATAAGCTCAACTATACTGAAAATAATGTATAATATGTTCAGTACGGATTACTACCAGTTGATCTTTCTGTTTACTTTCGAGTCTGCCAACATGGTAGCCAAAGCAAAGCAGAAAATTGGTAGTAAGACGACACGGAAACTGCGCTTTGGGTATTCTACTCAAAGCTTTGCGGGATACCGCCATTCTGTTTGGAAACAAACAGAATGCTATCGCTGCATAGTTGAACAGTGATGTTCAGCAGTGTTCAGCGTAAATGTATCAGGAGGATCTGTCGTAATGCCTCTTTCAGTTGTGGGTACTGGAAGGTAAAGCCCATCTGCAAAGCCGCTTGCGGGATCACTTTCTGCCCCGTCAAAACCACTTGAGCTGCCTCGCCCAACAGCAGTTCCAACGCCAGCTCCGGCACAGGCAACCAAGAGGGGCGACCCAAGACCTGGCCTAAGGTTCGGCAAAACTCTTCCATCTGCACCGGGTTGGGAGCGGTGGCGTTGAACACTCCGGATCCCTGCTCCAGCAGGAAGCAGACCAAGCTCACCCAATCCTCGCGGTGGATCCAAGACAGCCATTGTTTGCCGGAGCCGATCGTTCCGCCGATAAAGAACTGAAAGGGGGCCAGCATCTGCCCCAGCGCTCCTCCATCCGGACCCAACACAATCCCCGTGCGCAGGATGGCCAAACGGATCCCCAATTCCTCAACCGGCCGGGCGGCAGCTTCCCAAGCTTGACAGACTTCTGCCAGAAAATCTTGGGCCGGGGGATCCGTCTCTGTTAAGGGTTCTCCTGCCGGATGGGATCCGTAGTAACCCACCGCCGAGCTGCTGATCATCACCTGGGGCTTTTGGTTGAGGGAGGCGAGGGCTTGGACAAGGGCCTGGGTGGTTTCCACACGGCTACGACGGATTTCTTTTTTCTTGGTCTCTGTCCAGCGAGAAGAAGCCAAAGGCTCTCCGGCCAAGTTGACAATCCCCTCGTACCCTTCCAGGGCGGCTGCCCAGGCTTGCGGTTGGTAGGGATCGTAGGGCAGCAGCTTGAGGTTGGGGGATTCCCCCAAAATGCGGCGGGCCTGCTCCAGGCGGCGGGTCAAGACCAAAACCTGATCCCCTTGCTCCAGCAGACGGGCCACCAAGCGACGCCCGATAAAACCACTTCCACCCGTGATGACAATGCGCATGATGTGGATCCGACTTGCATCTGCACAAGCCCTGTGCCGCCCTTGTCCTTTGAACGGTGCAGAGCCTTTCCGCTATTCGAACCTCTAGCCTAGCGCGTTTCCTGCCCCGCGTTGGCCATTGCCTGGGATCCCGCCATCCGTTTGCTGAGCTTGGCGAAGTGGCAGAGCCCAAGAAAGCCCAAGAATAAAAATGTTTTGCGGCAAAGCGTAAACTACCCGACTCCGACCGCTAAGCGGTACGGAGCGGGCTTTCAGCAGCCCTGAGCCTGCTTTGCTCTACCAGAGAACAAAACAGGCCCGAACCTCTAGGCTGGTTTACGACAGCCCCCAAAAGCGCAATCACATTCGCACCATTAAAGTCCGCATCCCCTTCCCATCCACAGTGTCCACACTTGAACGACTTACCACTGCGGTAGGATTGCGCAGGGTCGGGATGGATGTGCAGGCACTTGTGGCAGGTCTGGCTGGTGTAGGCGGGCGGCACCAGCACCACAGTCACCCCCGCAACTCTCGCCTTGTATTCCAGAAACTGCCTCAGTTGGTAGAACGCCCAACTGTTGGCCCGCCTACGCTCTGTCTTGCTGCGTGGCTGTTGATTGACCCTTTCCCGGATCCCCGTCAGGTCTTCCAGAGCGATAGCGCTGTTGGTAGCTTTTGCCCTAGAGACAACGGCTTTGGAGATGCGATGATTGACCCACGTTTGAAAGCGTCTCTCCTTGCCAGACAGCCGTTGCAACAGTTCTCTGCATCTGCGCCGCGAACTGCGTGTGCCCTTACTGGCTTTGCGTTGGAGTGCCGCCCTCAATCGGGAGTAGTGGTCTCGAACTCGGCTCAACTGCTGTCCATTCCAGTTGTCCCCTTCTGAGGTATGAGCGATATCCGTCCTTCCAAAGTCCACCCCGATCACCTTGTCGGCATCTTGTTGCTTGGGTGGCTTCTCCTCTACGCAAATCTGGATGTAATAGGAGCCGTCCTCCCGCTTGACCAGGGTGGCGGCTTTGGGGTTGGAACCAGCCAGTATTCCACGCTGGTAGTTGCCAATGGCCAGTCCAAAGCGCTCTCGCCCTTCCACCGTGGTCAGCGACACCGTCCAGTCTTTCTCGCGGAACGAGAAGATACGTGCGTCGTAGGTAACGAACCTACGCTTGAACTCTTTAACTGGACGGTTGTGCTGTCTCGCCACTTTGCGAGCGCCTGCCACCCGTCTGCAGGCCTGCTGGGCCAAGTTGCTAGACAAGCCGAATCGGGCGCGAATCTCGTAGTAGCAAAGGGATTGCAGTTTGACCGCATTGACGATCTTCTCCGGCGTGTTCTGGTTGACCCAGTTCAGTGCCTGCACAAAGGCATCCATCGTCGCGTCCAATTTAGCGGCTTGCGACTGGGACACCTTGAGCTTGCAGGAGATGGTCAGGACTTGGCTCATAGGTTCATTGTACTTCATCAAAGCGCATTCCTCCCGACACTGACCCTACGGGTACAGTGCGGGGCTCCTGCGCTAGTAAGCTGACACACCTGGAAAAATCGGCTTCAATAGGCCCTAGCTGCGCTTCTTGGCAGCAGAGGTGGTTCATCGTCCCCCTATTTTCTTCCCTTCACCCGTGACACCCAAGTCTTCTTCCCGTACCCCGGCTCGCCACGTGTCTATGCGTGCAGAGCAGGTTGCTGGGCCGCGGCTGGACATCTCTGTTGCTCCACGAGTGCATCGCTCCCAAGGGCAGGGATCCCTGGTTCGGGCAGGGTTTCCCTCCTCTCTCCCAATTTCCGGTCGGCGGACGATCCCTGTCCAGCGCTCCCGCCGGCGCGGACGGCAAGAACCTGGCCACGAGCCTCAAGTCTGGGAGATGGCCTGTCACATCGGGGTGAATGTCTTGTTTACGGCGGCTGCCCTCAGTGGTTTGTATCGCCTCTTGCCGGTGCAGTTGGCCCAGCATCACCGGCTCCAGGTTCTGGAGCGGCATATCGAGGTCTTGTCCACTCGGATTTCTCGGCTGCAGGAGGGGGTGGATCGAGGTATGGATCCCTTGCAGCAGGAGGCCCTGATCAAGGAACGGCTGAATCGGGTGCCACGCAATCAAATTCAGGTGCGTTTGGTGGATCCCAGTACCTGGGTGGCGGACGACGAGAAGAACACCCACCCTTCCTGGATCGGGCAGTCCACCCAGCCGTCTGCCAGGCCGTAGGCTGCCTCTGCCTAGGCTTGTTTGAGAAGCAAGGCCACCTCTTTGGCAAAGTAGGTGAGGATGATATCGGCGCCAGCCCGCTTCATGGCCAGCAGGGATTCCAACATCACTTTTTTGCCGTCGATCCAGCCTTTTTGTTCGGCGGCTTTGATCATGGCGTACTCGCCGCTGACGTTGTAGGCAGCCACGGGCAGATCCGTCGATTCCTTAACTCGGTAGATGATGTCCAGGTAGGCCAGGGCCGGCTTCACCATCACCATGTCCGCCCCCTCGGCCTCGTCCAGCTCCACCTCTTTGATGGCTTCCCGAGCATTGGCGGGATCCATTTGATAGCTTTTCTTGTCTCCCGATTTGGGCGCGGATCCCAGGGCATCGCGGAAGGGACCGTAGAAGGCAGAGGCATATTTGGCAGAGTAGGCCAGGATCGCCACATCGGTATAGCCTTGGTCGTCCAGGGCCTCCCGAATGGCGCCGACACGACCGTCCATCATGTCCGAGGGGGCCACAATGTCGGTTCCCGCCTCTGCTTGGGAGAGGGCTTGCTTGACCAAAACTTCCACCGTCTCGTCGTTGAGGATCACCCCATCCCGCACAATGCCGTCGTGGCCGTCGCTGTTGTAAGGATCCAAGGCCACATCGGTTACCACCAAGATCTCGGGAATTTCCTGTTTAATCCGCCGCACCGCCCGCTGGATCAAGCCTTCCGGGTTGAAGCACTCCTGCCCGGTGGGATCCTTTTTCTCTTCCGGCACCACCGGGAACAGGGCCACCGCCGGGATCCCCAGTTGAGCGGCTTCTTCCACCTCCTTTAGCAGCAGGTCTAGGGTGTAGCGGTAGCAGCCGGGCATCGACTCCACTTCCTGCCGCTGGTTCTCCCCCTCCATGACAAACAGGGGATAGATCAGATCCTGCACCCGCAGGTGGGTTTCCTGCACCATCTGGCGGAAGGCCTCTGTGCGCCGCAGCCGACGGGGACGGTAGATCAGGTCTTGGCTCATGAGAGCAGGGGGAAAGAGGGCGTTTCTATTTTGCCATGAGGTCGGTAGGGGCTGAGCTGGTCGTCCGGCGAGAGGCGACATCCGGGGCAGAGGGAAAATGCCGAGCCAGCCAGCGGCGAAGGGTCTCTTTTACCGCTTCGGCTTGGCAGTCGTGCAAAAGATCGTGGCGCGACCGGGGAAAATCGTGGATTTCTCCCTGGGGCAGCCGACGGGCAAAATCCACAGCTCCCGCAGGATTGACGACGATATCGGCGGAGGTGTAAAGCAGCAAAACCGGCAGGCAGAGCCGATGGGCTTGATCAAGGCAGCGCTGTCCACTGCGCACCAGTTCGGCTGTAAATCTGGCCCGCGTCACACCGCACATGTAGGGATCCGCCGCAAAGGCGGCTTGCTGCTCGGGTAGGGAAGTCACCCGCGCCGGCTCGTAGAGGCCGGTCAAGGCCAGCTGGGGAGCAACCCTGTCCAAAACTTGCAAAAGGGCGTGGGTCAAAGGGGTGAAATAGTGGTCGATGCGAAAAGCGGGAGAGATGAGGATCAGGCCCTGCACCTGGCCGGGATGGGCAAGGGCATATTCCGTAACCCAGTTGGCCCCCGCGCTATACCCACACCAGATCTGCGGGATCCCTTTCTGCGGCCAAATCTGCTGCGTGATCCTCTCCAGATCGGCTTGATATTGGCTGAAGCGGTCGATCCAGCAGCGGATCCCGCCGGAGCGACCAAATCCCCGCATGTCAGGCGCCAAAACCTCCCACCCTTGAGCAGCCAACTCGCCGGCCAAAGGGCAAAACCCGCCGCCGTGATCCCCTTTGCCGTGCAAAAGCAACACCCTTCCACAAGGGGATCCCTGGGGCCAGTGGTGCAGAAAAGCCGGGATCCCATCGGAAAGCAGCAACTCCTGGGGCCGATAGATCCCCGACGAAGGTTGCGGCTGAGCTCCCGACCGCCCATCCAGAACCTCTGAGTGGCCTAACCGATCAAAAGGCATGGGCAAATCCAACACACGTCCGGCAAGACCGGCAAAGCCGCAAATTATATCTTCCTATGTCCCGGTCGCCCGCGAGCGCTGCCGCCGCTGAGGAGCGGCAATCTTTGTTTCCAGTCCAAAATATTTCTTAACAATCTCTGCTCTTGCCGGGGATCCCCGACATGCCGGGCTTTGCAGCCTTTTCTGAGGATGGGATGAAAGGATCTCTCGGGGGGAGACTGGGGCCATTTGCGGGAAAAAGGCCCTCTGAGAGGTATGATGTTGTGAAGAAGTTTTGCGGGGTCTCAGGTTTGACGGGATCCCCTCTCTGGGGTGGTTCACCCTTGTTTTACGATTGCCTTATCGCTTCATCAGTTCACTCAGTCGGAAACGGGTTGCTGAAACTATGCTGTTACTGAAAATCTCTGTTTACGCGGTTGTCATCTTTTTTGTGGGGCTTTTTGTGTTTGGTTTTTTGAGCAACGATCCCTCCCGTAACCCCAACCGTCGAGACCTGGAGTAGGGGATCCCGCCTTGGGCAGCTTGCGAACTCCAGTGATAACTGGCTCATCGCTTGAGGGAGCATGCCTCTGGCCCTGTTTTTGCCGAACCTTGCTGGTTGCCCTAGCTATGGGAGAACGGATGCCCAGGGAGCTCCTGCTGGCGGGGTAGCGACAAAGTTGCTGCTGGTCATGGGTTGCAGCAGCGGTGAGCGAGATTCAGTCTTGTTGCAACTCCGTCCCGCTGGCACGACCTGTGGCGGCCATTCCCCTCTGGAGTGAATGGCCTCGCCTCAGAGCTGGCAACTCGGCTGGCTCACTGGAAGGCGGTAATCAGCAATGTCTGGGATCCGGAGCGATTCTGTTGGTCAAACGCGGTAATCCGGAACTGCCAAACGCCGATGGGATCCCCGAGGGCAACGCGGAAATCGGTACTGAAGCTACAAAAGGTGGCCCCAGGGTTACAGCCGGCCTGCTGTGGGCTGAAGAATTCCCTTTGCACGCGCACGCCACTGGGGTTGAAAGTTTCCAGCTCGAGGAACTGCGTTGGACGAGCACCACCCGGCACACTCACCTGCACCGTGAAGGCCGGCGTGGAGGTGCCCACCCGCACCGAGGTGGGCGCATTGATAAACGAAACCGTTGGGCCTTGGGGTGGGGGCAGGATCGAACCCCCTGAGCTGCCGCCATCTCCACAGGCAGCCAGCCCGGTTGCCAAAAAGCCGGTGGCCAAAAGGGTGAGAGCAGTCCGTTGCATCCCGCAGTTCCTCACGCAAACCCATCCATCCTGGCAAGACTTGACCAGAATCTGTACCACCGCTTGAGCGGCACAGCTCTAAGTTACTTTTCTAAGTTACTTTCTGCCTCTGCAGCTTGAGAAAAGATGCGCCCCGACCCAAATCTGCATGGGCCTTTGCGCACAGTTGGTTCCTCCGCTTCAGAGCAGCAGCAAGCGCCGCAACAGCAACGCTATCACCGCAACAAAGCTGGCCACGATGATCTGTCCCGGCAGAGTATAGCCGGAGTAAAGCCCTATCAACCTCAGCAACTCCCCATTCCAGGGTTGTGTGGCCAAAAGGTAGAGAATCCCGGTCAGGTGAACCAAGGCCAAAGCCACCAAGCTGCCGGATCCCAACTCTTGGAGGCCCACCGGGGAGTCAGGGATCCCTCCTGCCAACCGCTTCCCATCGACGGCACGTTGGCGGGCCAGAGGAGAAGGGGGTGGATAAGGATCCCGTTGCGGAAAAGCAATTGTCCCGCAGGCCCAAGCTCCTGGCAGAAACCCCAGCAAGTAGCCAAAGGCAGGCTGGTATAGGTACTGCCACCCTCCCCCTTGGGCAAACACCTGTAGCCCTGCCAGCCCCAGCCCCAGATAGACGATCTGGGCGCACACCGCCGCCACCGGCCCCGCCAAACAAGCCGTCAGCAACACGCCCCCAATTTGCAGCGAAAAGCTGTATCCCCCCAACCCAGGCAGCCCGGGCGGAAAACTCAAATGGGTTAGGGTGCCCAAAATGGTCAGGAGGACCCCAATCGCCGTCCAAAGCCATTCCAGAGGAGTTAAGAGCAAGCCAGACCGCATAAACCGAGAGGAAATTTTTCCCTATGCTAAGAAAGGGAAGGGGCAGATGGGGTGGGCAAAAGGTGGTCAAGGCAGAGTGGATTGAACTGGCCCAGGCCCTGGCCGATGCTGCCGGAGCGGTGATTCGCCCCCTGTTTCGCGGAGAACTGCAAGCCGAATACAAAGAGGCCCGCTCCCCAATTGTGACGGTGGCCGACCGGGAGGCAGAGCGGGCCATGCGAGCTTTGCTGATGGCCCAAGTGCCAGAACACAGCATCCTTGGCGAAGAGTTTGGTTTTCACCAGACGGGATCCCTCTACACTTGGGTTCTGGATCCCTTGGATGGCACCATCGCCTTTTCCACCGGCAAGCCCACCTTTGCCACTTTGATTGCCCTCTTGGAAGAAGACCGCCCCATTTTGGGCATCATCGATCAGCCGGTGTTGCGCGAACGCTGGCTGGGGGTACGGGGACAGCCCACTCAATGGATAACCCCCTCCCACCGGCAAGCCGTCCGAGCCAAGGCCAATACCGACCTCAGCCGCGCCTACTTGAGCTGTACCACCCCTGATTTGTTCACCCAACCCGACCAACAACGGTGCTTCCAGGGGCTCAGCCAAGCAGTTCACATTACCTCCTATGGGGGCGATGGCTACCAGTACGGCCTGCTGGCCAGCGGCTGTGTGGATCTGGTGATGGAGTGTGGCCTTGCCCTCTACGATTTTGCTGCCCTTGTGCCGGTGATTGAGGGATCCGGTGGCGTGATTACCGATTGGCGAGGGGATCCCTTAACCCGCACCTCCACGGGAGAAGTGTTGGCGGCAGCCAACCCCAGCTTGCATCGACAGGCCCTGGCCGCGATTCAAAAAAGCGGGATCTACCCAGCGAAATAAGCAGGCTCATTGCCAGGTTTCCACTTGATGTTGCAGCCCAGGCTGGGCTTTTGGTCGGGATCGATGGGCTTGCCGGCCAGAAGGTTATCCAGCGCCGCCCGCAAATCTTTGCCCGTCACCGGCACATCGGTCAGGCTGGGACGGCTGTCGTCCAGTTGACCCCGATAGACCAACTTGCGATCCGCGTCGAACAAGAAAAAGTCGGGGGTGCAGGCGGCGGTGAAGGCTTTGGCCACCTCTTGGGTTTCGTCGTAGCAGAAGGGGAAGGTAAAGCCCAAGGTCTCGGCCATCTTCTTCAAGTTCTCTGGGCTGTCATCCGGGTATTTCTCCACATCGTTGGCGCTGATGGCTACAATGCCAACGCCGCGATCCTTGTAATCTCTGCCAAGGCGGGCCAGCTCCTCTTGCACGTGCTTCACATAGGGACAGTGCTGGCAGATGAACATCACCAGCAGGGCCGGCTTGTCGGCAAAGGTGGAGAGGGAGATGGTTTGGCCGCTCACCACATCCGGCAGGCTGAAGTCAGGGGCTGGGGTGCCCAAAGGCAGCATGGTTGAGGGGGTACGGGCCATAACAAACCTCCGGCGTAAGGTTTCCTCAATCATTGTGGATCATCCTGCTGATACATTCACGCTGAACTCTCCTGAACATGGTTCAGGAAAGAAGCGATCGCATCCTGCCTATCTCTGAGCAGGAAGGCGGTATCCCGCAAAGCCCTGAGGAATACCCCCCGAGCGCTTTCCCCCTTCACTTCCCGGCAACCGTTGCGGTGGACTCAAGGATCAGGGGGAAACTTGGTCTACTATATCCCTCTCAATGACTTTTGCCAAACCGCCTAAAGCTCAGTAAATTCAGCAAAGTTCAGGGTTTTGGGGGTTAGAGGCATGCTCCCACAGGAGCCGTCGCAAGGGGATCTTGCCGGCAAACGGGAGCGCCGGAAGGGATCCCAAGCAGGCCGGGGACAGCTTTTACAATTGGATAAGGTTGGCAACAAGATTGTTGGGGAGCTGAGCCTTGAGCACCGCCGTCTTACCTGCTGCTCCTTTGGTGGATACTCACGTCCACCTCAACTACCCCGATTTTGCCGCGGATCTGCCCCAAGTGGCCGAGCGCTGGCGTCAGACGGGGATCCGGCGTTTGGTGCATTCTTGTGTAACACCGGCAGAATTCCCCCAGTTGCAGGCCATTGCCGACCAGTATCCGGAAGTATTTTTGTCGGTGGGGCTGCACCCTTTGGAGGCGGGCCAGTGGCAGCCCGATTTGGCCGAAAAGATCGCCCACCTGGCCGCCAGCGACGAGCGAGTGGTGGCTATCGGGGAGACGGGCCTGGATTTCTACAAGTCCAACCCGGCGGATATCGAGCGGCAAAAAGAATCCTTCTGGGCCCAGATTGCCATTGCCCAAGCGCAGGATCTGGCGTTGATCGTCCATTGCCGCGAGGCGGCAGCAGCCACCTACGCCATCCTCAAGGAGGCCATGGCCACGGGGGGGCCAGTGCGGGCGGTGATGCATTGCTGGAGCGGATCCCCGGTGGAAACCCGGCAGTTTGTGGAGCTGGGCTGCTACATCAGCTTCAGCGGCATTGTTACTTTCAAGAACGCCGAGACTGTCCGCCGGTCGGCCTTGGAGGTGCCCCTATCCCAGCTTTTGGTGGAAACCGATTGCCCTTTTCTGGCTCCCACCCCCTTCCGCGGCAAACGCAATGAGCCGGCCTATGTGCAGCGGGTGGCCCAAACCTTGGCGGAGCTGTTGGGAATCCCGCCGGAAAAACTGGCAGAAGAAACCAGCCAGAACGCTGCTCGCCTGTTTCGGTTGCCTCTCCCCTAGCTCTGCTTTCCGAGGGCGCGGGTGAGCCGTAGGCCATTCCCGGCTCCAGATCTCAGGCGATTCCAACCCGGGAAACCCTGAGTTACCGTTTTTAACTTTTTCTTTAACTTTTCTTTTGAACTCCGACTGCTCTTCTCAAGGGCATCCTATGCTGGAAAAAAGGGATGTATTTTTAGGTACTTTCCGCTAATTCCAGGGGCTAGGGGCTTGCAACTATGGATACTGAAACGTGGGCTGCCGCAGCTCGACCCAGCCGAGATGCCCTCATCAACCGCATCACCCACCAGATTCGGCAATCCCTGGAGCTGGATCAGATCCTGAGGGCGACGGTGGAGGAGGTGCGCGCCTTTTTGGGTACGGATCGGGTGAAGGTGTACCGCTTCGACCCGGAAGGGCATGGGACGGTGGTGGCGGAAGCACGAGGCGGGGAGCGGCTGCCCTCGCTCTTGGGGCTGAC
Organism: Synechococcus sp. JA-2-3B'a(2-13); assembly: GCF_000013225.1. NCBI lineage: Bacteria > Bacillati > Cyanobacteriota > Cyanophyceae > Synechococcales > Synechococcaceae > Synechococcus > Synechococcus sp. JA-2-3B'a(2-13). The sequence goes on from NC_007776.1 coordinate 2,562,515, forward strand.
TTTTCCGGCAGGGGACATTCCCGAGGAGGCGCGGCGGTTGTTTCGCCTAGCTCAGGTGCGGGTGATTGTGGATGTAGAGGCGCAGAGCCGTTCCATCAGCCAGCCGGAGTCTTGGGGGTTGTCTGCTAGGGTTCCTCTGGGCGAGCCGCTGCAGCGGCCCGTGGATCCCTGCCATGTTCACTATTTGAAATCCATGGGGGTGGCCTCTTCCTTGGTGGTTCCCCTGATGCATCACCAGGAGCTATGGGGGCTGTTGGTCTCCCATCATGCTGAGCCTCGTCCCTACTCCCAAGAAGAGCTGCAGGTGGTGCAGTTGCTGGCGGATCAAGTTTCCATTGCCATTGCTCAGGCGGAATTGCTGGAGCAAGCGCGGCAAAAGGCGCAGCAGGAACGCCTAATCAACCAAATTGCTGCCCTGGTTTATTCGCCCCTACACCCGGAGACGACCTTGACCACGGTGCTGGAGCAGCTTGCTGCCGGTTTGCAGGGGATCGGGGCACGGCTGCGGATCCACTTTATGGGCGCAGACACCCTCTGTTGTCATGGCGTGCAACCCCCGGCCAGCTACGACACCTGGCTACAGGAGCAGCTCGGAAGGGCCGGAGGAGCGGGGGGCTGGGTCAAGATGTGGTCGCTCTCCCACTTGGAGAAATGGCCGGAGCTGCAAGAGCAGATGAAGCAGACACCCATTCGTGGCCTGCTGGTGGCCCAGCTCGCCTGGAATGACCAGCCGGTGGGCTGGCTGAGCGTGTTTCGCGGGGCCGTTTACCAAGAAACCCACTGGGCGGGCTACCGTTGGTTTACCCAGGGGGATCCCAGACAAGAACTGCCTTTGATCTCTTTTGCTGCCTGGCGGGAGCTGAAAATTGACGAGCCTAAGGCTTGGTCAGCTGCAGAGCAAGAGCTGATGAGTCGGGTCGGGGTACATTTGGCCCTGTCCATTACGCAAAATCAGCTCTACCGGCAGTTGCAAACCCTCAACGCCCGTCTGGAGCAGGAGGTGCAGGAGCGGACGGCGGCCCTGCAGCGATCTCTGGCTATGGATGCCCTCTTGCAGCGGGTCACCGACCAGGTGCGCAGCAGTTTGGAGGAAGCCCAGATCCTGCGGGCAGTGGTGCAAGAATTGGCTCTGGGGTTGCCCATTCAAGGTTGCGATCTCTGTCTCTACGATTGGGCATCTGGCCAGGCGACGGTGCGCTATGAATACACCTCTGCTCTACCACCTGCCGGTGGGATCACCCTGACCTTGGCCGACTACCCCGATCTTTACCGGCACCTGCAAGGGGGTCAAGCGGTGCAATTCTGCCACTTGCCTGGGCAGGGCTGGATCCCCCGTCGGGAAGGGCTGACCCTGCTGGTGTGCCCGCTGCGGGATGACCAAGGGGTGCTGGGGGATCTCTGGCTGGCGAAGCCGGCAGCCAAGTGCTTTGATGAACTGGAGGTGCAGGTGGTGCAGCAGGTGGCGGATCACTGCGCCATTGCCATCCGCCAGGCCCGCCTCTACCAGGCTTCTGTGCAGCAAATTGGTGAGCTGGAGCGCCTCAACCGCCTCAAAGATGATTTTTTGAGCACCGTCTCCCACGAGCTGCGCACCCCCATCACCAACATGAGGATGGCCATCCAACTGCTGAAAACCGCCCGCGCCCCCCAAAAACGAGAGCAATATCTCAAGATCTTGGAGCAGGAGTGTGAGCGGGAGGCGGAATTGGTGAACGACCTGCTGGATCTGCAGCGGTTGGAGCAGGGATCCAAAACGCTCCATCTGGAAGAAGTGCCGCTGGCAACCTGGCTGCCCAGCGTGCTGGAGCCGTTTCTACAGCGGGCCCAGGTCAACCAGCAACGGTTGCAGTGGCAGATCGCGCCGAATGTGGGCAAGGTGCTCACCGATCAAGGTGGCCTGGAGCGGGTGGTGCAGGAGCTGGTCAACAACGCCTGCAAGTATACTCCCCCAGGGTGCAGCATCTGGGTAACAGCGCAGCGGCCCGGCCCGCAGCAGGTGGAAATCCGGGTGATCAACGAGGGGGTGGAAATTTCCCCTGCCGAGCAGGAGCGCATCTTCGAGAAGTTCTACCGCATTCCCAGCGGGGATCCCTGGAAACGGGGCGGCACCGGCCTGGGCCTGGCTTTGGTCAAGCAGTGGATGCAGCGGTTGGGGGGCAGCGTCTCAGTGGAGAGCTCTCAAGGCAAAACCTGCTTTACCCTGGTGTTGCCGCAGGGATCCCTGCCTGTGCAGACCTCACCCCTAGCCCACAACTGTGCCTAGCCACATGAGCAATGCCCACTCAGAAGCGTTGCGTTTGGCCGCCGAGCAGTTTAACCGGGGGGAATTTTACGCCTGCCACGACACCCTAGAGGCCCTGTGGATGGAGGCAGTGGATCCAGAGCGGCGCTTCTACCAGGGGCTTTTGCAAACCGCCGTGGCCTACTATCACCTGCAAAACGGCAACCGCCGCGGCTGCATGATCCTGTTGGGGGAGGCCAACCGCAAGCTGGCGGACTTTCTGCCCACCTACGCCGGATGGGATGTGCAAGCCCTGTGGCAGGCTAACCAGGGCATCCTGCGGCATCTTTCTCAACTGCAACCCCAGGATCCCCTGCCTTACCTGGCCATCCCCACCCTGAGTTGGGTTGAAGACTGACCTGAGCAGGCCCAACAGCGGCGCTAGCGCTTGGAGCGACGGGCTTTGCGCTCAACTTCGTTGCGTCGCCGCCGATCCCGCCAGTCGATGAAGGTAATGTAGCCAACGCCCAGGGTTACGGCTGTCAACAGCAAAAAGATGCTTCCGTAGGCGATGCGGGCGACCAAGGGAAGATCGGTTTCCATGGCTTGAGTGGGGGTAGCCCTGTCAATATCGGCGACAGGGACAACAAGATGGATGCAAGATGGATGTGAGGCTCAATCCAGGCATGACAAATTACATGCCGTTGCGCCCCCAGACCACCAGGGCAATGGAAAGAACGAAGAAGATGGGGACGGCAATCCAGCCAAGGGTGATGATGTCCATAGGTCTAGCCCAGCTAAAGAGGGGTTATCTCGAGGTGATCCCATTTTACGAGAGGAGATCCCTTGTCAACGGACATCTACGAACACCTGTTTTCAGCTAGAAATCGCAGGAGCCCCGCACTGTACCCGTAGGGTCAGTGTCGGGAGGAATGCGGAAGTTATGATAGAACCATGACCCAAGTCCTGACCGTCTCCTGCAAGCTCAAGGTGTCCCAGTCGCAAGCCGCAAAGTTGGATGCGACAATGGATGCCTTTGTGCAGGCGTTGAACTGGGTCAACCAAAACACACCAGAAAAAGTAGTCAACGCAGTCAAACTCCAGTCCCTTTGCTATTACCAGATTCGCGCTCGGTTTGGCTTGTCCAGTAACTTGGCTCAGCAGGTCTGCAGACGGCTGGCCGGTGCCCGTAAAGTTGCCCGACAGAAAAACCGTCCGGTCAAAGCGTTCAAGAGAGGCTTTGCGACCTACGATGCCCGTATCTTTTCGTTTCGCGAGAAAGACTGGACGGTGTCGCTGACCACGGTGGAGGGTCGGGAGCGCTTTGAGCTGGCGATTGGCCGCTACCAGAGAGAACAGCTGGCAGGCTCCAATCCCAAATCTGCCACTCTGGTCAAGCGTAAAGACGGCTCCTACTCTATTCAAATCTGTGTGGAAGCGGAGCCATCCCCACCGCAACGCACGGGCAGAGTGCTGGGGGTGGATTTGGGAAGGACGGATATTGCTCATACATCGGAAGGAGATAACTGGAATGGACAGCAGTTGAACAAAGTCCGAGACCATCACTCGCGGTTGAGGGCGGTACTTCAACGCAAAGCCAGTAAGGGCACCCGCAGTTCGCGGCGCAGATGCAGAGAACTGTTGCAACGGCTGTCTGGCAAGGAGAGGCGCTTTCAGGCGTGGGTCAATCATCGCATCTCCAAAGCTATTGTCTCTAGGGCAAAGACCACAAACAGCGCTATCGCCCTGGAAGACCTGACAGGGATCCGGGAAAGGGTCAATCAACAGCCACGCAGCAAAGCTGAGCGGCGCAGAACCAATAACTGGGCGTTCTACCAGCTTAGGATGTTTGTGGTCTACAAGGCTGCCATCGCCGGAGTACCTGTAGTACTGGTTCCGCCTGCCTACACGTCGCAGACCTGCCACCGGTGTTTGCACATTCATCCCGACCCTGCGCAATCCTATCGCAGTGGGAAGCAGTTCAAGTGTGGGCACTGTGGATGGGAAGGGGATGCGGACTGGAATGGGGCCAACATGATTGCCAAACTTGGGGCTGCCGTAAACCAGCCTAGAGGTCCGTGGTTGGCTTGCCAACTGCAGGGCTACCGAAAGCCCGCCCTGTACTGCGAAGTAGTCAGGGTCGGGTAGTTTACTTCAAGCTGGCTACAGTGGAGTTAAATCTGAAACGTCTGAGCCAAACGAGGTGGGATCCGATGGTACTGGACACATTGCCGCTGGTTGCCGCTGTAGCCATCGCCATTTTTATGCTGGTTTTTTGGGTGCGGGTGGTTCGAGAGGCCATCTGGACAACGGTGGGGATTGTAATCATCTTGGCCGTGTTGTACGTGGTCTTTAGAATTGGCCCGCGGCAGGTGCTGCAGGAGTTGCGGGATCCCTTTGCCCTTCTAGAACAGGTTTGGCAGGTGATCGTCGGTTGGTTCCAGGCCCTTCTCCCCTAGAGTTCGTTATCTGCTATACAGTTCCCTGATACAATAGAAAACACAGGGGGGCAGCCTATTGGAACTGCTGGCGAATGGTTTGTCCAGTCAAAAATCGATTCCCTCTCCGGTTTCCGCACTGCCCTACAGCGCCTACGCGACTGAAGTTCTCGCCATGCCTTCTGACCCTGAATGGGATCCCCAAGACCCCACCCCAGAAGATGGGATCCCCATTCCTGCTGGCGTCAGCGGGACGGAGTCCTCAGACATCCAGGTGGAGGTGGAGGATTTGGGGGAGCGCCGCTGCCAAGTGCGAGGTCGCGTCCTGATTCCGGTGGAGCGGCAGCAGGTCTGGCAGGTTTTGACCGACTACGACCATCTGGCGGAGTTTATTCCCAACTTGGTGGAAAGTCGCGTCATTGGCCGTGAGAATGGCCGCACACTGGTACGTCAAGTGGGATCCCAAAAGGTTTTATTTGCCCAATTTTCTGCTGCGGTGGTGCTGGCTATCGAGGAGATCTTTCCTCAGCAGCTTCGCTTCCAAAAAACACAAGGGGATTTTCTTATCTTCGAGGGGTTTTGGGATCTGGCCGATTGGTCGGCCCATCAAACCTTGCTCACCTACCACCTGCAGGTCAAGCCTCCCCGCAGAATGCCTGTCGGTCTGGTGGAGCGCCGCATTTGCCAAGATTTGGCCCTGAACTTACAAGCCATTCGGGAGCACTGCCTGAGTTTGTCGGATCATTCCAAGCCCGTTTGAGGCGCGCCCAATAGGTACCTCGTTCCCCAAGCGCTCCGCGCCGCTGACGCGACCACTCTCAGCCCTTCTGCCAAAGAAGAGGGGGGCTGGGGAACAGCTTTATTGCCATTTGTGGGATTTGATATTCGAGCTGGAATTTGCCAGGTGGATCCCAGAGGCAAAGTGGGCCGGTGGTCCTTCACCTTTCGAGTCTCAAGCAGCGATCGAGGGCTGTCCTTGGGTGTGTGGGTGCGCTATCGGCAGGGTGAAGTGGAAGGCACTGCCCTGATTGATCCCCCCCGATTCTGCCCAGATGCGCCCCCCCATGGCCTCAATGATCAGTCGGCAAATGGCTAGCCCCAAGCCCGTCCCACCCACCGAGCGCCGCAGGGATCCCTCTGCTTGATAAAACCGCTCGAAGATGGCTTGCAACCGGTCTGGCTCAATGCCGCGCCCGGTGTCGGCAACAGTGAACTTCACCATCGCCCCCGTCGATCCACCGGCTGGTGGCTCCACTTCTGCCCGAATCCAGATCCGTCCGGTGGAAGGGGTAAATTTGCAGGCATTGTCCAGCAGCTTACGCAACACCTCCACCAGCCACTCCCCATCCGCCCTAACCATTGGCAGCCGTTTGGGCAGCACCTGCTCGATGGTGGGCAAGTCTTCGTGCCGCCGTCGCGCTTTGACATTGCTCAGGGCCAGCTCCACACATTCTTGAGCAGACAACGGCTCGATATGCCAGCGAACGCGACCACTTTCCAGCTTGGAGAGGGTGAGAAAGTCCTGCACCAACTCCCGCAGCCGATCGGCATCTTGCAGGGCTGTGTTCAACATTTCCTGGCGCATCTCCAGGGGCATGTCGGGGTCGCTGGCCAAAGACTCCAAACACACCTGAATGGTGGACAGCGGGGTGCGCAGCTCGTGTCCGGTCACGGCAATCAGCTCTGATTTGGCCTGATCCAGAGCTGCCAACTGGCGATTGAGCTCTTCTAGGTGCTGATAGGCTTCTGCCTGCAAGAGGGCTACCCCCACTTGGTTGGCAATGGCTTCTGCCAACTCCAGAGTGGCCGGCTGCCAGCGGTGAGGGTGTTCGTGGTGTAGCTCCAATAGGCCCAGCAACCGCCCTTGATAGAGAATCGGCATGGCCACCCAAGCCCGAATTTGGGCCGGCTGCCACAGCTCCGGCACTCGCTGCAGGCGGGGATCCTTTTGGGTATCCTCGCAGCACACCGCTTGTGCCGAGGCTACTGCCTCCCGCAAAAAAGGGTTGCTGGGAAGAGGCCACAGGGATCCCTTAAGGCTGCCCATCGTTAGGGTGCGGTACTCCTGCTCAATCTGAACAGCAGGGGCCTGGCCATCGTAACGGTAGATCAAACATCGCCCCACCTCTGCCACCTGCCCCAGCTCCTGCACAGCAATTGCCAAAATCTCGCCGGGATCCAAAGACTGGCGAATGGCACTGCTGATGCGGTTGATCAGATGCTCTTTGCGCTCTTGCACCCGAATGGTGCGGTAGGCCCGCTGCAGTTTGTATTGCCCTGCCTGGAGATAGGTGATCAGCCGCTCGGTAAAGGGGCCTGGATTCAGTTGGCTGGCGGAGTTTTGCGGGGATCCCTTGAGGTACTGGCGAAGGGGCTCAAGGCGAGGTTCCAGATCCGGTCGGTAACTGAGGATCTTGGGCAACAGGGCCAAAGCCGCTTGGACTGTAATCTGACGATCAAATGACCAGATCCCATCAAATTGGCGAGCTGCATCCATATCGCTGCTTTGCCAAGGACGCTCCCGCTGCATCTGCAAGCGTTCTCGACACACGAGGCAGGTGGCATAGTGGGCATCGATGACGATCAAGTGCCACTCCTGCACCAAGGGATCCTCTGGATCCAAGGGAATGGTGTGGTAGGGCAGGTCTGTCTGAGCAAAATCCTTTTCTGGGGTCGCCAACACAAACACGTCTTGGGCCATTGCGCTGATGCGCTGGTAGCGCCGTGCCTCCTGGCGGTAGTAGCGCTCCTTTTGAAAGTTAGCGAATACTCACGGGGATCCCTGCCCTTGCAGCACCTGATCCTCAATGGCGTGGCTGAGGGCAACCAAAGAGGATTTGAAATACAGTTGTGGGCGCAGGTGCGGCAAAGCCTGCAGCAGATCGCTCAATAGGGAGGTACGACTCTGGCGAAGGTAAGATCTAGAGCGGGTGGAGGCCATAACCCTACTGGCAAGCACAGATCACAGGCAGTACAGGGACACTTAACCCCAGAGAAGGAGGCTCGCAGTCTAGGTTTAGTCTAACGGTTGGGATCCCGCGGCGGAGGGAGCTTCATAAGGCGCAAGATCCAGCTAGCCCAAACTAAGAGATATAAAGTTTACGAAGTTATATGTAAGTCAGCCAAATGTCGGGATCCCGGTACAGCCAAGAGGACGTGCAGCAGATCCTCCAGCGGGCCATTGCCCGCCAGCCACGCCTGGGCGAGTTCACCCGCTCCCAACTGCAGGAGATGGCTGCCGAACTGGGGATCTCCCCCCAAGAGCTGGACTTGGCCGAGCAGGAATGGAAGGCCTGGCAAGAGCTGAACAGCCAACACCGAGAATTCCAGCGCTACCGCCGTCGGCAGTTTTACCAACTGCTGGGCCGCTATGGAATTGTCAACAGCTTTTTGCTGGGCTTAGACTGGCTCTCCGGTGGAGGGCTATCTTGGTCGCTGTTTATACTCATGGGGTGGGGCTTGACCGTTGCCCTCAAGGGCTGGAACGCCTACCAAACGGAGGGTGAACGCTACGAGAAAGAGTTTCGCCAATGGCAAAGGAAACGCCAGAAAGATCTCCAGAGCAAGTAAGCCCAGCCTACCGGAGAAGTCTGTCCCGCTGATGGAGATGGATTTTTCTCCAAACTCTGAGTGGGAAGGGGCACCGCCGAGAGATGCTACCATAGATATTCAGCATCGCTGAATGCCCGTGCGGGCGTAGTTTAATGGTAAAACCGCAGTCTTCCAAACTGCTGTTGTCGGTTCGATTCCGTCCGCCCGCTTCCTCCCACAAAATCCTAGGTCGTGTTGATCTTATGTTAGGATAGAGAGAATGATTTATAGAGGAAAGAGGATGAAGTTGGTTTTTTTAGATGAAAACAAATGGCAGAAGATATTGGCTTTTTTACAGACAGAAGAGAGAGTTAACATTGGGAAAGAAGCAAACTGCAAACAGTTTATTGAAGCAGTTCTTTGGATAGCCCGTTCCGGTGCTCCTTGGCGCTACCTCCCAGAAGGATATGGCAAATGGTACACCATCTATCAAAGATTCCACCGGTGGAGTCGTTTTGGAGTGTGGGAACGGATGTTCAAGTATTTTATTGACGACCCTGATTTAGAGCATCTCATTATTGATTCAACCATGGTTCGAGCGCACTCCTGTGCTGCCGGAAAAAAGGGGAGCAAGCTTTGGGGAGAAGCCGAGGGGGATACAGCACCAAGATTCATGTGAGTGTAGATGGGTTGGGAAATCCGCTGGAATTGAGAATAACTGGCGGAGAAAAGAGCGATATTACTCAAGGGGAAGAATTGATAGAGGGCTGGCAGAGAAAGGATACCAAAGTAATTGGGGATAAAGGATATGATGCGGATAAGTTGATTGAGAAGATAGGGGAAGCTCAAGCGGTTATTCCGCCTAAAAGGAATAGAAAGACGCAGCGGCATTATGACAAGCATCTGTATCAAGAGAGGCATTTAATCGAATGCTTTTTTCATAAGTTAAAGCAGTACCGGCATCTATGTTCTCGTTTTGACAAATTGGCCAGGAACTTCTTGAGTTTTCTCTATCTCGTCAGTGCTCTCTTTTGGCTCAAATGAAAGATCAACACAACCTAAGGGATCCCTTAAAGTGCCCTTCAGATTCTTCTTCACAGGTTGGGGCCGATCGTGGTGGTGCGGCGGATGGGTTGACCCTTTAGAGTCTTGCCTTCTACTGTTTTCACCCAGCCTTGCCCTGGTACAAATCGGTACTGCACATCGGTATCAGAGCCACCGAGCAGATCCCCTTGGGCATTGAAGACGCGAGTTTCCCGCTGCCAGTGTCCTGGCCCGGTCGGTGTGCTGCTCGACTCGGTGGTGTAGGTTTGGCCGCGAGCATTGTTGAATTGGCCGCTGTGCTGCCAGCCTTGCCCCGCTTGGCCCTCGATAAGGCTCGAGCTGCTGCCCACCGTCTTGCCCTCGGCGTTTTGCAGGGTGGTGCTGCCCTGCCGTTGCCAACCCTCATGTGTGTGAGTAGTGGTGTGCTGATGGTTCAGGTTCCAGGTCTGACCTTGTTGGGTAGTGACTTGGCCGGAATAGTCTCCTTCCACCCCCTGACCGGGAATGAATTGCCGGGATCCCTGGCCGGAATAGGTGCCACTACCCGATCTGCCACTTGGCCCGGTGCGAGTGTAGGTGCCGGAGTGAGTGAAGGTGCGCTCACCGCTCGGGGTCAGGGATCCAGCCGTTGGCGTGGTGGCTGTGGCAGTGCGTTGACGGGGGCGAGCCTGCGCAAAGGGAGCAAGCGCCATCAGGAGGGCAATAGCCAACAACAGGCAAAAGCTTGCGGTTTTCATTTTCATTCTCATTTTTCGAGACCCCTTGAGAAATTGCCAATCATGACCCAGGCTAGGTGCTCACCTCATCTGACTCTGACTTCGGCCTGAGGGTTCACCTCCCGAGGGGATCCCAGCCAGACATAACCTGCTCTTAATGTCGGTGCTGTAATCTCAGAGGTGCCTTTAGCGAATGCGACTGCATTTTTCTATGAATACCCGTCGTACTTTCCTGGCTGTTGCGGCTGGCCTGGTGGCTGCGTCTGCTGCTGCTCTTCTGGCTGCCGACAGCTTTGCTCAGTCTCCTGCCGAAGTCAAAGTTTGGATTGCCTTTACCGATAACCGCCTGGATTGGGCCCGCGGAAAAGCGGAAGAATTCAACAAGCAATTTCCTCAATACAAAGTTACGGTCGAAGGCTACGGCAACTACGAAGAAATTCAGCAAGCCACCGACCTGGCCATTCAACAAAATGCTGCTCCTTCGGTGGTGCAGTGGTTTGAGGTGGGCACCCAACGGGCACGGGATTTTGGTTACTTCAAGTCCATTGCCGAGGCTCTGGGCAATCGCACCGAAGTGAACGGGATCCCAGTGAATTTCGACGATTTTATCGAGCCGGTGGTGAGCTACTACACCCTGGATGGCAAATTTACCTCCATGCCCTGGAACAGCTCCAGCCCCATTCTCTACTCCAACACGGCCATCTTGAAGAAGGCAGGGATCGAAAAGCCGCCGGCCACCTGGCAAGAGCTGGAGGCTGCTTGTCAAAAGATCATGGCCCTCCCCGACGCTCCCCAGGGCTGTGTGACCTGGCCCAATCACGGCTGGTTCTACGAGCAGTGGATGGCCCAGCAGAATGCCCTCTTGGCCAACAACGACAATGGCCGTGCCGCCCGTGCCACCCAGGTCTTTTTGGACTCGGAGCCGTCAATTGCCATCGCCACCTGGTGGAAAGGGATGTATGACAAAGGCTACTACATCTACAGCGGCAAGCAGCGGGATTGGGCAGCCACCGAGCAGGCCATCCAGACCGGTACCGTCGCCATGGCCATCACCAGCAGCGCCGATGCCGCCAACATCACCAACGCTGCCAAGCAAAACAACATCGAGCTGGTCACCACCCGCATGCCCTACAACGCCGACAAGGGTTGGACGGGGAACTTGATCGGGGGAGCCAGCCTCTGGCTGGTGAAGGATCTGCCCAAGGAGGTGGAAGAGGGGGCGCTGACCTTCATGCTGTGGCTCAATAACACCGAAAATGCTGCCGAGTGGCACCAAGTGACCGGCTACTTGCCCATTCGGAAAAGCTCGGTAGCCTTGCTGGAGTCGAAGGGCTGGTTCAAGGAAAACCCCAACTTCTTCACCGCCAGCGACCAAATCAACAATTCCAAGGTGACCCCTGCCACTCGGGGGGCGCTGCTGGGGGCCTTCCCTGAGATTCGCAACGTGGTAACCCAAACCATGGAGGATCTCATGGTGAAGGGCGGGGATCCAGCCCAGGCTATGGCCAAGGCCAACCAGGAGGCCAACCGCCTTCTGGCCGAGTACAACTCCCTTTACCAGTAGCCCCAGTGTCGATGGGCTGACGGTGTCATTGAGGGATGGGGGTGGGCGGCAGCCTGCCCCTTTCCGGGCTTTGATAAGGCTCTTGTGAAGAGCAAAGCCGAGGTGAGAGGCATGTTGGGATTCGTCCAAGTGTTGGTGCCGCTGTTGGCGGGGTTGCTGGGATCCCTCTGGATGGGGCTCCGTTTTCGACGCATCGAGTGGCCTGTGCCGGTGGGGGCAGTGCTGGGGGGCCTAGCAGGAGGGCTGGGATCCCTGATTTTTATGGCGCCCCTGGATTTTTGCACTTTTGAGCCGGAGCGCAAGGCCATCGACATGGCCTTTGGCGTGGGGCTGGTGCTGGCGGGCATGGCCATTCCCCTCTGGCCGCTGTTGGCGTGGACGCAGAAGGAGCAGGAGCGCCGCCTGGGGATCCCCGGCCCAGCTGTTCAGGAGAGGGGCATCTTTAAGCAGTGGTGGCTGGCGTGGCTGCTCTTGTTGCCCACCTTCACGATCTTGGTGGTGTTTCTCTACTATCCGGGGTTGGATACTTTCCGCCTTTCCACCCTGCTCACATTTGTGGGGGCGCCGCGCAGCCGCTTCGTCTGTGTGGACAATTTCACCGGTCTGCTGACGGATGCTACCTATTTGCATAGCCTCGGCATTACCTTTGCCATTTCGGCGGCCATTGTGGTGCTGGGGTTGAGCGGATCCCTGTTGATTGCCACGCTGGCCTACCAGCCGATTCGAGGGGCGGCGATTTATCGGGTGTTGCTGATCTGGCCCTACGCCATTTCTCCAGCGGTGGCCGGGATCATCTTCTTTATCATGTTCAACCCCTTGGGAGGGGTGGCCAACCATTTGCTGGGCCTGGTGGGGATCCCCCGTTTAAACTGGCTCAGCGATCCCAACTTGGCCCCTTGGGTGGTGATTTTTGCCAGCGTTTGGAAGCAGATGGGCTACAACATTTTGTTTTACCTTGCCGGCCTGCAAAACCTGCCCAAGGATTTGCTGGAAGCGGCTGCCATCGACGGGGCCGGGGCAGTGCGTCGCTTTTTTGCCATCACCCTACCGCTGCTTTCTCCCATCACCTTCTTTTTGGTGATTACCAACATGACCTATGCGTTTTTCGATATCTTTGGCACCATTGACTTGCTGACTGCTGGGGGCCCTTCCGGATCCACCTCGGTGTTGATCTACGAGATCTACAAAATCGGAGTGTCTTCAGGCAATTTGGGTAGGGCTGCCGCGCAATCCATCGTCCTGTTTCTCATTGTGGTGGGGCTGACGATCCTGCAATTTCGCACCACCGAGCGGAATGTAACCTACGGCGGATAACGGCTGTCTCTGCTGCAACGCAATGATCCCAGTTCTCAGTGGGCAAGGGGAAAATCGGCAAGAATGGGGGTAGAGAATCTAGGGATCCTCGATGGCCCCAAAATCCAACGCCTCGACTTGCTGGCGCGACTTCGGGAAGCTGGGCATGCTGCTGGCGGCCACTCTGCTGCTTTGGCTCCTCTGGGGCTCCATAGCGGGCAGCCAAGCCCGTCTCAACTTCAACAACGCCGATCTGCAAGGTCAAGATCTATCCGGCCAAGATTGGCGGGGCAGCAGCTTTGTCAGCGCCAACCTGCAGGGCGCCGATCTGCACGGGGCCAACCTTGCGGGGGCGGCATTCACCAAGGCCAATCTGGCGGGGGCCAACCTATCCGGTGCCGATTTGAGCAATAGCCTTTTGGATCTGGCCAATTTGGCAGGAGCCGATCTCAGAGGGGCCAAGCTCACGGGAGCCATTGCCGCACGGGCGGTTTGGCAAGGAGCGCAGATTGCCGGCGCCGATTTCAGCGAAGCCTATGTGGATCGGGCGGCAAAGCGGCAGTTGTGTGAGCGAGCTGAGGGATCCCACCCGATAACCGGCGTAACCACCCGTGAGAGTTTGGGCTGCCCTTGAATCAGGGCCGGCAAAGGTGAAGAAAACAGGATCCCTGAGCCCCGTCGGTCAGATTGGCCTCTAGATTGGGTGAGGTGTCGATAGTGCCCAACTATGAGCAAGCCCAGCTTTGCGGTGATCGGCCTGGCGGTGATGGGGGAAAACTTGGCCCTCAACGTCGAGCGCAATGGCTTCCCGGTTGCCGTCTACAACCGCACCAGCTCCAAAACCGACCAGTTCATGCGGGAGCGAGCCCAAGGCAAACGGATCACCCCCGCCTACAGCCTGCCGGAATTGGTGCAACTGATGGAGCGGCCCCGCAAATTCTTGATCATGGTCAAGGCGGGTGCGCCGGTAGACGCGGTGATTGACGAGCTTAAACCCCTGCTGGATCCGGGGGATATCATCATCGACGGCGGCAACTCCCTCTACACCGACACCGATCGCCGTGCCGAAGCCCTCGCCCCCACCGGGATCCACTTTGTCGGCATGGGAGTGAGCGGCGGGGAAGAGGGAGCCCTGAACGGCCCCAGCCTCATGCCCGGCTGCAGCCCAGAGGCCTACCAACAACTGGAGCCCATCTTGGCCAAAATTGCCGCTCAAGTGCCAGACGGCCCCTGTGTCACCTACCTGGGGCCCAAAGGGGGCGGGCACTACGTGAAGATGGTACACAACGGCATCGAATACGGCGATATGCAGCTGATCGCCGAGGTCTACGACCTAATGCGCAGGGCTTTGAAGCTGTCGGCCTCGCAGATGCAGGAGATTTTTCAGGCTTGGAATGAAACAGAGCTGGAATCTTTCCTAATTGAAATTACCGCCAAGATTTTCCAAACCCTGGATCCGGAAACCGGCAAGCCGTTGGTGGATCTCATTCTGGATAAGGCTGGGCAAAAAGGCACCGGTTTGTGGACAGTCAAGGACGCTCTAGATCTGGGGGTACCAGTGCCCACCATTGAAGCGGCGGTGCAAGCTCGCATCCTCTCGTCGATGAAAGAGGAACGGGTGGCTGCCTCTGCCCAGTTGAAGGGGCCCGACGCAACTTTTGCAGGGGATCCCGACTGCTTTATCCAAGATCTGCGCGCCGCCCTCTACTGCTCCAAAATCTGCTCCTATGCGCAGGGGATGGCCCTGCTCAAAAGAGCCACTGTTGCCCACGGCTACGTCTACACCTTCAGTGAGATTCCGCGGATTTGGAAGGGGGGCTGTATCATCCGCGCCCGCTTCCTGGGCGAGATCCAGTCGGCCTACAAACGGGATCCAGAGCTGGTGAACCTGCTGTTGGATGAGGAATTCGAGCAGGCCATCCGGGAGCGGCAGGGATCCTGGCGGCGGGTGGTGTCCACGGCGGCTGCGCTGGGGATCCCGATCCCGGCCATCAGCGCTTCTTTGGCCTACTACGACAGCTACCGTACCGCCAACCTGCCCCAGAACCTCACCCAAGCCCAGCGGGACTTCTTCGGGGCCCACACCTTCGAGCGCATCGACAGGCCGGGCGTCTTTCACCATGAGTGGAATGCCTGTTGCCGTTAGCAATGCGTAGCATCAAGAGGTCTCCGGAAAAAAGTTGAACCGCGCACCTCCGTATGGAAAGGCTCCCCTTCCTGAGGAAAATCCTCGCGGAAATGGGCCCCGCGGCTTTCCTCCCGCAGCAGCGCCCCCTGAGCTACCAGACGGGCCAGCAAAAGCAGACTGCCTGCCTCGGCCTCTTCCCGGGTGGCCCAAGGCTTTTCCTGCAGGGGAAGTGCCTTGACAAAGGTCAGAAAAGCCCGCAGCCGTGTTCCCTCCCGCACAACGCCCAAAGCTTCCCCAACTCGCTGCCTGAGAGCCGGCAGGATGTCGGGAGACGTCGCCAGAACGGGTAGCCTCTGCAGCTGTCGGGGAAAGCTCACCTCTCCCAAATCTTGCAAGGCAGCCAAGGCGGCCCGCTTGCCCATGACCAGCCCTTCCAAAAGGCTGTTGGAAGCCAAGCGATTGGCTCCGTGCAGACCCGTGGAAGCCACCTCCCCAGCAGCATAAAGGCCCGGCAGGCCGGTGAAGCCGAAAGCGTCCGTTCGGATCCCACCCATCACGTAGTGAGCGGCGGGAACAACCGGGAGCAGATCCTTGGTGGGATCCAGCCCCAAGGCGCGGGCAGAGGCAACAACGGTGGGAAAGCGCTCCTCCAGATGTTCGACGACCCGCAGATCCAGGTAGGTTCCCCCTGTCTGCTGCCGCTCCCAGAAAACGGCTCGAGCTACCACATCCCGCGGCGCCAGCTCTCCCAGCTCCGCATAGCGAGGCATAAAACGCTCCCCCAAGGCGTTGAGGAGAACAGCCCCTTCTCCTCTTACTGCCTCGCTCAC
Source organism: Synechococcus sp. JA-2-3B'a(2-13) (assembly GCF_000013225.1). Taxonomy (NCBI): domain Bacteria; kingdom Bacillati; phylum Cyanobacteriota; class Cyanophyceae; order Synechococcales; family Synechococcaceae; genus Synechococcus; species Synechococcus sp. JA-2-3B'a(2-13). The sequence continues at coordinate 2,578,280 of NC_007776.1, forward strand.
CAGCGCTCCATTGGGCAAAGCCGTGGGGTGAAATTGCACAAACTCCAGATCCCTGAGAGTGGCCCCTGCCCGCCAAGCCAGCACCATTCCGTCGCCGGTGGCCCCCGAGGGAGCTGTCGAGACGGGGAAGAGGCTGCCAAATCCTCCCGTAGCCAGGAGAACTGCCCCGGCCCTCACCTCCACCGGCCCTTCAGGGCCAAGCAGCAAGGCCCCCGCCACCCTGTCCCCCGCCAGCAAAAAGCTGAGGGCTGTGTAGCCCTGCAAAGGCAGCCTGTTGAGGCGAGCCAGCAAACCTCTCAGAAGCCACAGTCCGCTCCGATCCCCCCCCAGATGGCGTACCCGCGCTTGGGAGTGGCCCCCTTCCCGGACGGGTTGGGGATGGAAAGGAAGGCCCCAGCGCAAAAGTCTCTCCAGGTGCAAGGGTGCTTCCTCCACAATGGAGCGAGCCACCTTTTCTTCCACCAGGCCGCGGCCCGCTTGCAAGGTGTCTTGGATATGGGCTTCTACGTCCGCCTCATCCGCAGGAAAAGCCACCCCACCCTGCGCCCAAGGGGTAGAGCCAGAGGGAAGGGGATCCTTGCTTACCACCAGAGTTGTCGCCCCCTGGGCTTCGGCCCACAGGGCTGCGTACACCCCCGCCACCCCTGCTCCCAGGATCAACAGGTCTGTTTCTAACAAGGGCGGCGCCCCGTTCTTCCCCTCCACCTCTAGGCTCCGGCGGGCACTGCCAGCATGGCCAGGATGGAACGGCGAGCCTTCTCAGCCACCTCCTGGGGCACCTGGATCACGTAGCGCATCTCCTGCAGGGAGCGGTAAATCTTTTCCAAGGTAATCTTCTTCATGTACTCGCAGACGGCTTCTGCCTTGACAGGGATGAACGTTTTGTCTGGAGCTTCTTTCTTGAGCCGGTGAAGAATGCCCACCTCGGTGGCCACCACAAACTCGCGGCTTTCTGAAGCTTTGGCGTAGCGCACCATGCCCTCGGTAGAGAGCAGCTTGGCATCCGGTTTGAGAAAGAGACAGCTAGAGCCGCAACTGCACTCCGGGTGAATGAGGAACTCTGCTCCAGGGTGCTCTTCCACCATCGCCTTGAGGTGCTCTTCCCGGATGCCAACATGCACGTGGCACTCTCCCGGAAAGAGATCCAGCTCCCTTCCGGTTACTTGAGCAACGTGGGCTCCCAGAAACATATCCGGCACGAAGAAGATGGGGCGATCCGGGGGCAGGCTGGCCACCACTTGAACTGCGTTGGCGCTGGTTACGCAGACATCTGCCAGAGCCTTGATCTCGGCAGCGGTGTTGACGTAGGCCACCACCAAGCCCTCAGGGCAGGCTGCCTTCCACCGCAGCACATCTTCTGGGCGAATGCTGTCGGCCAAGGAACAGCCCGCCTCCAGATCCGGCAGCAGCACCGTCTTTTCCGGGTTAAGGATGGCAGCCGTCTCCGCCATAAAATGCACGCCCGCAAAGACGATCACCTGGGCGCTCGTCTTTTGAGCCTCCCGAGCCAGTCCTAAGGAGTCTCCCACAAAGTCCGCCACCTCTTGAACTTCGGGGAGCTGATACGAATGCGCGAGGATAACTGCCTGCCTTTCCTGTTTGAGCCGGGCAATCTCCTGGACGATTGTGGCAGTGTTGTGTAGCAATGGGGTTTCTCCCTTCATTTTCGACTTCTTGTCGCGACAGCGTTGCGTAGCAATAACGGTTTTGTTCCTCTGGAGGCTGGACACGATCTGAGGACTTTGTCCCGCTAATGCGTTTGCAGGAGCAGCGCGCAGCAATAACGGAAAGCCCATCTCCTGGAGTTGGTCGACTCTGCTTTGGGGGGTATCTGAGCCGGCAAGAGAAGCAACCCCCAACCCAGATGCCCGGCGAAGCCTTTCGCGGCGCCCGGTTGAGCTGGAGCTGGGCTTAGGTTGTCTTCTCAAAGTAGCATCAGTCGCAACAGCGTTGCGTAGCAATAAAGCAGTGTCCAGCGAGGACTTGGCTCAGGGTCACACCACCAGCAAAGAGAGATCCAAAGCCTTGGCCGAGTGGGTGAGCGCCCCGACGCTGACGTAATTCACGCCTGCCTCGGCCACTTGCCTGGCCCGTTCTGGGGTCATGTTGCCGCTGGCCTCCAGGGGAACTCTCCCTCCCACCCGTTGGACGGCGGCCTGGGTTTCTTCCAGGGTGAAGTTGTCCAGAAGGATGAGATCGGCTCCTGCTGCCAAAGCCTCTTCCAGTTCCTGGAGATCCCGCACCTCCACCTCCACCTTGAGGTGGTGGGGAGCACCTTCCTTGGCCCGCTTGACGGCTGCCAAAACGCCTCCCGCGCCGCGGTCGCAACAGCGTTGCGTGGCAATGATGTGGTTTTCCTTGATCAAAATGCCGTCGAACAGCCCAAAGCGGTGGTTTTTGCCGCCCCCTACCCGTACAGCATACTTCTCCAGGGCGCGCAGGCCGGGAGTGGTCTTGCGGGTGTCCAGAAGCTGGGTTGAGGTTCCCCGGAGAGCCTCTACATAGGTGCGGGTGAGGGTGGCAATGCCGGACAGCCTTTGGAGAAGATTGAGCGCCAGCCTCTCCCCCGCCAGAATGCCCTTCAGGGATCCCTTGAGGTGGGCCACCTCTTGACGGACAGCCACCCTGGCCCCTTCCTCCACTCCAGGGATGAACTCCACCTGGGGATCCGCCAGCCGAAAAACCCGCTTGGCAATCTCCAGGCCGGCCAGGATCCCTGTCTCCTTGGCCAGGATTACCGCCTCACCCTCCAGTCCTGGGGGTAGGGTCAGCTCTGTGGTGAGGTCGCCGTGCCCCAGGTCTTCCCACAGCCAAGCGCAAAGGGTCTCCTCTGGTAAGTAAACTTCTTCCATTTTCGGTTTGGTTTTAGCTAGACCGCCGGGAAGCCCCGCCTTCTGTTAGTGACTAGTGGCTGGTCACTATCCACTCACCACTATCCAGGGTGAGGGTCGGGATAAAAGGCGAGGACACGATGCTTCGTCCTTACTGGTGCTATGACCGGCGTAGCAGGATTTTATACGCTCATCATGAGAACTGCTTACCAGTATCGCTTACGCCCTACTTCTAGCCAAGTTGCTCTGATGGACCAATGGCTAGACTTGTTACGCAAGCAGTACAACTACCGCTTGGCAGAGCGCTTTGCGTGGTGGGAACACAATCGCTGTGATATCAATGCTTGTCCCTTAATCTGTCACTTGCCCAAGCTGAAAGACAATCCCGATTTCTACTCCCAGAAACGGGATTTGGTGAAGACGAAAGCCCTGTTTCCGCAGTACAGAGCAGTCCATTCGCAAGTCCTGCAAAACTGCATAGAGCGAGTGCACAAAGCATTCGACCGCTGGCTGAAGGGTGACGGTAACGGCAAGCGGGCAGGGAAACCCAGATTTAAGGGAGCTGGGCGGTATCGCTTCTTCACTTTCCCCCCGATGAAACAAGACTGCATTTGCGGGCAGTTTATCCATCTGCCCAAAATCGGTGCTGTTCGGATAATTCAGCACCGTCCTTTGCCTGAGGGCTTTGTGATTAAGACCGCTGCCATCACCCGCAAGGCAGACGGGTGGTATGTGACCTTGAGCCTGCAAGATTCGTCCGTCCCTGAGTTTACTCCTGAGCCTGCAACACTGGAGAACACGATGGGGATCGACGTGGGACTGGACTCCTTTTTGGTGACCGATGCGGGGGAGTCTGTTCCAGTTCCCCAGTATTACCGCAGAGCCCAAAAGCGGTTAAAGAGACTGCAGCGGGCAGTGTCTCGCAAGAAGAAAGGGTCAAACCGCCTATGGCTAGTGACTAGTGGATAGTGACCAGTGGATAGTGAATAGTGACTATCCACTAACCACTATCTCAGCGCAAAGATTTTCATGACAAAACAGCGAACTGGCTGGTAAGCAAGGGCAAGCATATTGGGTACGAAGCCCTGAATATCAAAGGTATTGCGAGGACGAAGCTAGCAAAATCCACCTATGATGCTGGGTGGGGACAATTTCTGCAAATGCTGGCAGTCAAGGCTGAAAGAGCTGGGCTGAGGGCGATTGCAGTGAATCCCAACGGCAGCAGTCAAAACTGCTCTCGGTGTGGTCAAAGAGTACCGAAAGCGATTCAAGACAGGTGGCATTCTTGTTCCCATTGTGGGCTAGAACTAGAGCGCGACCACCATGCGGCCATCAACATCAAGCACAGGGCGGTGGGGCATCCCGTTCTTTTCGCGTCAGCGGGACGTAGTCCTCAAGCGCAGGAAACGTCCTTTTCGCGCTAGCGGCGCGGAGCGCTTTGCATCAGCATGAGTGCGGGAGTATGTCACGACGGAAGGTGAGGCAGATGGGGGGCTGGCTCAGGCAAAACTGGCTGTGGCAACTGGGGAGAGCCCTTGTGGCTGTTTGGATCGGCTGGGCGGAGGGGAGCGCTGCCTGGGCGAGGGACATGGCGCCGGCTGCCCCTGGAGTCTCCTCTCCCCCTACTTTGCCCATCCCTTGGGAATGGGTGTACGACTTGCAGGAGCAAGCCCGGCAGCGGCAATGCACATTGGTTGGCCTGTTGCGCAGCGATCCCTTGCCGGCGCCGGATCCCCAGTGGCAGGTGTACACACGGCTAGATTTGGTGGCCACGCCTCAGGCTGGTCGGTTGACCAGTGTGTTGTTTGCCGAGAACACCCGTACTCGGGCCTTGCAGGTTATCTATCAAGCCTCAGGGTCGGTATACGACCCCGTTGAGGCATTGGATTTTGCCATGATCCTGCCTCTAGCCTGGCAGGGGAACACTTTGCTGGCGCGGGAGTACGAAGGCTGGTTCCAGACCGATTTGAGCTGGGATCGGGCGGTGGTCTGGCCTTTGCCCACTGGCTCGACAGGGATCCCACCGGTGCAAATCTGGGATCCGCCGCCGGCGCTGGGGTATGCTGAGCTGCTGGGCTGGGATCCCCAGGCGCGAGAGCGGGTGCTGTTTGCGGTGGCCGATAGCCTTGGAGAGATGCCCCGCTTGGTGAGCGTGGGCCCAGACCGCCAGGTGTTGCTGCGAGCGCCTGCCGTTGCCCTTTCCCCAACTCCCTCTTCTCTACAGGGGTGGCAGGAGATCCGGCCCAAGGGGGGAGAGCCTCTCTGCCACCAAAGCCGTTTTGGGCTGGAGCAGGGAGGGGAAAATGAAAAATTAAACTGAGATGCAGAAGCCTGTGGGAGCGACAACCATGTCCAAACCGGTGGTGCGGCGGGGCTGGCCTCTGGAGGCCTTTGTCGGGGATGTAATCGTCTGTACCCTAGAGGGATCCCATCTGGATCAGGTGACGGAAATCCGAGTCAGCCCGGCGGGTAAAGGGATCCGAGTCAGCTTTGGGGATCCCTTGGGACGCTCTAAGGAACCGGTGCAGGCCAACGCCGAGGCGCTGACGGTTACCTTTGAGATCGATCCCAGCACCTACCCTGGCGAAAAGCGCATTGAGCTGATCTCGCCGGCAGGGCCCAGCGATCCCCTGCCGTTTTTGGTGATGATGTAGAGGCGCGCAGAAAAGAGGAAGTGGGTCATGCCGTTTGTGATTGCCCCGACCGACGTGGGCGTGCTGGTGCTGGGGGCGAGCCTGTTGCTTTTGGCCGGGGGTTGGGCCTGGTGGCTGCGGCGGCAGAAGCGTGCTGCCTCCCCAGAATCTACAGCCGTTTCGCCGGCCCCGGCGGTTGACCCATCTGCCCTTTCGGCGGAACAGGCGGCTCAACTACAGCCCTTCGAGCAGGCGGTGGGAGATCAGCCGCAGGATCCCATTGCCTGGTACAACCGCGCCACCACCCTCGACCACCTGGGGCAAGCCCAAGCTGCCCTGGCCAGCTACGACCGCGCCCTGGAGCTGAAGCCGGACTTCCCCGAAGCCTGGAACAACCGTGGTTCTCTGCTGGACGATCTCGGTCGCCATCAAGAAGCTCTGGCCAGCTATGAGCGGGCTCTGCGGCTGAAACCGGATTTTTTTGAGGCCCGCTTTAACCAGGCCAACACGCTGCGGCAATTGGGCCGCTACGAAGAAGCCCTACGTGCCTACGAACGGGCCCTTGCCCTCAGCCCCGACAGCCCGGAAACGTGGTACCTGCACGGGCTAACCTTAGCCTCTCTGGGACGGTGGCAGGGATCCCTAATCAGCTACGAGAAAGCCCTCGCCATCAACCCCGTCAATGCCCAAGTTTGGCAGAGTCGGGGCCTGGCTCTGTTTCACCTAGAGCGCTACGTCGATGCTCTGGCCAGCTACGAACGAGCCCTGCAACTGGGCTCCGAATCGGCCTCTCTCTGGGCCGGCCATGCCCTTGCCCACCACCGCCTCGGCAACCCGATGGAGGCCCTCAACAGCTATGACCGTGCCCTGGCGCAGGATCCCAAACGCCCTCAGATCTGGGTGCAGCGCGGCCTGGTGCTGATGGACTTGAACCTCTACGAGCTGGCCATCCAGAGTTTTGATCGGGCCCTGCAGATGGATCCCAGCAATGCCGAGGCTCACTACGCCAAAGCCTGCTGCTACGCCTGGGAAGGCCAAGTGCCTCAGGCCCTACAAGCTTTGGAGCAAGCCCTACGCCTGGAGCCGGAACGCTACCGCCCCTTGCTCTCCTCTGAGCCCTATTTCGACCTCATTCGCGAGGAGCCGAGTTTTGCATCCTTTTTGGCAGCCCTTGCCGGCACGGATCCCCCCAAGAACCCCCCGCCGCTGTCACGAACAGCCTCTTGACGTTCTCACCTCCCAGAAGGAGAGGAGAGGCTGGAATGCACAGGCTGTTTCACCGCCAACCTGACCCAATCACCAATAACCACGAGAGCACGCCAACAACAGAAATCCGGCAATTTCGTTGGGTCTTACGGGGGGTCTTACGGGAAAATTGCGCTCTTTTGCCGATGAAACCCGCCGATTTTCCGTGGAGATGCTGTTGCTTGGGTCAAGAAACCTGGTCAAACTAAGAACGTTCCAGCTCTTGGCAAATCTCAACAGTGTCCGGTTGTGCTTCTAACGCCATCCCTGTAGCCCTGTAGCACCTGCTTGCGCAGGGTCTGGCTGGGCAAAAGCGTCTCTTGACTGGATGGGTGTTGGTTATGGGTGGGATCCTCAACCTTTGAATGGTTTTCGAGTTCCTTGAGTGCTTGTTCTACAGTTATTTTCGGCAAATCGGTAAAGTGGTTGTCTATGATAACGGCCCCTCGCCTGACCTCTCCCAAGAACTCCGTCTCCCTGAGGCGACCGGCGGCCCCCCCTCCATTGCCTTTGGCCAAGACCGGATTCCCAGCCGCATGTGGATCTATGGCATCTAGTGAGGATGTTAAAGCCCGAACTGCCGAACTGTTGCGGCTGTACCACCAGAATCGCGATCCAGCCCTGCGCAACCGGCTGGTGGAAATGAACTTGGGCTTGGTGCGCAAAGAGGCCCACCACTGGCGCAACCAATGCAATGAGGGGTACGACGACCTGGTGCAAGTTGGCTGTTTGGGTTTGATTCAAGCTATCGAACGCTTTGACATCAGCCGAGGCCTGGCTTTTAGCTCCTTTGCCCTGCCCTACATTCGCGGAGAAATTCAACACTACCTGCGGGACAAAAGCCCCACCATGCGGATCCCACGCCGCTGGACGACCCTGCAAAGACAAGCCAAGAAGGTGATTGCCCGTCTGCGGCAAGAGTTGGGCCGTTCTCCCTCTGAGGCCGAGGTGAGGGAAGCCCTGCAACTGACGGAGCAGGAATGGCGAGAGCTGGAGCTGGCCCAACAAAACAGCCTTTTGCTCAGCCTGGATGCTCCGATTCAAACTGAGGAAGACAGTGTTGCTCTGGGGGAGGTCGTTCCGGATCAGCGCTACCGCAGTTTTCAACTGGCTGAAGAAGATCGTATTCGCCTACAACATGCCTTGGCTCAGCTGGAGGAACGTACCCGCAAGATTTTGGAATTTGTCTTCTTCTATGACCTCACGCAAAAAGAAACGGCAGAGCGGCTAGGGATCAGTGCCGTTACCGTTTCCCGCCAAGTCAAAAAGGGGCTGGAACGCCTGGCTAAGTTGTTGAATCAAGATATTTTTTGAGATACAGCCCGTTACAAATTAAGGGATATAAAAGGGTATAAAAATCGTGTTTCCGAGGCTTGACCCCAGTGAGGTTTAGAACAAGCAGGTTCATAGTCATTCCAGACTCGATTGAGATACTCCCGCCGCTGCCCAGACGCTCCGCGCCGCTTCCCCCAGCCCCTCCAGAGGGAGAGGGGAGTTAGAGAGCAATGGAACGGAGATGTTTCATTCCTGTTGAAAATGACCATACAGGTGTATCCCATAACCCCTTAGTAGACTGTACTTGAGCCGACGCAATTGGCGGTGACTTTCCACCCAGTAGAACGGCAGGGGCTCTGTACTGCGACAGGTTGATAGACTGATGGGAAATTGATGAGAATATTTGATGAACAGAGAAAACCGCTCTTCTCGGAATCAACCCTTGGTGCCCCGCGGTTTCAAACCTAAGCTGGGTCAGAACTCGGTGGGCAGGGATCCCTTCTTCCAACGCCAGTCCAACCGGCAAAGTCCAGAGGGAATCCGCTTAGCCCCCTATGTGCGCACCTTGCCCTTGGTTGTGGATGCCATGCTGGATTTGGCCCAGGTGGGGAGCGAGGATACTCTCTACGACTTGGGCTGTGGGGATGGCCGCATTCTCATCCGGGCGGCACAGCGCTTTGGCACGCGGGGCGTGGGGGTGGATATCGACCCGGAGCGCATCCTGGAAGCCCAACAGCGGGCCCAAGAAGCCCAAGTTCAGGATCGAGTCACCTTTCTCCAGCAGGATCTGCTCACTCTGGACTTAACCCCGGCGACGGTGGTGAGTTGTTATTTGCTGCCCAGCTCCCACCTGCTGATCCGAGACAAGTTGCGCTCCCAGCTTCGGCCCGGCGCTCGTCTGGTCACCCACTCCTTCGACATGGGGGATTGGCCCCCCACCGCCACCACCACCGTATCGGATGTCATCAACACCTACACCATCTACCTTTGGCGGATCTAACCCTGGGGATCCCAGGCTGTCGCTTCCCCAAAAGCAGCAGAAGGCTGGTGCAGTACAATCCGGTTGCCATCGGGATCCCGAAAATCCACCTCCTGTCCGTGAAAGGCTTGTCGCAGAGGGGAAATGGAGATCTGATAAGCTTCCGCCAACCCCTCCAGTGTTGTCAGGGATCCCTGTAAATCTTGCACCTGCAGGCAGAGGCTCACCGCTGCGGCTTGGGCACCACCATCGAGATGACGGCTGCGATAGAGGCCCAGCCGCAACCCCGGCAGACGAAACTCTACGTACACCGGATCCCCCTCTGTCGGGAGCTGGACTTGGGGAGAGATCCCCAAGAGATCCCGATAGAAGCGTTGTAGACGAGGCAAGTCCAGGGTAGCCACGCTAACCAAGGCACCAGAGAGCTGCATCGCAACCGCCAAAAGACCGGGTTGGTCTATCTTAGCTAAACTGCCGAGAAGCCCCGCGCTGTACCCGCAGGGTGAGCGTCGGGAGGATGTCACTCAGCTCCAACACCACGCGAGTCTGGGTGGCGATGTCGGATCCACCGTCTTGCCCTCCGGATCCAGGGCCAATGTGCCCGAGATGTAGAGGGTATTTTGCCCACCTTCACGCCGGGAGAATAGGGGGCGATGGCCGGATAGCCGGCTGGAGCAATGGCAACCTTAGGCACGAGGGATCCCGAATCACAACAGGATTGCACCTTAGCGGCGAATTCGATCTTCCACAGCTGGCTGGGATACAGCCATAGCCGGTTTCTCTGGAGCAGATTCCCACTCTTCGGGGGAGATTCTCTTGCAGAACTAGACTATAGTAGGTACCAAAGCTTGCTGCTTCTTCCCAAATCAAGACTGGAGCGACTTACCGTGGGGTTCTTCAGCCGATTTTCCCGTGATATGGGCATTGATTTGGGCACTGCCAACACGCTGGTCTACGTGGCCGGGCGAGGCATTGTCCTGCAAGAGCCCTCTGTGGTCGCCATCGACCAAAACACCAAGCAACCCCTGGCTGTGGGGGAAGATGCCAAAAAAATGTTGGGCCGTACCCCCGGCAACATTGTAGCGGTGCGTCCTCTGCGAGATGGGGTGATTGCCGATTTCGACACGGCGGAGATGATGCTAAAACACTTCATCCACCGCGTACACGAGGGCCGGTACCTGATTGCTCCCCGCATTGTGATTGGGATCCCCAGCGGTGTGACCGGGGTGGAGCGACGGGCGGTGATGGAAGCCGCTCTCCAAGCTGGGTCGCGGGAGGTGTATTTGGTGGATGAGCCGGTGGCAGCAGCAATCGGGGCCGGGCTGCCGGTGCAAGAGCCCACTGGGAACATGATCATCGACATTGGCGGCGGCACCACTGAGGTAGCCGTCCTCAGTTTGCAGGGGATCGTGCTGAGCGAGTCCGTGCGGGTAGCGGGAGATGAGCTGAGCGAGGCCATCGCCCAGTACATGAAAAAGGTTCACAACCTCACCATCGGGGAGCGCACCGCTGAAGAGATCAAGATTCGGATTGGCTCCGCCTACCCAATTCAAGAGGAACTGACCATGGAAGTGCGCGGGTTACACCTGCTCTCGGGTTTACCCCGTACCGTCACGGTGAAGAGCACCGAAATTCGCGAGAGCATGGCCGAGCCCCTCTCGGTGATTGTGGAAGCCATTAAGCGCACCCTGGAGCGCACTCCACCGGAATTGGCTGCCGACATCATCGACCGAGGCATCATGCTGGCCGGGGGAGGAGCCTTGCTCAAGGGTCTGGATGCCCTGATCAGCCATGAAACCGGGATCTTGGTTCACATTGCCCCGGATCCCCTCAGTTGTGTGGTGCTGGGTACAGGGCGAGTTCTAGAGGATTTCAAAACCTTGGGTCGAGTGTTGAGCGGCAGCTTCAAGGGCTAGAGGCGCTTCTCCCTCTCCCTGATTTCCTGATTTGAGGTGTGAGTCGAGTGGGTCGGAGAGGTATTGCTTGAATCGGCTACGCCAATGGTGGAGGCGCTACGGCTTGGGGTTACTCCTGTCTGCTTTGGCGATGGGGGTAGCATTGGGCCTGCGCCAAACCCAGGGATCCCTATTGGTGGAATTGTACAGTTGGATCACTGCTCCAGCCCGTCCGCCTGTGGATCCCGCTGCGGTGCTCAGCCAGGCCGCTAACCGTGAGCTGCAAGCCCTGGTAGCCGAGTTGCAGTACCAAAACCGCGAGCTGAAGCGACTGCTGCAATTTACCGAGCAAATGCCCCAAGCGGGGATCCCGGCAGCCGTGGTGGGTCGCAGCGCCGATCACTGGTGGCAACAGCTCACCCTCAGCCGCGGCAGCCGGCATGGAGTCAGGGTGGGAGATGTAGTCATGGCGCCGGGCGGGTTGATCGGGCGAGTCGAGTCGGTCACGCCCAACACCAGCCGAGTGCTCCTGATCAGCGATCCCACCAGCCGTGTTGGGGTGATGTTGAGTCGCAGCCGACACATGGGCATCCTGAGGGGTACGGGCACCCAGAGCGCCATTTTGGATTTTTTCGACAAGGCTCCCAAAGTAGAGGTGGGGGATGTGGTGGTGACCTCGGGCCTGAGCAGCTTTTACCCAGCCGGGGTGGTGGTGGGAACGGTTCGAGCGGTCAACTTGGATGCCAGCCCTGCCCCCCAAGCCACTGTCGAACTGTCGGCGCCGCTGGGCCTCTTGGAATGGGCCTTGATCTACCGCTATGCTCAACCCTCTGATTCTTAAGCTCAAGTCTCACCTCAACTGGGTGGTGACTGCCCTATCAGGATTGCTGGCAGCAGTGGCCCCTTGGTGGCGCGGGCCGGGCTTGGAGCTGGCAGGCTTAACCCCAGATTGGCCCTTGATCTGGGTGGTGTGCTGGAGTGTGCGGCGTAAAGCTTGGCAGGGAGCTGTTGCCGGGGTCACCCTGGGTTTTCTGCAAGATGCGCTGACCAGCCCTTGTCCTACCCATGCGCTGGGGCTGGCCGTAGTCGGGATCCTCACCGCCAAGTTGCAAAAACAACGCTACATGCAAGAAGACTTTATCTCGGTGGCCTTGATCGTTTTTGGTATGGTGGTGATCGCCGAAACCTTGATGGCACTGCAATGGATGTGGCTCGTGGCCTCGCAGGGATCCGATGACCTGGATCCAGCAGGAACGCAAACCTTGCTGGATGGATTGGAGAACTCCCTTCGGTTTTTCGGCAACATTGGTGGCGATGGCCCCCGTTCTCTGGAGAGCATCTGGTGGAACCATCAACGCAATGCCCTCACGTCTGCTATTTTAAGTAGCCTCTGGGCACCCGCTTTGTATTGGCCCCTCAGCCGTTGGTGGCAGTCTCAAGAGCGGGATCCCAGAGAGATTTAGCCCCTGTTTTATGCCAAATCATCCTATCTTTCGGTTAAAACCCAGGTCACAGCAGAGTATGTCCCTTGCCATTTTTGGCAAGAGAGAACTCTCGAGGCGGTGGGAGCCCATTTGCCGGCTCGCTCCGGCATTCTACTTCTTTTGCATTGGCGCTGCGCTGGTCAGAAAAAGCGACGATCTGGAAAACTTCTCGTCGGGGGGGAGCAATTTTGGCCTAAAATGAACCCCAGGACTGGGATATAAGCCCCATCTTTTTCAGACAGCTTTGGGCTAATGTCGCGCATCTCAATCAAAAAGTCAAAAGCATAGGAAGCGCAGGCGACGTCAAGGCTGACCTTGTGGCAACTGCACTTAGAATTTGACTTAGAGCAATCATTGGGAGGGATCCATGCCGCATACAATTGTCACCGATATCTGTGAAGGTGTGGCCGACTGTGTAGAGGCTTGCCCTGTTGCCTGCATCCACCCCGGCGATACCAAAAATGCCAAAGGCACCGACTACTTTTGGATTGAGTTTTCCACCTGCATCGACTGTGGCATCTGTTTACAGGTCTGCCCCGTAGAGGGCGCTATTCTGCCGGAGGAAAAGCCGCATCTGCAGCGAGTGCCCCGCTAATTCCAGGGAAGCATCCCTGGCCACACGCCGGGATTCAACGAGAATTACAATCATTTCAATTCCAACCAGGACGCTGCACCCACACCTAAAGCCCTGGTCGCATCGTCGCGTCAGCGTTGCGGAGCAACAATACGCAGAACCAGAAGGCTTTTCTTGGTAGCCCAGGCGTCTCACCCTAACCTGAAACAACTATAAGCTTTAGCCCAAGGAAGCCAAAGCAACGACGCTGCTGGTCAGCCAGCTCAGGGCCAAGATCCCCCCCAGGAAAGCCAATGGGATCAGGCCCAGCAGCCGCCACCACTCCAAATCCAGCGCTACAGCTACTGCCCGCACCTGCCAAACCACAAACCACAGCAGAGCTGACAAGCCCAGCAGGGATCCCACCACCCCACCCAACGATTGAGCAGGCCCCAGCAGCAGCCACGGCAAACCGGCAAACCCCGTCAAGCACAGCAGCGCTGAAAAGGAAGGGACAGCCCGACCCAAACAAAAGGCCAGCAATTGCAACACAGCCGCCAAACCCACCCAGCCCAGGGATCCCATCAGCACCGCCAGCACCATGCTCGGCAGGCTTACCCCAGAGCGGCGAATCGCATCCAGGACGTTGAGCAGCCCCACCACCCCAAAGGCTTGCCAGAGAACAGGCTGTTCCCGCAACGCCCGAAAGGTGCGCTCCGGCAGAAACCAAGCGCCGTAGATGTTGTCTAACCAGGAACCAAGCATGGCCAGCAACCCGTCAAGCTGTCTTTTATCCTAGCCCTTGGTGAGCACTTGACGGGCACACCCCAAAAATGGGGTATGATTGGGAGAGGATTCTGCGGCGTTGGTGACTGCCGTTATGTTTTTGCGATCTATACCCTTCGACAATTAGGATGGGAAGTGGATGTGAGAGCAGTAGGCCAAACTTGATTTGGAAACTATCGACAATCATCCCCGGTATCCTATACTGGATTTTCCAGGTCGAAAACCACGGTAAAACGGCGCAACAGTATCCTCAAAAAAGCCCTCGAAAGGGGGCCTTTTTGTTGTTTGGATATTGTCGGATATTGTCAATGCTGCAGTTAATGGGTATTGCTCTGGCGCTGGGCTCCATCCTTTAGTCGAGCTTCTGGGCACTGGTCTACGTCTTGCTGCAGGGCAGCCAAGTCTGTCTTTCGCTTGCGGGTCTTGACTTTTGTTGTCGTGAGGTCTGCTCGGCTCAGCCAGCGATAAACGGTTGCACAAGTGACATAACTCCCGCACTCATGCTGACGCAAAGCGCTCCGCGCCGCTAAAGCGAGAGAGTGCGAGCTTCAAGGACTCCGTCCCGCTGACGCGAAAAGGACGGGATGCCCCACCGCCCTGTGCTTGATATCTGTAGCAGCTGCTGTTTTTATCATCGTTTATTTCAGCGGTTCTAGGTTCACGGCAGGTTGACAGCAGCTACGGTTTTTGTTGCCGCCGATCTAGTTAGCTTTGCTAACTCTACCTCAAGTTCTGGGGGAAGTTGCGCCTGTGGAGATTCCTCTGCCGGGGTTGAGTCAAAAGCTCAGCTAGGTAAGGGTCGTAGAAGCAGGAAGCAACCGGTTGTTTAGTTCATCCTAGGGGGTGAAATAAACGACCATGAGTTGCAGAACGGTCAACAGGAGAGTTGCTCCCACCATCAAACTCCCCCAAATCCATACAACCTGTCGCAGCAGTCCCAAGCTTTCCCGCACCACTTGCGGGGTCAAGGGGCGAGCTGGGATCCCCAATTTGGGTTTCACCTTCGGGATCCCCTGATAGAAATTGGTTCCCCCCAATTGGATCTGCAGCCGCCAGGCAAAAGCCGCTTCGCTCCACCCGGAATTGGGGCTGGGATCCGCTTGCGCGTCCTGACGACACCGCTGCCAGAACCCCCAAGGATCCCGGCTGAGCAGCGCCAGCGTGAGCACCGTCAGGCGGCAGGGCAGCCAAGTCAGCCCATCCTCACAGCGGGCCGGCACCGTGCCCAAATGGGTGAAAGGGGGGTGGCGGTAGCCCACCATAGAATCCAGCGTGCTGCTGGCCTTGTAGGCTAGGGCCAAGGGCGCCCCTCCCAAGAAGGCGTAGAACAGAGGGGCAGTTGCTCCGTCGGGAGTATTTTCGGCCACCGTCTCAATCAGCGCCCGCAAAATCTCCGATGCCGTCAGGTGCTCTGTATCCCGCCCCACGTAGCGGCTGAGACGTTGACGGGCCTCCGGCAGATCCTCTTTTTCCAAGGGATCCAACACCTCCAACGTAGCAAAGCGCAGGCTGCGCCCTCCCAGACAACTGGCCATGAGGGTTACCTGCATGAGGATCCCTGCCCAGGGATGGATGGCATTGCCGATGGCGACCAGCCCCCAGCCTATGCCGTAGGATCCCCCCACCAAAGTTAGGGTGAGAACTGCCCCGCCCCACTGTTGTGCTCGCGGAGTTGAGCAGTGCTTGAGGATATAGCCTTGCCCCCAGGCAATAACAGCCCCCATCACCCGCACTGGATGAGGCCAACCCCAGGGATCCGCCAGCAGATAATCCAAAGCCAAAGCTGCCGCCAGCACCAGCCCGGCAGTCGGTTGGGCCGGGAAAAACAGCGATGACTCCATCCCGCCAGCAGGCTCAAACCACAAATCCACTCTCCTGATCCTGAGCCGCCTGCCAGCTCCGAACATCAAAATACAGATCTTCCAAGGTGGTTTCCTCCAGCACCTGCTGCACTTGCCGAGCGATCCGCTTCCACAGGGCTTCCGTCACCCAGTCCAGCCGCTCCGCCGAATACACGGCTGTGGCGTCAGAACTCTCCACAAGAGGATCCAAGGATTCTCCCACTGCCGCCAAAATGGCGCTGATCGGGATCCGCCGCGGCGCCCGTGCCAACCGGTAGCCTCCCTGGGCCCCCCGTTGGGAACAAACCAAGCCGGCCTGGCGCAACTCAATCAGCAACTTTTCCAGGTAGGGAGCTGGGATCCCCTGTCGCTGAGCAATGGCCCGCACCGAAGCCATTTGCCCGGAGCCGAGCATCGCCAGATCCAACAAAGCTTTGATGCTATAGGTGGCCCGCGTTGTCAAGCGCACCGGGATCCCTCTCCGCAGCACTTCTCGATCCTGCCATAGGACTCCGTCCCGCTACCGCGAAAGGACTCCGTCCCGCTACCGCGAAAGGACTCCGTCCCGCTACCGCGAAAGGACTCCGTCCCGCTACCGCGAAAGGACTCCGTCCCGCTACCGCGAAAGGCAGATGCTTGGGTATCGGGGCACCGGCCAAGAGAGGTTAATCTGGGGATCCGAGGCGATCTCTAATTGCTCTAATTGGCTATTGTCTGGTTATCGGCAGCTCAGCCTTGGAGCTCGGGATGGAACACCCCACCGCCAGCCTTTATTTGGTGGCTACCCCCATCGGCAACCGCGAAGACATCACCCTGCGGGCGCTGCGGGTTTTGCGGGAAGTGGACTGGGTGGCGGCAGAAGATACTCGCCACTCCGGCCAGCTTCTTAAACATTTTCAAATCTCCGCCCGCCTCATCAGCTATCACGAGCACAACGCTGCCCAGCGGATCCCGCAACTCCTGAAGTATCTGTCGGCGGGCCAGTCGGTGGCCCTGATCAGCGATGCCGGCACCCCCGCCATTTCCGATCCGGGAGAAGAGCTGGTGCGTGCCTGCATTCAAGCCGGGATCCCGGTGATCCCTGTGCCGGGGCCGGTAGCTGCTGTTGCCGCCTTGACCGCTTCGGGCCTGCCTACAGGACGATTCGTGTTCGAGGGATTTTTACCTCTTAAACCCAGCCAACGACAAGCCCGCCTGCGGCAGTTGGCCCAAGAAGAGCGCACCGTCGTTCTCTATGAAGCCCCCCATCGCCTGCGCCAAACTCTGCAGGATCTGCTGGATCACTGCGGCCCAGAGCGGCAGATCGTGCTGGCGCGGGAGCTGACCAAGCTGTATGAGTCCTTCTGGCGGGGATCCCTGGCAGCAGCTCTGGAGCACTGCGCTGCTCAGCCGCCCCGAGGGGAGTTCACCCTCTTGCTTGAGGGATATGTGGGTGCCGTTCCCAGCCCTAACCCTGCCAGAGGCGGGACGGAGTCCTTGAATGGGCGGGGAGACAGTGAATCGGAAGCGGAAATTCGTCAAGAAATGGCCCGATTGCTGGCCGAAGGCCTGTCCCGGTCTGCAGCCAGCCGCCGGTTGGCCCAGCGTCTGCAGGGATCCCCCATCTGGACGCGGCGCCGCCTTTACAATCTATCCTTGCAGCTTGAGCCGCTCCCCAGTTCTGGCGGGACGGAGTCCTTTTCTGAGTACGTCAGCGCTCCACATTGTTTCCAAGACAACAGCGAGACCGAGTCCTGAGGTGTTCGCGTTAGCGGGACGGAGTCCTATGGCACGGATTTTATTGGTGGACGATGAAGTGGAGTTGGCCGATTCTCTGGCCCAGCAACTGAGGCGAGAGGGCTACACGGTGGACGTGGCCTACACGGGGGGGCGAGCCTGGGAACTGCTGCAAAAGACGGGATCCCTGCCCTACAATCTGCTGGTCTTGGATTGGATGTTGCCGGAGCTCTCCGGGCTTTCCCTCTGTCAGCGGGTACGGCAGGTGGATTGCACCACCCCTATCCTGTTTCTGACGGCCAAAGATACCCTAGACGACCGGGTGGAAGGGCTGGATGCCGGGGCAGATGATTACTTGGTGAAGCCGTTCGAGCTGCGGGAACTGCTGGCGCGGGTGCGGGCCCTCTTGCGGCGAACCACAGGTACTGGAGAAGGGATCCCTCGCCTACAGATAGGGGATTTGGAGCTGGATCGGGAGAACCAGGTGGCCTACCGGCAGGGGCGGATGATCCACCTCTCCCAAAAAGAGTTTCGCCTGCTGGAGTACTTCATGACCCACCCCGGCCAGTTGCTCACCCACGACCAGATCTACGAGCAGGTGTGGGCCGGAGAGGATCCCCCCAGCAGCAACGTCTTGGCAGCCCAGGTGCGCCTGCTGCGGCGCCGCCTCAGGTTGCCCGGGGCAGCAGAATTGATCCACGCCGTCTACGGCAAGGGCTATCGCTTCGGGCCTGTCGCCGGGGATCCCTAGCAGCCGTCCCACCTGTAGATAAAACCAAGGCTCCCCCGAAAAGAAGGAGCCCTGCCGGGTCTGGGGAGCGCTTTCAGTCAGCAATGCCACCAGGGCGTTCCCCCCTTCAACCCTGGGGAGCCCAGTCGCCGCGCTATCGGCAACTCCCCTCTCCTCCTGTGGGAAAGGGGCTGGGGGTGAGGGATCACTTGGACTTGAGCTTCTCCGCTTTCTCGATGGCCTCTTCGATGGTGCCCACCAAGTAGAAGGCTTGCTCCGGCAGATTGTCCAATTCCCCCGACAAAATGCGCTGGAAGCCCTTGATGGTGTCTGCCAATTTCACATACTTGCCGGGGGAGCCAGTGAATACCTCCGCCACGAAGAACGGCTGGGACAGGAAACGCTCGATGCGGCGGGCGCGGGCCACCACCAGCTTGTCCTCTTCCGACAGCTCGTCCAGCCCCAGGATGGCGATGATATCTTGCAGCTCTTTGTAGCGCTGCAGCGTTTGCTTCACTGCCCGGGCGGTGTTGTAGTGCTCTTCGCCCACAATGTCCGCCTGCAGGATGGTGGAAGAGGAATCCAGGGGATCCACCGCCGGATAGATACCCTTGGCTGCCAAGCTGCGGGACAATACCACCGTCGAGTCAAGGTGGGCAAAGGTGGTTGCTGGGGCCGGATCCGTCAAGTCGTCAGCAGGCACATACACCGCCTGCACCGAGGTGATGGATCCCTGCTTGGTAGAGGTGATGCGCTCTTGCAGGTTGCCCATTTCGGTAGCCAAGGTGGGCTGGTAACCCACCGCCGAGGGCATGCGGCCCAACAGCGCCGACACTTCCGACCCGGCCTGCACAAAGCGGAAGATATTGTCGATGAACAGCAGCACGTCCTGCTTGTTAACGTCGCGGAAGTACTCTGCCATGGTCAGGGCAGTCAGGCCAACCCGCATGCGGGCACCCGGTGGCTCGTTCATCTGGCCATAGACCAGCGCCACCTTATCCAGCACGCCGGATTCTTTCATCTCGTTGTAGAGGTCATTGCCCTCGCGGGTGCGCTCTCCCACGCCCGCAAACACCGATAGGCCAGAGTGCTCCTCAGCGATGTTGTGGATCAGCTCCTGGATGAGCACCGTCTTGCCGACGCCGGCACCGCCAAACAGGCCCACCTTGCCCCCCTTTTTGAAGGGGGCCAGCAGGTCAATCACCTTGATGCCGGTTTCAAAGGGCTCTGGCTTAATCGTCAAATCGACAAGTGGAGGCGCACTGCGGTGGATGGGGGCAAATTCTTGGGCTTGAACGGGCTCTCCTTGGTCAACCGGCTCTCCCAGCACATTGAAAATGCGCCCCAGGGTGGGCTGCCCGACCGGCACAGTAATCGGAGCGCCCGTATCCACCACCGGCATGCCCCGCACCAGGCCGTCGGTCGAGGACATGGCCACCGCACGCACGCGGTTATCCCCCAAAAGCTGCTGCACCTCAAAGGTGACGTTAACCTTCAGGCCGCTTTCGGTTGTGCCCTCCACCTTGAGGGCATTGTAGATTTCGGGCAGCTTGCCGCTGGGAAACTCGGCGTCGATCACAGGCCCAATGACCTGAGTGATGTAGCCAACATTGGTGGCAGTAGCGGTGGCAGTAACCATGATTGAGGCTCAGCTCCTTGTGTGCTCAGTTATCGACTCAGCAATGCCGGGTGTAAATCATTATCATCATACAAGGGATCCCAGTTGCTGCCGCACTTTTGCCTGTCCAGCCTATGGGGGATCCCCGGCAGAGTGGGCTTTTCTTCGCTACCCTAGAGCTAGGTAAGACAGGGGGTTGCCAGCGATGAGCCACTACGGAGGCCGTATTGCACAGCTCAGCTCCGTTAGGTTGGGAGGACGGCGTTCCCGCCCGCGTCGGGGCCGGGCCCTACAACTGGGGATCCTCGGCTTTTTGCTGGGGCTGGGGGCGATGGGGGCAGCCTGGTGGTACACCATTGGGCCGCGGCAGACGCTTTCCTTGTATTGGCTGACCAGTGCCGACAACTCCATTTACTATGTGCAGCAAGAGCGCACGGTTCGCGCCTTCGACGCTCAGGAAGCCATCCGCCTGGCTCTGGAGGAGCTGATTGCCGGCCCCAGGGATCCCCACCTTACCAGCGCCATTCCACCCCAGACGCGGGTGTTGGATGTGCGGGTGGAAGGTGACGATATTTTTCTCAATTTTTCCCCAGAGTTTACCCAGGGGGGGGGAGCCACGGCAATGATGAGCCGGGTCACGCAGGTGCTCTACACCGCCACCAGCCAAAACCCCGGCGCCCGGGTTTGGATCTCGGTGGAAGGCCGTGCCCTAGAAGTGCTGGGGGGAGAGGGGCTGATCCTGGATCAACCCCTGACACGGGCCTCGTTTGTGCCCAGCTTTCAGCTGCCAGCGGAGCCGGCAACCCCGAAGGACTCCGCCCC
Organism: Synechococcus sp. JA-2-3B'a(2-13); assembly: GCF_000013225.1. Taxonomy (NCBI): domain Bacteria; kingdom Bacillati; phylum Cyanobacteriota; class Cyanophyceae; order Synechococcales; family Synechococcaceae; genus Synechococcus; species Synechococcus sp. JA-2-3B'a(2-13). Next base: position 2,598,688 of record NC_007776.1, read on the forward strand.
CCTAACGGGGTCGCCAAAGCGTCGCCTAGCGATAACGGCTTCTTGAGACGGAAACCATGAGCTGGTTGCAGCGGGTGGGCAGCAGTTTTCTCCTGGCCGGCCAGGTGATTTTGCATCTGATGCGGGGTCGTATCCATCGCCGCAACACCCTGGATCAGCTTTCGGCGGTGGGTCTGGAGTCGCTGCTGATTGTTTTGATTACGGCGGTGGTGATCAGCGGTGTTTTCACCATCCAGTTGGCGCGGGAGTTCATCAACTTTGGCGCTTCCTCGCTAATTGGGGGGGTTTTGGCGATTGCCCTTGCCCGCGAGCTGACACCGGTGGTGACGGCCGTGATCTTGGCCGGACGGGTGGGATCCGCCTTTGCCGCCGAGCTGGGCACCATGAAGGTCACGGAGCAGATCGACGCTCTGCTGTTGTTACGCACCGATCCGGTGGATTATCTGGTGATCCCGCGGGTGCTGGCTGCGGGGCTGATGCTGCCGGTGCTCACCATCCTCTCCCTGCTGACGGGGCTGGTGGGGGGGATGATCATCTGCGCTTCGGCCTACAACATCTCTCCTGCAGTGTTTCTCAACTCGGCGCAAACCCTTCTGAGCTCCTGGGATTTGCTCGTCTGTTGTTTGAAGGCGATGGTGTTTGGGTCTTTGATCGCCATTGTCGGCTCCAACTGGGGCCTTTCCACCAGCGGGGGAGCCAAGGGGGTGGGTCGCTCCACCACCGATGCAGTGGTTACGGCGCTGCTGGGCGTGTTTGTCACCAACTTCCTTATTTCTTGGCTGTTGTTTCAGGGGCCGGGGAGCGCCCTCAGCCGCGCGTTGTAGCCACTTCTGCTGTCCCGTTAGCGTTGCGGAGCAATAGGGAGAGAGCTAGGATGGGATCCCCTTTCCCTTCAGCGGTGCAGAGCACTTTGCGAGTAGAATTTCAGATTTTCCGACAGTTGCCGCCGGAGCCGCCCCGCTGGCAGTCCTTCTGGCTGGAGACATCCCCTGGCGCCACCATTCTCGATTGCCTCAACCAGATCAAGTGGGAGCAGGATGGCAGCTTGGCCTTCCGCAAAAACTGCCGCAACACCATCTGTGGCAGTTGCGCCATGCGCATCAACGGTAGGGCAGCCTTGGCTTGTGGCCGACATGTGGGCGAAGAGCTGGATCCCCGCAGCCCCCAGCCGCAGCCTATTCGCATCGGCCCTCTGGGAAACCTGCCCGTTCTGCGGGATCTGGTGGTGGATATGCAGCCCTTCTGGAACGATCTCAGCCGGGTGGATCCCTTTGTCAGCACGGCGGGGCGACGCATCCCGGAGCGAGAGTTTTTACAGCTGCCTGCCGAACGGGAGCATCTCAACGCTGCCGGTGGCTGTATTCTCTGCGGAGCCTGCTATTCCGATTGCAATGCCAAAGAGGTGAACCCAGAGTTTGTCGGCCCCCATGCTCTGGCCAGAGCCAACCGCCTCGTCCAAGACAGCCGCGACAGCCAACGGGAACAACGCCTGCAGGCTCTGGATAGCTTGGCTGGTGTCTGGGGCTGTACCCGCTGCTGGAACTGCAACAGCGTCTGCCCGATGGGCGTGGCACCTCTGGATCAAATCACCGAACTCAAACAGGGGATCCTCTCCCGCCCTGTAGACAAGACCGCTGCTCTGCCCACCGACCGTTCCCGCCAGCACGCTGTTCGCGCTATTCGGACGGAGTCCTTGCCCATAGCCATCCGCCACCGCAAGACTCTGGTGCAACTGGTGCGCTCCGGTGGTTGGATAGATGAGCGCCGCTTTGCCCTGCAGGTGGTGGGCCGGGATCCCAAAGGGCTGCTCAGCTTGGTGCCTCTGGGGCTGCGCCTGTTGGTCAGGGGCAAATTTCCCTTTCGCTTCCAGCCCTCTTCAGGGGCGGCGACGGTACGGCGGCTTATCGACACAGTTAGGCAGGAAGGAAGGGATCCCCTCTAGGCTCCAGTTTTGAGGTTGTCTTGGCCGGAAATCAATCTGGCACTCAAAATCCGATCCCCCACTTTGATGTGGCGCAGCACCTCCGTTCCCTCGGTAACGTAGCCGAACACCGCATAGCGGCCATCCATCAGGTTGAGCCCAGCGGGGGTGAGATCCGGTTCGGCCATGAAGATGAAAAACTGGGAAGAAGCGCTGTTGGGATCGTCGGGATAGCGGGCCATGGCCACCGTCCCTTCGGCAGAAAAAGGCAAGGCCGGCTCCACATCCCACAGGCCCATCTGATCAAAAGTTTGGCCGTAGCGGGGCATCACCTCGCCTTTGGCGCGAATCTCCATAGGAATGGTGCGAATTTTTCCGGTGGCGGGATCCACATAGCCATCGGCAGGGCCAGGGGGATCCCCGGCCTGCGCCAGGAAGAAGGTCTCCACCCGGTCAAAGGTCAGGCCATCGTAGAAGCCCCGCTGCACCAAGTCGGCGAAGTTGCCGGCAGTGAGGGGGGCGCTGTAGCCATCCAAGGTGATCACCATGCGCCCAGCGGTGGTGTTTAGCTCCACCTCTGCCCGCCCCAAGAGCTGAGGTTTGTCGGCATACTCAGCAGGCACTGTGTAGGGGAAAGCCCCCACCCAGTTGTTTTCGAGGGATCCCAACTCGTCCACTAGACGGTCGTAGGCAGCGCGGGCCTCTTCTTTGCCTTTGGATTTGCGCTCGCTGGCTTGGCCGATCACCCGCAACTGCTCCCGCAGCGCAGCCATCTGTTCAGAGGCTGGGGTCACCCGATCCGGAGGCAAGCTGGCCAGCAGGGAATCTCCATGGCGATCCAAGAGGTGCTCTACCTGGCGCACATCTCCCCGCACTGCCGACCAGCGGTTGTACTTCAGGTCGGCGTCGATTTTGGAGATGGCTTCATCAACCTCCAGCAGCTTCGTTTCTGAGATGGGTAGCGCCCGCCGCAAGAGGGTACGTGGATCGGTAATGGCATCCCCCTGGGGCAGAGCCAAGGCCGGGATCCCCCAGAGCGCCACCCCGCAGAGCAGAGCAGCTACGTAGAGGCCAATCCGGCAAAGGGATCCCCATTGCCAAAATCCTTGGGCACGCTGCGTCATGGTTCCTACCGACTGCAAAACCACTCCTGTCTCAGCCTGACATCCCACCGTCACAGGCGGCAAGCGCTGTCAAACCTCGATAGATATCTCCACGACTGGCTCACTCCACCTGGGGGAAAGCCGTCATCGCTACGCAACGCTTTTGCGACCGCAATAGCGGGACCAACTTCTCCAAGGGCATGGCTACACGGCTCTGATACATTCACGCTGAACTCCCCTGAACATGGTTCAGGAAAGAAGCGATCGCATCCTGCCTATCTCTGAGCAGGAAGGCGGTATCCCGCAAAGCCCTGAGGAATACCCCCCGAGCGCTTTCCCCCTTCACTTCCCGGCAACCGTTGCGGTGGACTCAAGGATCAGGGGGAAACTTGGTCTACTATATCCCTCTCAATGACTTTTGCCAAACCGCCTAAAGCTCAGTAAATTCAGCAAAGTTCAGGGTTTTGGGGGTTAGAGGCATGCTCCTACCTAGTTGGTTGGCGTCGGTGTTGGCGTCGGTGTTAGTGTCGGGGTAGAGGCAGGAGTGGGTCGAGGTGTCGGAAAGTCCGTCGGTGCAGGAGGTAGAGGCACCGGAATGCGGAGGCGGCAGGGTTGATCCGATTGATCGCCTTCTGGGGCATAGCAAACGCGAATGAGATCTTCCACAAAGCGAAGCTGATTAAAAGTGACATACTCCCATCACTGACCCTACAGGTACAGCGTGGGCTTCGCGCTTCATCGGGGAGCTACTGCAAGAACCCTCCACGCGCAGACACGGGATGTCCCACCGCGTAGCTGTACCAGATTCCGGCAACGCCGTTTTGTACAGCCATGTTGATTATGGCACAGGATATATACGCCTTTCATCCCGACCCTCCTGCTGTTGCAGAGAGTGCGGGGCTTCCCGGCGGTTTAGCTAAGTTGATCCGCAAACCGTGCCAGCACAAAAGTCCCCTCAGTAGCTGCAGCCAGACGCTGTAACTCCAGAAGATTCAAATCGACCCCCAACCCAACCACATACACGGTGAGTTTTTGTCCTCGCTCTCTGGCCAAAGTTGTCAGCTCCTGAGTAGCTTGGTTGATGGAGCGGGTGCTTTCGTTGTCAATCCCATCGGTGAATACCACCAAGCGGCGGTTGAAACGCTCGGTGGGCCGAAAGTCGCTCAAGAAACGCCCGGCTTCTACCGTGGCATCGTAGAGGGCAGTGTTCCCCCCCGGAACAGCGCGCAAAACGCCTCGTCTCAGCAGCTCTTTGTCGCCGGTGAAGTCCTGCAATAGCTGAGCTGTGCGCAGAGGCTGCCCCAGGGCTGTAAGGCCAAAACCTGCCCCCCGGTTGTCAAAGCGCAGAATGGCGCCCAGATCCAGGGGTGCAGGGCGAAATTGATCCAAGAGCCGAAAAACAGCCAGGAAGCGCCGAGATTGGGGATCCAAAACCAGCAAGCTGCCTGAGCCATCCATCAGCACTGCCATGAGCAAAGGCCGCTGAGGCAGATCCGGCGGGGGGTTCTCGATCCGGGTGGGTGTCAGGGTCAAGGTTACCGGCTGCGGGATCCCTAGCAAATCGGTTACCCGGTTTACCTGCAGGCTGACCTGACTGGCAGAGAGCTGGGTTATTGGTTGGGGCGGATCCCCGCCTTGCAAGAGGGCGATGTTGAACTCCATTTCCCCTTGTGTGCCAGAAAAGGAGCGGGTCAGAGCCCCATTGAACGTCAGGCGAGCTTGGGATCCCACAGCAGACGGATCAATGCCTGTACCGCCGGAAGAGCCACAGCCGACAAGGCAGCTTCCCACGAGCACCAGGAGAAGCAGCCAACCAGCTTTTTGGCTTTTTACTTGACCGGGCTGTATTTTTACAGTCATTGCAGCTGCCAGTGCAAGCATAGTGGGGTGGCATGAAAGTAGGGAGTTACAATACCACCCAGTAATTCCGAAAGCTACTGTAGCGCTTGGTGTAGGCGTAGAGATTTTTACTGCAGTTAGAGGATCTCGAGTTCATCTTTTTTCACAATGCGAGCACAGCGGGTCTCAGCTTTGAGCCTAGTAGGGCGGCTAAAGCCTGTCTGCTCCGAGAATTGCTTCGAGATAAAGACCCCTTTGTTTTGCCACTTGTGGCAAGCGTTCTCGCTGACCAATTGTCAAATAAGCCGGCGCTCTCCTCCGTGGCCTATAGTTCATAGCAGCTCATCAGTGCAGGTGTAAGCTCTAAAAGGATCCCCTGGGTGAGGAGGAGAACTGAACATGGCGGCAAAGCAACTCAAGTTCTATTGGAGCCCCCAACACCAGCTCTTTAGCTGCGATGGCGCCAAGTTGGAGGGGCACGGCTACATCCAAACCAACCCCTCCCATGACCTGGTTCACCTGCTCATTGCCGCCAACGGCAACATGCCCTGGCAGCCGGTGGAAAGCCGCGAGCAAACCTGCTTTGCCGAGTACAACGCGGTAATGCTGGAGCATCTGCTGGTGAACTGTTTTAATGCAGGAGCACTGGGATCCCTGCCTGCCCAGCAGATCATCCCAGAGGCGCGGAAGTTCTTGCGGTGGTTTGTTTCAGAACATTACGCCCCTTTTCCGGTGTCTGAAGAAGAGGCTTTTCGTCGCTTTGCCGAGCACCTGGATATTGAGCGCATTGTGCGTTTGTTCCCCTATTTTTACAGTTTGCGAGCTTGGGAATGCTTCAGCCCCGATTACCGCGCCGAGACCTACGATCTGGAGTTCACCTCCGAGGATGATCCCGTTCGAGAGGCCCCGGAATGGGCGGCGGATCCCAACATTTTGGAGACTCAGGAGCTGGTGCGGCAAAAGCTCTCTGAGGCAGTAGCCGAGGCGGGCTCGATCCGGCCCAAACCGGAGCCCGTTTTCCCGCCAACTTCGTCAGCTTCTCCTCTGTCCGATCCCCCAGCCAAGACCAGGCAGAAAAAAACCGGACTCGGCTTCAAGCCTGCCCGTTGATGGATCCCCTCACCCCTTTCCCGCAGGGAGAGGGGAAGACTAATCTGCGCCTTTCACTAGCCGACGAAAGGCCTTTTTGCCCACCTGCAAAATCCGCCCGGCCAGCTCCGAGGCATGGGCAAACTCCAGGTCGGGATCCTCCACCTTTTGCCCATCCAGCCGCACGGCGCCCCCTTGAATCTGCCGACGGGCCTCGGCGGCACTCTTGCACAGGCCACACTCACGCAGGATGTAGCTGAGTTTAACAGGGTAAGACAACCCATCGATGGCAAAGGTGGGGATGGATCCCGTTTCGGCAAGAATACCGTCTAGCACCAGGGCTTGGGCGGTGCGCTGGGCCTCTTCTGCCGCTGCAGGGGAGTGAAACTGGGCCACTAGGGTCTTGGCTAGGAGGATCTGCCGCTGGCGGGGATCCTGCGGCAGCTCGGCAAGGGGCACTGAGGTGAGCAACTCAAAGTAGCGCTCCACCAGGTGATCCGGCACCTTCTCCAGCTTGGAGTACATGGTGAGGGGATCCTCAGTCAGCCCCACGTAGTTGTTTTTGGACTTGGACATTTTCTGGTACCCGTCCAGCCCCTCCAAAAGCGGCACCGTCAGGCAAAACTGCGGCGCTTGGCCCTTCCAAATTTGCAGATCCCGACCGGTGAGCAGGTTAAAGCGCTGGTCGGTTCCCCCCAGTTCTACGTCGGCTGCCAGAGCCACCGAGTCGTAGCCCTGCAGGAGGGGATAGAGAAATTCGTGCAAGTATACCGGCGTCCCGGCTTGGTAGCGCTGGGCAAAGTCTTCTTTGGCCAGCATCTGCCCCACCGTCATCTGGGCCTGGAGTTCGATCAGCTCGCTGAGAGTCAGGTGGGCCAGCCACTCGCTGTTGCGGCGCACCTCCAGCCGGCCAGGGGTCTCAAAATCCAAGATCTTGCCGGCCTGCTCCAAGTAGGTGCGGGCGTTTTCCTCCACTTCTGCCGGGGTGAGGCGGGGACGGGCCTCCGATTGGCCGGTGGGATCCCCTACCAGAGCTGTGAAGTCCCCAATGAGCAAAATGGCCACATGGCCCGCATCCTGAAACTGCCGCAGCTTGCGCAACACCACCGAATGCCCCAGGTGCAGATCCGGTCGGGTGGGATCGATGCCCAGCTTCACCCGCAGGGGACGATCCGCTTGCGCCAAGCGCTCCGCCAGGGCAGCAGCTCCTCCTGGAAAGATCTCGGCCACTCCCCGCTCAACAATTTGGGCTATCAACGGATCCCGGTACGCTGGCGAAACTGAGGCTGACGATATACTCAAATCCTGCTCCTCCGGCTGAACCCATGAGCCATTTTAAGCCCACGCAAAAGATGCTCGATTCTCAACTCAAGATCTTCTCCCCCTAGCCCGGTTGGAGTTGTCGATGGGCAGGGTTGGCCATCCTGCTGCCCCAATAGACGCCGCCCTATAATGGGTCTGGCTTGTTGTTGCTTTGCAACACGGACGTGACAGGGTTTTTGACGTGACCTACGGTCGCAGACCATTGGCCCGCCGGGCGAGAAAGCCGGGGTTGGAGCGTTTCTCCAATTCCCCCTTTTCCCGATCGGGGTTTGACGAGCATGCCGACTATACCCCACCCACCCGCCCCTCCCGGATTGCCCAGGTTGCCGGTGTGGTGGGCAATCTGTTGCTGGGATCCCTGCTCTTGGGATCCACGGCAACGGCTGCCGGATTGGTGGGGCTGGCCATTAGCTTTCGCAACTTGCCGGACGTGCATCAATTGCGGGATTACGTGCCCATTGCCACCACCCACATTGTCGATATTCGGGGCGAGCCCATTGCCAGCCTACACGGGGAGGCCAACCGGGAAGTGATCTCCCTTGAACAGGTCTCGCCGGAGATGAAAAAGGCCTTGCTGGCCATTGAAGACAGCCACTTTTACACCCATCCAGGCATTAATCCGGTCAGCTTGGGCCGGGCGATCCTAGGCAGTGTGGAGGGGGGTATAGGCTCGGCGGGGGGGGGATCCACCCTGACAATGCAGTTGGTCAAGAACCTGTTTTTGAGGCCGGAGCGTACCCTCAGCCGTAAAGTCGCCGAGATCGTGTTGGCGGTGCGCCTAGAACAGGTCTTCAGCAAAGACGAGATCCTGGAGATGTACCTCAACCAGGTGTACTGGGGGCACAATCTCTACGGCATCCAGGCGGCGGCCCGCAGCTACTTCAACAAGGATGCGTCTGAACTGAACTTGGCTGAAGCGGCGATGTTGGCTGGGATCCTGCCGGCCCCGGAAACCCTCAGCCCCTTTCGCAACCTGGAGGGAGCCAAACGGCGGCAACACCTGGTGCTGGATCGTCTGGTGGAGCTGAAGTGGATTACCCCCGAGGAAGCCCAGGCGGCGCGGGAGCAAAAGCTGACCTTAGGCCGCATTACCTCCTTTCAAAGTAACGCCCCAGCAGTTACCGACGCCATTGAGGCGGAGCTGCGGCGCCGCTATGGGGAACAAGCTCTAATGCAAGGAGGTCTGCGGGTTCAGTCCACCATCGATCTGCGTCTGCAGCGCCTTGCCCAGCGCATTGTCAATGAAGATGGCCCCCGCATTGGGGCAGCTCGTCGTGCCGATCAAATGGCTTTGGCGGCAGTGGATCCCCGTACCGGCTATGTGAAAGCCATTGTGGGCGGGATCAACGCTCAGCGGGGCCAATTTAACCGCGCCACCCAGGCGTTTCGCCAAACGGGATCCACCTTTAAGCCCTATGTGTACTACGCGGCTCTGGCCAGCGGGCGCTATTCACCCGGCAGCATCTTGGAAGATACCCCCGTCACCTATCCCGGCTCGCCACCCTACAGCCCGAAAAACTACGACAACACCTTCTATGGCCCCCTCACCTTTGCTCGGGCTTTGGAGCTCTCCCGCAACGTGCCCACGGTCAAGTTGGCCGATGATGTCGGGATCCGCAACGTCATTGCAGCGGCTCAGGCCACGGGTATTACTGCCGAGATGTTCCCCAACTTGGCTACAGCTCTGGGCTCGGCCAGCGTCAGCCCCCTGGAGATGGCGGCCAGCTATGCGGTCTTTGCCAATGGCGGATATCGGGTGGAGCCGACCCTCTTGGCCCAGGTGGTGGATCGCAACGGCCAAATCCTCTTCGAGGCCAGGCCTCAGCCGCAGCGGGTTTTGGATCCCTGGGCGGTGGCTACGCTCAACCAAATCCTCAAAGGGGTAGTGACCCAAGGCACCGGGACGGCGGCTCGTTTGGATGACGGGCGACCCGTGGCCGGTAAAACCGGCACCACCTCCGATTTCCGCGACGCTTGGTTCATCGGCTACGTGCCGCAACTGTCCACCGCCATTTGGATCGGCAACGACAACAACTCTCCCATGCTGCCCGGCACCGCCGGCGGGGCCTTTGTTGCCCCCACCTGGAAGCGCTTTATGACCGAGGCTCTGCAAGGGATCCCACCTCAGGACTTCCCCAGCCCGCATCAATTTCCCCCTCCCCGACCATGACCTACAGCGAAGAGCGGCTGGCGCGTATCGAGCGCACGGTGGAGGCCAATGCCCAGGCCATCGCCCAACTGACCCGACAGAACCAAGAGGTGCTGCAAACCATTGCCGGCACCGAGGAGCGCATTGCCAGGGCCGAGGAGCGCATTGCCAGAGCCGAGGAACGCATTGCTGGCGCCGAAGAACGTCTGGAGGCCGAGGTCAAACGGTGGGACGAGCGGTTTTTCCAGCTCAGCCGCGATACCCTCAACTTCACCCGCAATGTAGTGACCATCGCCGCCATCACGGCTGTTTTGATCCCCCTGCTCAGGGATGTCGCTCCCCTGCTGATCGAGCTGCTGCGGGAGGGATCCCGTTAGCCCTCTGTAGCTGGGACATCTCGCTTTTCCAACCGCTGGCCAACAAGTGGTTATCGGCAATTGCGCTGAGACAGCCGCGATTCCACCTCTCTGGGGTCGAGCAGGGTTCCAACCGGAATCGAGGTGTCCAAGGGATCCCAGCGCGTACTGATTCTGAGTTACACTAAAACTGCAAAGAAAGGTAACGCCTTTTTCTGGTTCTCCTGACCCTTCACCGCGTTCTTTCTTGCATTCCTTGCACAAGACACAGAGGACAGACGATTATGGCTTTTGAACTCCCGGCTCTGCCCTATCCTGCCGACGCGCTGAAGCCCTACATGTCGGCAGAAACGTTTTCCTTCCACCACGGCAAGCACCACGCGGCCTACGTAGCCAACCTGAACAAGCTCATCGAGGGCACCGATCTGGCCAACAAGTCTCTGGAGGAGATCATCAAAGCCACCTTTGGGGATCCTGACAAAGTGGGTATCTTCAACAATGCCGCCCAAGTTTGGAACCACACCTTTTTCTGGGAATCCATGAAGCCGGGCGGGGGAGGTGCGCCTACCGGGCCTATCGCCGACAAGATCAACGCCGATTTCGGCAGCTACGACAAGTTTGTCGAGGCTTTCAAGACGGCGGCTGCCACCCAGTTTGGCAGTGGTTGGGCTTGGCTGGTGCTGGAGGATGGCACGCTGAAGGTTACCAAAACCCCCAATGCCGAAAATCCGCTGGTTCACGGTCAAACGCCCCTGCTCACCTTGGATGTGTGGGAGCACGCCTACTACCTGGATTACCAAAACCGGCGGCCTGACTTCATCAATGCCTACCTGGAGCACTTGGTGAACTGGGATGCCGCCAATGCCCGGCTGGCTGCCGCCTGACTCCACCTGTTCTGGGATCCCTTGACGGGGGATCCCATCGAAGACTAGCCCTATGTCTCTGTTTGCGAAGGGATCCTTGGGGATCCCTTTTTTGCGCCTAGTCTTTCCCCAAGCGTTCTCGCTCCTCGCGCAATCGCTCCAGAAAGCCAGGGGTGGGAGGTTGGGTTGGAGGGGCTGCAAGGGGAGCAGAAGTTGGAGCAACCCGGTTCACTTGGGGAAACAAAGGTTGATTGATGGGCTGCGGCGGGAGAGGTTTGGCTGGGACAGGGGCTGGAGAAGGTGGAGCAGGGGGTGTGGGCACTGCAACCGGTCGGGGTGGAGGCACAGCAGGGGCTGGAGGAGGAGGTGACACCTGCTGAGTTGGAGCAGGGGGCTGAGGGGTAGAGGACACTGCCTCTGGAGTTGCCGCTGGCCTGGGTGTGGGCTCGCTTGCGGACTCACCGATTCCCAGATCTGGGGCGGGATCATCCTCAAACACCGGTTTGCCCTCCGGATCCCGCGGCAGCCAGTCCAGCAGGGGTTCAGGAGTGGCTGAGGGATCCCGCTCAGGGTGCTCTGCACCGCCGACTGGAAGGGGGCGTTCGGGGGCAGCAGGCGGTCTTTCGCTGCCTGGGCCCGGATCCAACAGCAGACGCAGGCCCCAGAAGGTGCTCCCCGCAATGACAACAAAAAGGGCTATCCCAGCCCAGAGGGGAAACGGCTTGGCCTCGGGCTCTGCCTGGGTACTGAGCAGGTGTGTGCCCGACTGCCCTGCATCCACCGCCGCCAGGGTGCGCTCGGAGAAGATGGGTGCGGTTGGGGGGGGCGCGAGGGAAGAGCTGGCAGCGCTCTGGGAGTGCAGGGATCCCTCCAATTGGGCGCTGAGAACCTTCATATCTTGGGGCCGCTGGTCGGGATCTTTGGCCAGACAGGAGAGCACCACCTGTTCCAGCTCCAGCGGAATCTCATAGGGCAAATTCGAGCGATCGAAGGGCTGAGGCTGTTGGTAATTGTGGGCCTCGTACCAGCCGGGGAAAGAATCGCTCTTGGGTCGCAGAGGTTGTTGCCCGGTCAACATGCGGTAGAGCACCACGCCAAACGAGTAGATATCCGAGCGGGCATCCAGGGCTTCCCCGCGCACCTGTTCGGGAGAGGCGTAGCGCACCGTACCCAAAAAGCCGGTGGTCTGGGTGCCAAGGGCAAGGGAAACCTCGCTGAGCAGCTTAGCAATGCCGAAATCCAAGATTTTGACGGTTTCCCCCAGGGTTTCATCTTTCAGGACGAAGAGGTTGCTGGGTTTGATGTCGCGATGGATCACCCCCTTGATGAGATGGCCATCCTGCTCGGTCTCTAGGTTGTGGGCGTAATAGAGACCGGCACACACTTGGCGGGCAATCCTCACCACCTGTTGAGGCGGCAGCACCGGCTGCTTGAGCATCAGCTCCCCCAAACTGCGCCCCGTCAGGTATTCCATCACCAGGTAAGGTTGGTCGTTCTCTAGGCCATAGTCCAATACCTTGACAATGGCAGGGTGCTCCCCCAGCAGCGTGCTGATGCGAATTTCCTGCTGAAAACGTTTGTGCAACTGGCGTCGGGTGTTGTCATCGCCTGCTAAGTTTTGGTGCAACAGCTTGACCGCCACCGGACGGTTGAACAGGCGCGTATCGACAGCCTTGAACACCCGCCCCATGCCACCTGCTGCAATGCTGTGAACCAGTTGATAGCGCTGGCCGATTACTTTTCCAGGAGCAAGCTGGTGCATAGGCAGCCTAGGAGCATGTACCCTCTGATTCTAATGCGTGTTTCTCGGGAGTTTCTCTTGCCTTTCTCCGGCCATCCCTGCCCAGCAGTCTTCATTCCCAATGTATTTGATGTGCTTTTAAGTACTTATTAAACGCCCTGCCAGTAATTGAAGGCCGGACAAAGTCTGTGGGGCATCGAGAGCTACTTGGATCTGGAGGGATCTGATAGACTCATGCGGGCGCTTTGCCGGGTCTGTTCATTAGCTGTCTGTCGGGTGATTTATGCTGGCTAACTGGCTGCAAATTTCGGGGATCCCTCTAGCCCTGATCGGCCCTGTTGAGAATCCGGTGCTGGTGTTTTTGATCATCCTGACCATCATGCTGGTGGCTCCCTTGCTATTTGAGCGGCTGCGCCTGCCGGGGATCATCGGGTTAATCTTGGCTGGGCTGGTGGTGGGGCCCTACGGCTTGGGCATCTTGCGGCGGGACGAGACCATCATCCTGCTGGGCACGGTGGGGCTGTTGTTTCTCATGTTCATGGCGGGGCTGGAGACCAGTCTGGAAGATTTGAAGCTCAATGCCGGGAAGGCCACCCTCTTCGGGGCGCTCACCTTTCTGTTGCCCATGCTCATCGGCACAGCAGCCATGTTGGCCATTGGGTATGGCTTTCTGGCGGCGGTGCTGGTGGCCTCTTGTTTTGCCTCTCACACCCTGATCGGTCTGCCCATCATCTCGAAGCTGGGGTTGATGCGCCTGCAGACGGTGACGGCAACTTTGGGGGCCACCCTTATCACGAATGTCCTGGCTTTGTTGGTGCTGGCGGTGGTGGTGCGCGCCCACCAAGGGGAGCTGTCGCTGCGCTTTTGGCTGACGTTGATCCCTTCCATTGCCCTCTACACCTTTGCCACCCTGTGGGGGGTGCCTAAGCTGGGCAGTTGGTTCTTTCAACGCTTTGGTCACGACGAGGGAGCAGAGTTTACTTTCGTGATCGCCACTTTGTTTGTGGTGGCCTACGGAGCGGGGTTGATCGGCATTGAGCCGGTGGTGGGAGCCTTTCTGGCCGGGACGGCCATCACCCCTATCATCCCCCAGCTCAGCCCCCTGATGAACCGGATTCAGTTTATCGGCAACACCCTGTTTGTGCCTTTCTTCTTGATCTCGGTGGGGATGCTGATCAATCCCGGTATTCTCTTGGGGGAGCCGCGCACGCTGCTGGTGGGCGGAGTGATGATCGCAGCGGAGGTGGTGAGCAAGTTTCTGGCCGCTTGGATCCCGGCCCAACTGTTTGGCTGGCGCTTTGCCAGCACGATGATCATGTTCGGTTTGTCGATGGCTCAGGCGGCGGCTACCCTGGCGGCGATCACGGTGGCCTTTCAGGTGGAGTTGGTGGATGAGCTGACGGTGAACGGCACCATTGCCATGATCCTCGTGACCTGTGTTGCCTCGCCTTGGATTGTGGCCCGCTGGGGAGAGCAAATGCAGCCCACCGAGGTGGCCGCAGAGTCCACCGAATTGCCCAAGCCGGATTGGGGAGCTCGCGTCTTGGTGCCGGTGGCCAACCCGGATACCGAAAGCAACCTGCTGCAGTTGGCGTTGATTTTGGCCAAAAAAGATGGGGGAACGCTGCTGCCGCTGCATGTTTTGTCTGACCGTGCTGGGATCTCGCCGGCAGCCCTGGCTCGGCAAGAGCAGTTGTTGACCTTTGCAGAAGCTCTGGCCCACAGCGCCGTGACCCGAGTGGAGCCGATTCGGCGGGTGGATGACTCGGTGGAAAAAGGGATCATTCGCTCGGCGGCGGAACGGCAGGCAACCTTGGTGATCCTGGGCTGGAAGGGCTACTCCACCTATGCGGAGAACTTTTTCGGCAGCATCATCGACGCGGTGGTGCGGCAGGTGGGGATCCCAGTCTTGATTACGCGGTTTCCGGTACCCATCGAGACGGCGCGCCGCATCCTCTTGGTTGCACCGGAGCCGGAGGTCTCTCCCGGATCCCTGCAGCAGACCATTGGGCTGGCGCAAACGCTGGCCGGCGAATTGAAAGCGGGTTTGCAGATCCTGCTGGTGCAAACCCGACCTGGGCGGAAAAGCTCCCCAGCCTTGCCGGCAGAAAGCTATGCTCACCTGCCGGTTCAGCGGGTGCAGGGGGGGGTGGTGGCGGAAGCCTTCAAAGCGCTGCAGCCAGGAGATGTGTTGGTATTGGTTCCCAGCGAAACCGGCAACCGGTCGCGTCTGGGCCGAGAGCCGGAGACCATCGCCCGCAACCGACCCAGCCTTCCCATCATCGTGGTGCATTTGCCACGGGATTCAGCTCATCCCTTGCGCCAAGGAGATGGGGTTCTGGCGGCCGCAGAGCCCACTTGACAGGGATGGCATTGGGGTGTTGTCTGGCGGACTGGAGCTCTTGTCTCAACGACGCCCCGGCTCCCCTGGTAAACTGGGATACCCCAGGTTCGGAGCAGTCGTGAGCCAGAAGGGAGGCCCAGAGCCATAGACTATGTTGATTGAGGAAGTGGGGATAGTGCCCTGCGGAGCACAGGAGTATGGTTGCCTATTTGCTAGAAGTCGGCTGTGAAGAGCTCCCAGCCAGTTTTGTGGATTCGGCTCTGGAGCAGTGGCGAACCGGGATCCCGGCCTCTTTGGCGGAGGCCCATTTGCAAGCGGAGCAGATGCAGCTTTTCGGTACGCCGCGCCGCCTGGCGGTTCTGTTGCAGGGGTTGCCCACCCAGCAGCCGGATCGCACTTTGGAGGTGAAGGGGCCGCCGGTTCAGGTCGCCTACCAAGATGGCCAGCTCACCCCTGCCGGGGAAAAATTTGCCCAAAAACAAGGGGTGGATCCCGGCAGCCTGGAAATCCGGCAAGTGGGCAAGGGATCCTTTGTGTTTGCGGTGCAGCGGGTGCGGGGCCGACCGACGGCAGCCGTGCTCCAAGAATTGGCACCCGCCTGGATTACCAACTTGAGTGGGGAACGGCTGATGCGCTGGGCCTGCGGGGATCTGAAGTTTCCGCGCCCCATTCGCTGGCTGGTTTCCCTTTGGGATGATCAGGTGCTGCCTTTGCTGCTGCCGACCCACGAGGGCAATACCATGCCGGGCTTGGTGGCCGGGCGGGTTAGCCGGGGGCACCGCGTTTTGGGATCCCAGCAGGTCACTCTGGAGCGGGCCGAGAGCTACGTTCAGCAAATGCAAGAGGCCGGGGTCAGCCCCGATCCGGCAGTGCGGGAAGCGTACATTCAGGCCGAGGTAACCAAGCTGGCCAGGCAGGTGAATGGGGAAGCGCAGATCCCTGCCCCTCTGCTGCGGGAGGTGGTGCAGTTGGTGGAGTGGCCGACGGCGGTTTTGGGGCGTTTTGAGCCGGAATTTTTGCGCCTGCCGCCGGCGGTGATTGAGACGGTGATGATCATCCACCAACGCTATTTCCCGGTACGGGATGGCCGGGATCCCCAGAAATTGCTGCCCTATTTCATCACCATTTCCAATGGCGACCCTGGGCAATCGGAGCGGATCGGGGCAGGCAACAGCCGGGTGGTACGGGCGCGCCTGTCGGATGCCCGCTTTTTCTACGAAGAGGATCGGCGGATCCCCTTGGCGCAGCGGGTGGAACGCCTGCAGGCGGTTACTTTTGCCGAAGGGCTGGGATCCATGCGGGACAAGGTGGAGCGCATCCGCCACATCAGCCGCCTCATTGCTGCTGCCTTGAACTTGGATGCCCAGGAACAAGCGCTGGTGGAGCGCACGGCTTACCTGTGCAAGGCGGATCTGGTTACCCAAATGGTGTACGAATTCCCCGAGCTGCAGGGGATCATGGGGGCCGACTACGCTCGGCAGGATGGGGAACCGGAGGCGGTAGCCGAGGGGATTGAGCAACACTACTGGCCTTTGGGAGCGGGGGACGCTTTGCCCACAGCACTGACGGGGCGGGTGGTGGGCTGGGCAGATCGCCTGGATACCTTGGTGGGCATGTTTCGCTTGGGGCGGATCCCCACCGGCTCCTCGGATCGCTTTGCCCTGCGGCGGGCCGCCAACAGCCTGGTGCTGGTTGCCTGGGATGCCGGCTGGACTTTTGACTTCAACTTGCTGTTGCAGAGCGTGGTGCAGGACTATGCCTTTGGCGATGTCCACACCTTGCGAGCCTTGCAGGAGTTTTTGGCCCAACGGATACAGACCCTTTTGCAGGAGGAAAAGCGGATTGATTACGACTTGGTCAGGGCCGTAGTGGGGGATCCAGAGTCCGTCAAAACCGAGGATCCCCAGAAGGCCGAGCTCACCATGCGGGCCCTGGGCAACCTGCCCTTGACTTTGCTGCGGGCGGAGTACCTGCAACACCTGCGGGCCACCGGGGAATTGGCGGATCTCTATCCCACCCTCAATCGCTGTGCCCGCCTAGCAGCCCAAGGGGACTTGGACTACGCCGTGGTGGATCCGGCAGCCGCCGTGGATCCCGACCAGTTGCAGGAGGCGGCAGAAAGGGAGTTGTACGAGGCTTGCCAGAAGGTCTATCGCCTGGGGGTGGAGCCAGCCCTTCAGGGAGACTTTGTCCCCTTGGTGGAAGCTCTGCAAGCAGCAGCCCCTCAGGTAGCTCAGTTTTTTGAAGCCGTTCTGGTGATGGATCCGGATCCTGGTCGGCGGGCCAGCCGGCTCAATTTGCTGGGGGTATTGCGCAACCAGTCGCGCCTGTTGGGGGACATGGGGGCTGTGGTCATGGCAGGGGAGTCGTCGCCGGAGAAGACCTCCTAGCTGGCCAATCCAGACACGCTTGGAACCCTCACTCCCGGCCCCTCGGGAGCTTGGGAATGGACATGCAACCTATTATCCAAGGAAGCGCAGACATTGCCGCAAAGCCCGCTGCACCGAGCCTAGGTAGCCCTCTCCAAACAGGTTGAGATGGTTGAGCCAGTGGTAGAGCTGGTAGAGGGGCTTGCGGTGAGGATATCCCTTATCCAAAGGATAGGTCTGCTGATAAGCCCGATAGAACTCCGGCGGAAAGCCGCCAAACAGTTCTGTCATCGCCAGATCCGTCTCTCGATCCCCGTAGTAGGTGGCCGGATCGAAAATCACCGGGGATCCATCGGCCAAGGCCCCGTAGTTGCCGCCCCACAGATCTCCATGCAACAGAGCGGGTTCTGGCCTGTAATCCTGAAAAAAAGCTTCTAGCTCCGCCATCACCCGCTCTGCGTGAGCCACCCACTCACCCCGGTAGCCTCGCTGACAAGCCAGCCTGACCTGGTAGAGCAGCCGTTGATCCCGGTAGAAGTCCAGCCAGCTCTGCCGCCAACTGTTGATCTGAGGCGTAGAGCCGATGGTGTTGTCGCGCTCCCAACCGTAGCTGCCGTTGGGGGATAGGGTGCGGTGCAACTGGGCCAACTGGGATCCCAACAAACCCGCAGTCTGCGGACGGGGCGAGGTTAGCTCCAGGTATTCCAGCACCAAGTAGGCCTGCTCTCCTACGGATCCCCAGATGATGGGCTGGGGCACGCGAATGGCCTGGGCAGCCGCTAGGGTTTGCAAGCCCGCAGCTTCCGCTGCAAACATCTCCAGCGCCCTTTCTCCCCCACGGGCCAATTTGACGAAGTAGTCTTTTACCCCTTCTGCAAGAGGGCTTTGGGAAGCGCAGGAAAACCGATAGGTGACGTTGATGCTGCCTCCGCCCACAGAACGATACTGTAGGGGCTGGATGGGATCCCCTGTTGCTTCTGAAAGGTGCTGGGCGATGGTCTGCCAAAGAGTTTGCATCAGCAGCAAAAGTCAATTGTCGGAGAAAAACAGGTACTTATGGTCATTTCGGGTAGTCATTTCAGGTTAGGGTGAGACGCCTGAGCCATTGCCTGGGCCATTGAGAAAAGCCCTATGGCCCCGTGCATTCAAAGTTTTAGGTGTGGGCGCAGTCTCCTGGTTTAATTGAAATGACCATAACTCTTTTTTTGTGCTACTTTCACCTTCTCATTCTCAAGAGCACAGTCAATAGCGCGAGGACTCCGTCCCGCTGGCAGGACGGGTTGGACGCCAGACCGGGCTCTATCCTTCAGTCGAGCTTCTGGGTACTGGTCTCCGTCTTGCTGCAGGGCAGCCGAGTCTATCTTGCGCTTGCGGGTCTTGACTGTTGTCGGCCTCAGGTCTTCTCGGTTCAGCCAGCGATAAACTGTTGCACGACTAACCTTGTTCATCCGTGCAACTGCTCCCTTCCTGGACATACCCTATGACTCTCTCTCAGGTCTAAGCTTCCTCCTGAGGTCTACCTCCATGCCTTCTTAGCTGCAGGGCCGTCTCATTCTTAAATGAATTGACCCTGTTCCTAACCTGTGGGGCTCTGGGGTCTTGAGCTTCCGCCTCCTATGGGGAAAGTGGGGGGAGAGCTGTATCTCAAATTAAGTTCGAATTGAGGTCAGCATTAGCGGCGGAGAGGCTCAGAAATGGCCACCACATCCTGCAGAAACTGATCCTGTTGCTGGCGCAAAATGCCCAGGTCAGGACCTTGGTTGAGCAGGACAAAGTGGATGCCATTCGGCAGCTGCCCCATCGTCATCAGCCGATCCGCAGCGGATCCCACCTGAGCAGCCGTGCCTGGGGGCAAGGTGCGCGCCCGCAGGGTGCTGTGGCCAGTGCCCGCTCTGGGCAAGATCCGAGTCGGATCCCCATCTGTGAAATCTACCAGGTGTTCCCAGAGATGAGCTAGGGCGCGGGGGGAAAGGTACAGCGCTCGCCCTCTTTGCCCCAGGCGAATGTCTTGCTCGGCGGGGGCCATTTGGGAATCCAGGCGGGAAATGGGCTGAGCCACCAACCGCTGCCGCAGGTACTCCAGCAGGGCTGTTTCGCCCCCCAGTTCCGCCAACAGGGCTTCTGCCATGGCTCGGTCGTTGCTGCCATTGAGGATCTGCAACAGGGATCCCAGCCGTAGCGAGGTGTAGCTGGCCAGGCAGTGGGCGTCCGCGGGGAGGGCTGTTAGGACTGACACCGAGCCGCGAATGACAACCGGATGGGGTTGTTGAGTATTGCTGAGGAGTTCTGCCAAACGCTGAGCGCCGCCCAAAGGATCGGGTTGGCCCAGCAAACGGAAGGGGGGCAACACCTTCACATCCCCGTCGATCTGGCGAATGTTGAGGCTATGCAAATGGCGGGCCAGCTCTGCCACATTCGCTTCCGTGAAATAGGGATCCCCGCCACCCACCAGGATCAAATCTCCCGTCAAGCGATGGCCCAACCGATGGCCTGTGGTGTAGAAGCGGGTCTCAAAGCGATGCTCGTAACCCCAAGTCTCCAGGGCCATCAAGCTGATGGCCAACTGATCCAAGGCTCCCACCGGCAAAGGTCGATCCAGCCCATGCTCCGCCAACAGCTCCCCTTCCGGCGTCCAGAGCAGGATCCCCTGTTGAGAGAGCGCTCCCCCTTGGGCCGCCAATCCTTGCAAAAAGCCGGACAAGACCGAAGCGTAAGGAGAATCTTCCCACTGCGGCGATTGGGCGCGGGGCCACCAAGGGGGAAGGCCCGGCGTCCCACTTGGGGAAGGCAGCGGCGGCGGTGGAGTGGGGATGGGGGGGAAGGGATTCTGAGTCAATGTGGGAGACTCGACTTCAGCACCTGTGGGGTTGCTCCAGCAGGCCCCCAAGGCCAAAGCACCAGCTAACGGGATCCCTGCCCAGAGGAGACGACGATGGGGGCGCAACCCCTGTGGGATAAGCGGCATGATGACCTCACAAAGACACTTGCAAAGGACAACGGGCTGGCAAAAGACTTGACGCTACTCTAGTGCCATCCGAACTGCCTTGGCAAATCTCTGTGCCAGCCTTTTCCAGCGTTATCGACTCCGGCCAAGGCAAGCCCATCTTTTGCTTGTCAGGGATCCCAGTCAGCTGTGACGTAAACTACCCGACACCAACCGCTAGGCGGTACGGAGCGGGCTTTTAGTAGCCCTGCAGTTAGCAAGCCAACCACGAGCCTCTGGGGTGGTTTACAGCACCCCCAATCGACCGTTACCAGTGCCTTAAACAACCGTTTCTGGTGTCCGCAGTATTATTATAGCATTCCTCCCGACACCGACCCTACGGGTACAGTGCGGGGCTCCTGCAATTTCTAGCTGATGGGTAGCCAAAAAATGTTGTGTGGCCTGATGGATATCTTTATGGATATCTTTTGCAACTGTAATGGCCGCAGATCGTCTGTTGGCTGTGCAAGGGCTAGGCCGTACTGCAGATCACACAACCTTCTCGGCAAACCGTAAGCTCCTTCTCTCCTTCTCCTCAGTAAAAGATAAAATAGGGCGATTTAGATTCCGAGCATTCCAGGCCGCCGATGGGAAACAGTCAAACCGGGGAGATGGTTCAATCGGAAAAGCAGGCTTTCCTGGAACGGTGGCATGACATTCTCGCCCCCAACTCCCTGGGCTACCGCATTCGATTGTTGTCTCAATTGGTGCGGCGGAAGTTGCAGTCTCATTTGGAGCCTTTTGGCCTGACCATCTCCCATTGGGTGGTGCTCTGCTGCCTTTGGGAAGAAGACGGGATCCCTACTTCCACTATTTGTGAGCGCTTGCAGCAGTTGGGGGGCACCATGACCGGGGTGTTGGATGGCATGGAAAAACGGGAGCTGATCCGGCGGCAGCGAGATCCTGAGGATCGGCGGATTTGGCGGGTCTACCTCACACCTGCAGGGGAGGAGCTGAAAGACGTTTTACCCCCTCTGATTTGGCAGTTGCGGGAGCAAACCTACGGCTGTCTCAGCCTAGAAGAACAGGCAACCCTCTCGCGGTTGGTGGATCGGCTGATCGCCCATCTGTCAGCTAGAAATCGCAGGAGCCCCGCACTGTACCCGTAGGGTCAGTGCCGGGAGGAATGCGCTTTGATGAAGTACAATGAACTTATGACCCAAGTCCTGACCGTATCCTGCAAGCTCAAGGCGTCCCAGTCGCAAGCCGCCAAATTGGACGCGACTTTGGAGGCTTTTGGCCAAGCCTTGAATTGGGTCAACCAGAACACGCCGGAGAAAGTCGCCAACGCCGTTAAGCTCCAGTCTCTGTGCTACCGCGAAATCCGTGCCCGGTTCGGCTTATCCAGTAACTTGGCTCAGCAGGTCTGCAGACGGCTGGCCGGCGCCCGTAAAGTTGCCCAACAGAAAAACCGCCCCGTCAAAGCGTTCAAAGGGGGCTTCGCTACCTACGACGCTCGTATCTTTTCGTTCCGCGAGAAAGACTGGACGGTGTCGCTGACCACGGTGGAGGGTCGGGAGCGCTTTGAGCTGGCGATTGGCCGCTACCAGAGAGAACGGCTGGCTGGTTCCAACCCCAAATCTGCCACCCTGGTCAAGCGTAAAGACGGCTCCTACTCCATTCAAATCTGTGTGGAAGCGGAGCCATCCCCGCCGCAACGCACGGGCAGAGTGCTGGGGGTGGACTTGGGGAGGACGGATATTGCCCATACGTCAGAGGGGGACAACTGGAATGGACAGCAGTTGAACCGAGTCCGAGACCACTACTCCCGATTGAGGGCGGTACTCCAACGCAAAGCCAGTAAGGGCACACGCAGTTCGCGGCGCAGATGCCGTCAACTGTTGCAACGGCTGTCTGGCAAGGAGAGACGCTTTCAGGCGTGGGTCAATCATCGCATCTCCAAAGCTATTGTCTCTAGGGCAAAAGCTACCAACAGCGCTATCGCCCTGGAAGACCTGACAGGGATCCGGAAAAGAGTCAATCAACAGCCGCGCAGCAAAGCCGAGCGGCGCAGGGCCAACAGTTGGGCGTTCTACCAACTACGCCAGTTTCTGGAATACAAGGCGAGGGTTGCAGGGGTTTCTCTGATTCCTGTGCCGCCTGCTTACACGTCGCAGACCTGTCACCGGTGCTTACACATCCACCCTGAGCAGGGCAAGTCCTACCGCAGTGGCAAGTCGTTCAAGTGTGGGCACTGTGGATGGGAAGGGGATGCGGATTTGAATGGTGCGAATGTGATTGCGCTCTTGGGGGCTGTCGTAAACCAGCCTAGAGGTTCGGGCCTGTTTTGTTCTCTGGTAGAGCAGAACAGGCTCAGGGCTACTGAAAGCCCGCTCCGTACCGCTTAGCGGTCGGAGCCGGGTAGTTTACTGGATCCAGATGCGGCTGTGCTGGCGGAGCCAAGTCAATAGTCTTTATCTTGAGAGCGCCTTTGGGGGAGGGCGGAGCTTTGTCTGGAGATTTGCTGATCCGAAATGCTGAGCTGCTGGTGCCGGAAGGGGATCCCTGGCGGGGAGATGTGCTGGTGCGGGAGGGGCGCATTGCCCAAATCGGCCCAAACCTCTCGCCAGAAGGGGTGGCCAAGGTCATCGACGCCGAGGGCCATACCCTGATGCCGGGGGTTATCGATCCCCAAGTTCACTTTCGCGAGCCTGGCCGCGAGCACAAAGAAGACCTCCAGACGGGATCCTGGGCCTGTGCCCGGGGCGGGGTGACCAGCTTTTTGGAGATGCCCAACACCGACCCGCTGACGATTGACCAAGCGACGCTGGATGACAAGCTGGCCCGTGCGGCCAGCAAGTGTGTGGTCAATTACGGCTTTTTTATCGGGGCCACTGCCGATAACTTAGAAGAGTTGCAAACGGTGCAGGGAGCCTGTGGCATCAAAATCTTCATGGGATCCATGCATGGGCCCCTGTTGGTGGATGATCAGGCGGCGCTGGAGCGGATTTTCGGGGAAACGGATCCCAACTTTTTAATTGCCGTCCATGCCGAAGATTTGTCTCGCATCACAGCTCGTAAGGCCCTGTTTGCCGGACGCACAGACGTAGCTGTTCACTCGCAAATTCAGGACGAGGAATCGGCCCTGATCGCCTCACGGCGGGCTTTGGACTTGGCCACCCGCTACCGCCATCGCCTACACATTTTGCACCTTTCCACCGGCCTAGAGGTCGAGCTGCTGCGCCAGCACAAGCCGGCCTGGGTGACGGCAGAGGTGACCCCCCAACACCTACTGCTCAGCACCGCCGATTACGCTCGTCTGGGATCCCTGGCCCAGATGAACCCCCCCCTGCGGGATCCCGCTAACCTGGCCCAACTGTGGCAGGGGCTGCAGGACGGGATCCTGGATTGCATTGCCACCGACCATGCCCCCCATACTCTGGAAGAAAAGGCTCAGCCCTATCCCCACTCCCCTTCCGGTATGCCCGGCGTGGAAACCGCTTTGCCTCTGATGTTGACGGCAGCCCAGCAGGGGCGTTGTACGCTGGCGCAGGTGGTGCGGTGGATGTGTGAGGCACCGGCCCGCCTCTACGGGATCCCCAACAAAGGGCGGCTGCAGGTGGGCTACGACGCCGACCTGGTGCTGGTGGATCGCCACACACCCAAACCGGTGCGGCGGGAAGAGCTGCTGACCAAATGCGGCTGGAGTCCCTTCGAGGGCTGGGAATTGGTGGGCTGGCCCCTAGTCACGATCGTGGGCGGACAGATTGCCTTTCAAAACGGCCAGGTGGATCCCTCGGTGCGGGGAAAGGCTCTTCAGTTTCAGCGCTAGCCAGGGATCCCTGCTATCCCGCAAGGGCTTCCGATAGCAGCAGGACAGAAGTGGCGCAGTAGCCTATCCTAGCTTCCCTCTCCCTTTGTGGGAGAGAAGCCAGGCCTGAGGGCGGGATGGCGCAAAAGCCTCAGGAACGGTCTCAGGCTGGTTTGCCGATCACCACACACCTCGGCCTGCTGGGTCCGGCAACTCTGGCCCAGAAACTCGTGTTACTCTGAAAATGATAATTACTGATAATCAAAATTGAAAACGGCAAGGGGGCCTCATGAAAGTTGCCTACGTGTTCACCCATCCCCGCTGCGGCACCTACAAATTGGGCCAGATGATCCTGCCTCAGCTAGAAGCAGGGGTGCATGGAGCGCAGGTGGTGGGCATGTTCTTTTTCGACGACAACTGCTTTGTCTTGCGGCAGGGGGATCCCATCGGCGAGCGCCTAGCCAAGATTGCCGAAGCGCAAGACATTTTGCTGATGATGTGCGACATGTGCGCCCTGGAGCGCAACCTGGCGGAAGGGGAACCCAAGTGGTGCGACGCCCAGGGACGTGGACGCAAGGAGCCGGGCTACTGCGTTCCCAAAAACGTGGTTAAAGGCGTGCAGGTGGGCTGCTTCCCCGACCTCTACGCGGCCTTGAAAGACAACCCACCTGACCAAGTGATCAGCTTGTAACAGGTCTAGCTGACGGCTACGGCAGCGGGCGGCTCCTGGCGGGGCTGAGAGCCGATCTTGCGGAAGATCAACCGCTCGTTGGCTACATCCACCAAAATGCGGTCGCCGGGCAGGAACTCGTTCTCCAGCAGCTTGGTGGCGATGGGGTTTTCGATCTCCCGCTGGATCACCCGCTTCAGCGGACGGGCCCCGAACACGGGGTCGTAGCCCACCTCTGCCAGGTAGTCTTTGGCTTCTTCGGTGAGCAGGATCTCGATTTGCTGATCTGCCAGCAGCTTTTCCACCCGCTGCATTTGCAGGCCGACAATCTGGCGAATTTGCTCTTTGGTGAGGGCGTGGAAGATGATCAGCTCGTCCACCCGGTTGAGGAACTCCGGTCGGAAGTGGTGCCGCAGCATGGCCAGCACCTGAGTTTTCATCTCCTCGTAGCGGCTTTCATCGGCCCCAATTTCCAGGATGAGGTCGCTGCCGATGTTGCTGGTCATGATGATGATGGTGTTTTTGAAGTCCACTGTCCGCCCTTGGGAGTCGGTGATGCGGCCATCGTCCAGCACCTGCAGCAGGATGTTGAAGACATCCGGGTGGGCTTTTTCCACCTCGTCAAACAGCACCACCGAGTAGGGGCGTCGCCGCACCGCCTCGGAGAGCTGCCCGCCTTCTTCGTAGCCCACGTAGCCTGGAGGAGCTCCGATTAGACGAGAGACCGAGTGCTTCTCCATGTACTCGGACATGTCGATGCGCACCATCGCCTCGGAAGTGTCGAAGAGGAACTCCGCCAAAGCACGGGCCAGCTCGGTTTTCCCCACGCCAGTGGGCCCCATGAACAGGAAAGAGCCGATGGGGCGATTGGGATCCTTCATGCCGGCCCGGGCGCGCCGAATGGCTGCCGCTACGGCGGCTACCGCCTCGTCTTGGCCCACCACCCGCTGGTGCAAATGGGCTTCCAGGCGCAGCAGCTTCTGCTTTTCCGACTCCATCAGGCTGGTGACTGGGATCCCGGTCCAGCGGGAGACGATCTCAGCGATATCTTCAGGAGTCACTTGCTCCCGCAGCAGCGGCTCGCCGTTGGTCTGCAGCTTGGCCAGGTGAGCCTCCTGCTCTTGGATTTGCCGCTCCAATTCCATCAGCTTGCCGTACTTGAGCTCGGCAGCGCGGTTGAGGTCATATTTTTGTTCAGCCTGTTCGATTTGAAGCTTGACGGCGTCCCGCTCGGCTTTAAGGCTTTGCAGGCGTTCGATAGCCTCTTTTTCAAATTGCCAGCGAGCATTCAACTCCCGTTGTCGCTCCGTCAGGTTGGCCAGCTCCTGCTCAATTTTGCTGAGGCGATCTCTAGAGGCAGCATCATCTTCTTTTTTCAGGGAGAGCTCCTCCATCTGCAGTTGCATGATGCGCCGGTCAATTTCATCCAATTCGACGGGCTTGGAGGTGATTTCCATTTTCAGCTTGGCCGCCGCCTCGTCCACCAGGTCGATGGCTTTGTCGGGCAGGAAGCGCTCGGAGATGTAGCGGTTGGAGAGCACCGCTGCCGCCACCAAGGCGGAGTCGCTGATTTTGACCCCATGGTGCAGCTCGTAGCGCTCTTTGAGGCCGCGCAGGATGGAGATGGTATCTTCCACCGAAGGCTGATCCACGTACACCGGCTGAAAGCGGCGTTCTAGGGCCGCATCTTTTTCGATGTGCTTGCGGTATTCATCCAGGGTGGTGGCGCCGATACAGCGCAACTCGCCCCGCGCCAGCATGGGTTTGAGCAAGTTGCCGGCATCCATGGCCCCTTCGCCGGCCCCGGCGCCGACAACGGTGTGCAACTCGTCGATGAAGAGGATGATCTGGCCTTCGGATTCAGTGACCTCTTTGAGCACAGCTTTGAGGCGGTCTTCAAATTCCCCGCGGTACTTGGCCCCGGCAATGAGAGCGCCCATGTCCAGAGCAATGACTCGCCGGTTTTTCAGAGACTCCGGCACATCTCCCCGGTTGATGCGCTGGGCTAGGCCCTCCACAATGGCTGTTTTCCCCACGCCGGGTTCGCCGATGAGGACGGGGTTGTTTTTGGTGCGGCGGGAGAGCACCTGAATGACGCGGCGGATCTCGTCATCTCGCCCGATCACCGGGTCCAGCTTCCCTTCGCGGGCCGCCTGGGTGAGATCGCGGCCATAGCGCTCCAGGGCTTCGTAGCGGGATTCGGGGTTTTTGTCGGTGACCCGCTGTTTGCCTCGCACCTCTTTGATGACCGGTTTGAGGCGCTCTACCGTCAGGCCCAGGGGTGCCAAGACCCGCTTGCCCACCCGCTCATCTTGCAGGGATCCCAAAAACAAGTGCTCCACCGAGATGAAATCATCGCCGTACTCTTTGCGAAACTCCTCGGCCCGATCCAGGGTGGTTTCCAGGCCGCGACCCAAGTAGAGCTGATCCACCCGCGCCAACTTGGGCTGCTGGTTGATGAAGCTTTCCACTTTATCCCGCACCAGCTTTGGATCGATACCTGCCCGTTGCAGGAGGGTTTGGGTGAGCCCCCCCTCTTGATCCAGAAGGGAGATCAGCAAATGCTCGGTTTCCAACTGTTGCTGCTGGTGCCGCCGGGCCACATCTTGGGATTGGACAATGGCGCTCCAAGCTTTTTCGGTAAATTGGTTGGGATTGGTGGGCTGCATAGGAGTTCGGCAGAGCTTTGCTACTCAGTATAGGAAGGCAATACAGACACAGGGAGCACCCTGGACTCTTTCGGGGCAGTAGAGCTGGGTGCCGGAAGCTCCGGTAGGATCTTCCTGATCTAGGTATCGCCTATTTTGCCAGAGCCAGAGTTCGCAACAACCGTCCTCTCCAGCTGCGATCCATGGAGGGATCCCCGCCTTATTCTTCTTCTTCGTAGGGACGGCCTTCCCCGATTACCGCCAGGTCAATTTGTTGGCGGTAGTAATCCACGTTCTTAATCTGCACCTCCACCCGATCCCCCAGGCGAAACTGGCGCCGACTCTTGCGTCCCACCAGCGCCTGCTGACGGCTGCGGTACTCGTACCAATCGTTTTTCAGGGTGCTGACCCGCACCAAGCCTTCCGCCAAGATGGGATCCACCTGGACAAAAAAGCCGTAGTTCTGGACACCGATGATTAGGCCGGGGAACACCTCTCCCAGGTGCTTTTGCATGAACTCAGAGCGCTTCAGGCCCATCAGCTCCCGCTCCGCCTGCTGCCGGATCCGGTACCCCTCCTGAATTTTGGGCAGTTGCGCCTGGAGAAACGCCTGCCATTCCTCCTGCACCTTGGGCGGCAACACCTGCCAGTCGATTTGGCCATAGCCGCTGGGGCCGTGCAGATCCACCACGGTTTTGGAGCGAGAGCTGCGGCGCTCGCGTCCTTTGCTCAGGGCCAGGTGCAGGGCACGCAAATTGAGCAAGTCGGCATAGCGGCGCAAGGGGGCCGTAAAGGTGGCGTAGGGTTCTTTGAGGCCCAACCCAAAATGGCCGAGTTGCTCTTCCAGAGGCTGGAGACGATACTCGACCGGGGGCAAGGTGGCCAGCATCTGCGCCACCAAGGCCGGGCTCGCGCCAGAGGCCAACACATCGGGAGCGGTGATGCGGGCACAAATCCGCTGCCAGTCCGCCAGAGTTACGACAGCGGGATCTTGCAAATTCAGATCCAGCTTCATGGCATTGGCCAGGCGCAAAAAGCTCTGCAGGGCCTCGGCGGCAGGGGCAGGCTGCACGCGGGCCAAAGAAGGGATCCCCAACTGGCGCAAATGGTGGCCCAGGATTTGGTTGGCCAGCAGGAGAATTTCCGTCATCAGGGCATGGGCGCCGAGGCGATCGCTGATCAAGAGGGGGCCGTAGCCGCTTTCGTCCGCAGAGTGGGGAGTGAGCAAATCCAACAGGGGCAGGTCAAATCCCCCCGCCTGGTGACGTTTGGCCCGTAGGATCTGGCTAAGGCGCAGCAGGTTTTGCAGCAGGGCCATCAACTCCGGCACTTCTTCGTCGGGGCCCAAGTCGGCGGTGGTGGCCAAAAGAGCCTGCACCTGACCATAGGACAGGTGAGCCCGCGATTGCACCAGGCTGGGGTAAATCTCGAAGTTTTGTACCACCCCTTCTGGGTCGAGGGTCACTAGCAGTGAATAGGCCAAGCGCTCCTGCTGTGGCAACAGAGCCAGGCGGTTGTGCACCTCCGGCGGAAAGAGAGGCAGCACCATCGTATCGAGGTAGACGGTGGCCGTCCGCTGCTGAGCCTCTTGCTCCAAGGGGTGGTCGGGATCCAGCCAGTGGGCTACGTCGGCAATGTGGATCCCCAGCAGCCAGTGGTCATTCTCTTGCCGCTGCAAGGAAACAGCCACGTTGGGTTCCAAGCCGTGGGGATGCTGCAGATCCAAAGGCTCCAAAGTGATGCAAAACCAATCGCGCAGATCGCGGCGGCCCTTTTGGTCAGAGCGGCTGAGCTTTTTGGGCAGAGCTGCTGCTGCCTCCAACACTGGAGCGGGAAACTCCTGCGGTAGGTCGTACTTGCAACAGACCAAATCTGCATCGATGGAGGCCTCTGGGCCGTCGCCCAAAATTTTGCGAATGGTTCCGGTTGGGGGCAGATCCCCCAGCGGGTAGCGATTCACCTCCACATAGGCCACCCGACCTTCCGCCAGCTCGACAGGGGATCCCTCCGTCAGGGCCAGCTCGAACAGCAGCCGGTCGTCCAAGGGCACCACCCGAAAACCCTGTTCCGTCTGTTTGAGGCGACCCACCAGGGCAGAATTGGCCCGCTCCACAACGGCCACCACCTCTCCCTCAGGGCTGCGGCGACGGTTGCCATCTTTGGTGACCCGCGCCAACACCTGATCCCCATTCCAGGCGCCGCTGAGGTTGCTGCCGTGGATGTACACATCCTCCACCCCCGGCTCGTCCCGAATGGCGAAGCAAAAGCCTTTGCTGGAACAGCGCAAACGCCCCACCACCAAAGATTCGTCCGGCTTGCGCCGATAGCGAGGGGGATCCCCTAGTCGTTCCAGAAACCCGGCCCGCACCAGGCCATCTAGGGCAATCTCGAGCATTTCCGGCGCTTCTGGGTCGGGGGACTGCAAGAGGGCAAGAAGAGTATCTTTGTCGGTCAATTGATCGGGAGGCTGAGAGAGAAAATGCTGAAAAATTCGAGAGAAGTCCATTTTGGGTATTGGCAAAAGAGGAGAGAAGAAGAGGGGTTAAGACATCACAAGACCCAACCCATTGGCATTAGTCACGCTGGCCGGTGACAATGAAGGCAACCCGCTGGCCGATGTTGGTGCTGTGGTCGGCCAGACGCTCCAGGTAACGGATCGCCAGCAACATCAATAGAATAGGCTCGACCGATCCGCGAATGTCAGACTGCTGCGCCAACGTATTGTAAAGGCTAGTGTAATCTTCATCAACGGCGTCGTCTTCCCGCTTCAGTTGTCGGCCCAGGTCGGCGTCCAATTCCGTCAGGGCCACCAGGCTGTGGCTGAGCATTTTCTGGCAGCGCTGCATCATCACGCGAATACGACCCAGCTCCGGAGGCGGCGGGTACATGACCAAGCGCAGGGCCACTTCGGCCAAGTCTTTGGCGTAGTCGCCAATCCGCTCCAGATCGCGTACCAGTTGCATCAGGGTACTGATCCAGCGCAGATCCCGCGCCACCGGGGAGCGCAAGGCAATCAAATTAATACAGTCTTTCTCGATTTGACGATAAAAACGGTCAATTTGCTTGTCTTGGGCGATCACCTGTTCGGCGGCGGCCAAGTTCTGTTCAAACAGGGCCTGCTGGGCCAAGACCACCGACTTTTCCACCAGCGCCCCCATGCGCAGCACGTCCTGCTGTACCCGTTTGATGTGAAGTTGCAGCTCGGCTTGCCCCATGGCTTTCTCCCATGAATGTGGGCAGGGGGGGGAAGGGTTGCAGTTGTTTTGGATTCAACAGAGCCAGTTGATCTCAATCATGGCAAACTTCGCCTGGAATAGGGGCAGGGAAGATGGCCAACTTGGGGGAAGATGAAAATAGCGGTTGCCCTTTGAGGGGGATTCGTCTGTCTGGAGTTCTCGGGTTGCTTTGTCATTGAGACGGTCTCATGGCTCTCCCCCCTATCGTTGTGTTGGACGATGATCCCACCGGATCCCAAACCGTTCACAGTTGCTTGCTCCTCACCCGCTGGGATCCGCAGACTTTGAAGCTGGGGTTGCAGGATAGCTCGCCAATTCGCTTTATCCTCACCAATACTCGGGCTTTGCCCCCGGCGAAGGCAGCGGAGGTGACGCGGTCGGTATGTGGGGCGTTGAAGGAGGTGATGGCGGAGCTGGGATGTGAGCAGGCTATTTTCGTCAGCCGCTCCGACTCGACGCTGCGGGGGCATTACCCCCTGGAAACGGATGTGATGGCAGCAGAGCTGGGGCCTTTTGATGCCCATTTTCTGGTGCCGGCCTTTTTTGAGGGAGGGCGCATCACCCGCAACAGTGTCCACTACCTACGGGTGGGGGAGCGCTGGGTGCCGGTGCATGAGACGGAGTTTGCTCGGGATGCGGTGTTTGGCTACCACCACAGCTATTTGCCGGACTATGTGCAGGAGAAAACCCAGGGGCGGATCCGGGCTGAGCAGGTGGAGCGATTGACCCTAGAGCAGATTCGCGCCGGCTGTCTGGAGCGGCTTTTGAGTCTGGAGGGGAATGTCTGCTGTGTAGTGGATGGAGAAACTCAAGCGGATTTGGATCGCTTTGCCCAGGATGTTTGGGCGGCTATAGAGCAGGGGAAGCGCTTTTTGTTCCGCAGCGCCGCCAGCCTCTTGACGGCTTTGGCCCAATTGCCGCCACAGCCGGTTCTGCCAGAGCAGATGGGGCGGTTTGTCCGCTCAGATCGGCCAGGGGTGGTGATTGTGGGATCCCATGTGCAAAAGTCCAGCCAGCAGTTGGCCCGCCTTCTGCAGGAGCCTGAAACCCAAGGCATCGAGGTGGAGGTGAGGCGACTATTGGATCCCGACGCGGAGCTGCTGCCTGGGATCCTGGCCCAAGTTCACAGCGCCTATGAGCAGGGTCTGACGCCGGTGGTCTACACCAGCCGAGAGGAACTGACTTTTGAAAAGGACGCCGTAGAAATGCGCCTGGCTTTTGGACAGAAGGTTTCGCGGTTGTTGATGGGCGTGGTGCAGGGGCTGCCAGAAGGGATCGGCTATCTCATCAGCAAGGGCGGCATCACCTCCAACGACACCCTCAGCACTGGCCTCGACTTGCCGGCGGTGCGTCTGCTGGGGCAAGTCTACCCTGGGATCTCGATGGTGATCACCCCGTCCGATCATCCCCGCTTTCCCAACCTGCCGGTGGTGTTGTTTCCGGGCAATGTCGGCGAGGTGGATACGCTGGTTTTGATTCATCGTCGCCTCAAAAGTCGGGGCTTGGTCTAGAGTGAAGTTCCTCCTGCCGATGGCTGAATTCGTCCCCCCGCCAGAAGCCCTGCCCACCTTGGATCGCTGGTGGGGATCCCTGCGGCAGCCGCAGGCGGAACTGCCCCCGGCAGTGGTTCACCCTTCTTCCGCTCGTTTGGGCAGCCAATCCTGGGATGCCGATGTGGTGATTGCCGGCGGCACCTTGGGGATCCTTCTGGGGGCGGCTTTGGCCAAGCGGGGCTGGCGGGTGATCCTGCTGGAGCGCGGGATCCTGCGGGGGCGGGAGCAGGAGTGGAACACCTCACACCAGGAGCTGCAGGTGTTGTTAGAGCTGGAGCTGCTTACCCCGCCCGAGTGGGAGGCAGTCCAGGTTACCCACTACCCGAGGGGGCGGATTGGCTTTGGGGAGGGCCCCCACTGGTGGGTGGAGGGAGTGCTGAATGTGGGCGTGGATCCAGTCAGCCTCCTGGAGTTCCTCAAGCAGCATTTCCTGGCCTGGGGGGGCCAAGTGTGGGAGCAGACTGCCTTTCAAAGTGCCACCGTTCACCCCGATGGGATCTGCCTCCAGACCACCAAGGGACAGATCCGTGCTCAACTGCTGGTGGATGCCATGGGGCACCGCTCGCCCATCGCGGCCCAGGCTCGCCAAGGGCAGCCGCCAGATAGCGTCTGTCTGGTGGTGGGATCCTGTGCCCAGGGGCTGCCCGACCAACCCACGGGAGATCTCTTCTACAGCTTTACCCCAGCCCAGAATGGCTACCAGCCCTTTTGGGAAGCTTTCCCTGCCCGCGATGGGCGCACCACCTATCTTTTTACCTACTGCGACCGGGATCCCCGGCGGCCTAGTCTAGAGCAGCTCTGGCGGGATTACTGCCGGCTGCTGCCAGCCTACCAGGGGGTGGAGCTGGCCCAGATCCGCTGGGTGCGCAAGCTATGTGGCGTTTTCCCCGCCTACCGCCGCAGCCCGCTGCAACTGCCCTGGGATCGCCTATTGGCGGTGGGGGATAGCAGTGGCAGCCAGTCGCCTCTAAGCTTTGGCGGCTTTGGCGCCATGTTGCGCCACCTGGATCGCCTACAGCAGGGGATCCACGAGGCCCTGGCGCAACGGCAGTTGAACCAGGCAGCCCTGGCCCTGCTGCAACCCTACCAGCCCAACTTGGCCGTGACCTGGCTATTTCAGAAGGCCATGATTCCCCCTCTGCAGAACAAAAGTTGGGATCCCAATAGCATTAACCGCCTGTTGAGCAGGGTGTTTGCGGCCATGTTTGCCGCCGGCCCCCAGGTGGTGAAGCCCTTTTTGCAGGATGTAGTGCAGTTCGGCGGCTTGGCCCAGGCCCTGTGGGGGGCGATGAGTCGGGATCCTCGGTTGGTGGCCGGACTTTTGCCCCGGTTGGGGTTGCCGGAGTTGGTGGAATGGGCGGGCCACTTTGGCGCCCTTGGCCTCTACGAGCTGCTGCAAAGGCTAACAGATCGCCCGGAGCCGGAAACCAACCCCCAGGACTACTTCTGGAGACGGCGCCGCGAGGCTTGGCGCTACGGCTGCGGCCGGGATTACCTCTTTTAGGGGTTCTGACCGTACACCGCCACCCCATAGGGCGGTACCTCCACAAGATCTCCTTGGCTTCCGGCGGGCAGAGAGGATCCCTTGCCCAACCACTGGGTCTCATGGCTGTCCAAAAGTTTTTCCCAGGTGCCGCTGGGCCATTGGGTATAGGTGACTGGCTGATCGGGGCTGAAATTGAAAAGGGCAAGCAAAGCCTGGGATCCCTGGCGGCGGTGCAGAGCTAGGCCAGAGTTGGAAAAGAGCTCCACTTCCACTCCATCCCGCTCCAAGTGCTGGAGGGCCGGTTGGGTTTTGCGCAGCCGGATCAGGGCCTGGTACCACTTCCAGAGAACCTGGTGGTGACCGGCCTTTTTCAACTCCCAATTGAGCTTGGAGCGCAAGAAAGTCTCTTCAGCTTGGGGATCCGGCGGCTCTCCCTGCCAGGCAAAGGCGCTGAACTCGCGGCGGCGTCCCTGTCGTACCGCTTCCACCAAATCGGGATCCCCGTGGCTGACAAAATACAGAAAGGGGGCCACCTCCCCGTATTCTTCCCCCATAAACAGCAGCGGCAGCATGGGAGCCAACAGCAGGGCAGCGGCAGCCAACTTGAGGCCCTCGAAAGAGGTGAGCTGGCTGAGGCGCTCTCCCAACATGCGGTTGCCGATTTGATCGTGGTTTTGAATGCAGACAACAAATTGGGATCCCGGTCGCCCAACAGCGGAGTTGCCGTGACGCCTGGCGCGGTAGCAGGAGTACTGGCCAGAATAAACGTAGCTCTCCCGGTAAGCCTTGGCCAGGTGCTCCAATTCGCCAAAGTCCTGGTAGTAGCCTGTCTTTTCCCCGGTAAGCAGGGTGTGAAGTGAGTGGTGGAAGTCATCGCACCACTGGGCATCTAGCCCGTAGCCCCCTTGCTCTCGGGGGGTGATGAGGCGGACATCGTTGAGGTCGCTTTCGGCAATGAGAACCCTGGGCCGGCCAGTGCGAGCTTCTAGGGCATCCACCTGCTCTGCCAATTCCTGCAAGAAGGGGTAGGCGCTGAAGTCGTAGATGGCATGCACCGCGTCCAGCCGCAGCCCATCGAGATGAAACTCCTCCAGCCAGTACTCGGCGTTTTGTAGGAAAAACTCTCGCACGCCGTCAGAATAGCGGTCGTCGAAGTTGAGGGCATCCCCCCAAGGGGTGTGGTACTTGTCGGTGAAGTAGGGGCCAAAATCCCGCAGGTAGTTCCCCTCCGGCCCCAGGTGGTTGTAGACCACATCCAAGATGACGGCCAAACCCAGTTGGTGGCAGGCATTGACTAGGGCTTTGAAGCCTGCCGCTCCTCCATAGCTGGTCTGCACCGCGTAGGGGTAGACGCCGTCGTAGCCCCAGTTGCGCTCTCCTGGAAACTGGGCCACCGGCATCAGCTCCAGCACGTTTACCCCCAACTCCACCAACTCCGGCAGGCGAGGGATCAGAGCAGCAAAGGTGCCCTCGAGGGTAAAGGTGCCTACATGCAGCTCGTAGAGGATCCACTGAGACAGGGGGATCCCCTTCCACCCCTGATCCTGCCAGTCGAAGTGGGGATCCACCACCCGCGAAGGGCCGTGGACGCCGTAGGGCTGGCAGCGGGAAGCGGGATCCGGCCGCTCCACTACCCCTGCTGAGGTGTGCAGGCGGTAGAGGTAGTCCACTGGCCCAGGTGGGATCCCGTCCACCTCCCCCTGCCAATAGCCCTGCTCATCCCGCACTAGAGTAAAGCAACGTTGGACAGGGCTGAGCAGCTTCAGCTCCACCTGCTCAACCAAGGGCGCCCACACCGAGAAGTGATAGCAGCCTGAGCCCAGGGGATAGGCGCCCATCCGCCCGGCCTGGAAGAAAGGAGAAGCCTGCAACACAGAATCTATCCCGCAACTCGGCTTCCACTATAGCGAGCATGCCTGGCAAAGGCCGGAGAGTGGGTTTTTGGCTTCTCCTCTGCCATAGTGGAATGGGTCTCTAGCGCTTAGGTCTCATGCTCAACTACCCGCCCAGCTATCCGGATCCCACCGTTGTCGACATCTACCACGGGCAGGCGGTACCGGATCCCTACCGCTGGCTAGAGGATCTAGATTCGGAGCAGACGCGGGCCTGGATTGAGGCGCAAAACCACCTTACCTTTAACTACTTGCAGCAGATCCCAGCCCGGCAGCGGATCCGAGAACGCCTGACCCAGCTCTGGAACTATGAAAAATACAGCCAGCCCTTCAAAGAAGGGGGCCGCTACTTCTATTTCAAGAACGACGGCCTGCAAAACCAAAGTGTTCTCTATACCCAAGAAAGCCTGGAGGCTGAGGCCAGGGTCTTGCTGGATCCCAACACCTTCTCCGAAGACGGTACGGTGGCTCTAGCGGGCATTGCCATCAGCCGTGATGGGCGGTATCTGGCCTATGGTCTCTCCCGCTCCGGCTCCGACTGGCAAGAATGGAAGGTGCGGGACATCGAAACCGGCGAGGATTTGCCGGATCACCTCCGCTGGGTCAAGTTTTCCGGGGCGAGCTGGACGCTGGATGGGCAAGGATTTTTCTACAGCCGCTACGACGAACCGGCCCCCGGCAGCGAATACGAAAGCGTCAACTACTTCCAGAAGCTCTACTACCACCGCCTGGGCACCTCCCAGTCAGAAGATGTTTTGGTCTATCACCGCCCCGACCAAAAAGAGTGGGGCTTTGCCGGCGGGGTTACTGAAGATGGGAATTACCTCATCATCTCCGTCTGGCGGGGCACGGATCCCAAAAACCTCATCTTCTACAAAGACTTGCGGGATCCCCAGTCTCCTGTAGTAGAGCTCATCCGCGAGTTTGAGGCCGAATACAGCTTCGTGGGCAACGACGGATCCCGCTTTTGGCTGTTGACGGACTGCCAAGCTCCTCGGCGGCGACTGGTGGCCATCGACTTGGAGCAGCCTGACCGGGTGCAGGAGGTGATCCCCGAGGCGGAGGAGACCCTGCAGGGGGTTAGCTTGATCAACAATCAGTTTGTGGCCTTCTACCTCAAAGACGCCCACACCCAGATCAAGACCTTTGCTTTAGACGGCACCTACCTAGGAGAAATCCCGCTGCCCGGGCTGGGATCCGCCAGCGGCTTTGGCGGCAAGCGCTACGACACCGAGACCTTCTACACCTTCACCAGCTTCACCACCCCGCCCACCATCTACCGCTACGATTTCACCAGCGGCACCAGCACCCTGTTCCGTCAGCC
Organism: Synechococcus sp. JA-2-3B'a(2-13); assembly: GCF_000013225.1. Taxonomy (NCBI): domain Bacteria; kingdom Bacillati; phylum Cyanobacteriota; class Cyanophyceae; order Synechococcales; family Synechococcaceae; genus Synechococcus; species Synechococcus sp. JA-2-3B'a(2-13). The sequence continues at coordinate 2,635,328 of NC_007776.1, forward strand.
CCAGGTGGATTTCGATCCCCAGGCCTACGAGGTGCAGCAGGTGTTCTACACCAGCAAAGATGGCACCCGCATCCCCATGTTTCTCGTCCACCGCCGCGGCCTGACTCGGACAGGGGATCACCCCACCCTGCTGTATGGCTACGGTGGCTTTGGCATCTCACTTACCCCCAGCTTTTCAGTGGGTCTGGTGGCCTGGCTGGAAATGGGAGGGGTTTACGCCCAGCCCAATTTGCGCGGCGGCGGCGAGTACGGAGAAGAGTGGCACCAGGCGGGCACCAAGCTCAACAAGCAAAAGGTGTTCGACGACTTTATTGCCGCTGCCGAGTGGCTGATAGCCCATGGCTACACCAACCCCGCCAAGTTGGCCATCTCCGGCGGCAGCAACGGCGGCCTGCTGGTGGGGGCCTGCCTGGTTCAGAGGCCGGAGCTGTTTGCAGCGGCCCTGCCGGCAGTGGGGGTGTTCGACATGCTGCGCTTTCATAAGTTCACCATCGGCTGGGCCTGGATCTCCGAGTACGGATCCCCGGAGAACCCGGAGGAATTCAAGGCCCTCTACGCCTATTCCCCTCTGCACAACCTCAAGCCCGGCACTGCCTATCCCGCCACCCTGATCACCACCGCAGATCACGACGACCGGGTGGTGCCCGCCCACAGCTTCAAGTTTGCCGCTGCCCTGCAGGTAGCCCAGGGGGGATCCCAGCCCATCCTCATCCGCATCGACACCAAGGCAGGGCACGGGGCCGGCAAGCCCACCAGCAAGCTGATTGAGGAAGCTGCCGACCGCTGGGCCTTTTTGGTGCAGGTGCTAGGGATCCCCTGGGACGGAACGGGAAGTTAGCGAGCTCTAGGACCCAGGCCCACCCGACCGGCATAAACTGCCGCTTCCCCCAGCTCGTCTTCGATGCGCAGCAGTTGGTTGTACTTGGCAATGCGCTCGCTGCGGCAGAGGGATCCGGTTTTGATCTGCCCGGCACGGGTGGCCACCGCCAAGTCGGCAATGGTGGTGTCTTCCGTCTCGCCAGAGCGGTGGCTGATGATGGTGCGAAAGCCGGCTTGAACTGCCAATTGGATGGCCGAGACGGTCTCCGTCAGGGTGCCGATTTGGTTGGGCTTGATCAAAATGGCGTTGGCGGCGGCGCTGTCGATACCCTTTTGCAGGCGGGTCAGGTTGGTTACAAACAGGTCATCTCCCACCAGCTGTACCCGGGATCCCAGTTGAGCGGTCATGGCTTGCCAACCGGCCCAGTCTTCTTCCGCTAGCCCATCTTCAATGGAAAGGATGGGATAGTTGGCCAGCAGTTGCTGGTAGTAAGCCACCATATCAGCCGCGCTGTGGGCTTTGCCCTCAAAGTGATATTGCCCATCCTGCAGCAGCTCGTTGGCGGCCACATCCAAGGCCAAGGCGATATCTGCTCCCGGTTTGTAGCCTGCCTGTTCAATAGCCGTCATCAGCAGATCCAAAGCCGCCGCATTGGAGTCGAGATCAGGAGCAAACCCCCCTTCATCCCCCACACCGGTGGACAGCCCCTTCTGCTGCAGCACTTGTTTTAGTACCGCAAACACCTCAGCCCCGTAGCGCAGCGCCTCGCGAAAGCTGGCCGCTCCAATGGGCACAAGCATAAATTCTTGAATATCGACGTTGTTGTCGGCGTGGGCGCCGCCGTTGAGCACGTTCATCAGCGGCACCGGCAGCAGGTTGGCAAAGGGCCCCCCCAGGTATTTGTAAAGAGGCAAGCCCACTGCTTCCGCAGCCGCTTTGGCTGTCGCCAGAGAAACTGCCAAAATAGCGTTGGCCCCCAGGCGGGACTTGTTGGGGGTGCCGTCCAGGTCGATCAGCAACTGGTCAATACGGGCTTGGTTGAGGGCATCTTCTCCCTGCAGCTCCGACTGGATGGGGCCAAGGATGTTTTCCACCGCCCTCAGCACACCCTTACCGCCGTAGCGTTTGGGATCCCCATCCCGCAGCTCATGGGCCTCGAAGGTACCGGTCGAGGCACCGCTGGGAACCTGCGCCAAGCCCGTTGCTCCATTGGCTAGACCCACCAGGGCTTCTAGGGTGGGACGCCCTCGCGAGTCGAGGATCTCATGGGCGGTAATCCACTCGATGGCTGTTTCCACAGTTACACCTCAGCAATTGGCTAGATAGCTCTGGCCAAAGCCAGATCCCCCCATAGACTAGTAGATTCTTGCCCGCGATCCGGTCAGCTTCCAGAAAACTTTAAGTCTGTCCTTCGGGCACAGAGATTCTTCAAGGCTGCAGCAGTAGACTGAACATAAGCCGGGTAGAGCTTCAACCAACCATCGAGCGGGGTTTGCCTAGGCAGGGTGCTGCTCAGGAGGTGTTCTCCTCTTCCTTCTAGGCAAAGCGATGGCTCAGCCGCATCGGGTCGTGTACGGTGATCTTCTTCTTGTGAATGGAGATGTACTTCTTCTTGCGCAGCTCTCCCAACAGGCGGGTGATGGTGACGCGGGTTGAGCCAATAGCCTCGGCAATGGCCTGGTGAGACAGCTTGAGATCGATGGTGACCCCATCTGGGCCAGGCACCCCGAAATCGCGACAGAGAATCAACAAAAAGCTGACCAGACGGGATCCCATGTCGCGATGAGCCAGCGTCTCGATCATCATCTCCGTTTGCAAGATACGAGACGACAGGCTTTTAACCAGCAACATGGCCAGTTCGGCGTTCTCCTGTAGGGATTTCTCCACCTGCTCGATCGGCAGAGAGAGCAACTCAGTAGGTGTAAAAGCCACCGAGTGATAAAAGCGGTCGGAGCGCTGTCCCGTGATAAAGGAGAGCACGCCGAAGATGCTGTTTTCGCGCAGGAGGGCAACGGTGATTTCCTCCCCCATTTCGTAGACCCGCGAGAGCTTAACGGCTCCCTTCACCAAAAAGTAAACCCGCTCCGCCGGATCCCCTGGAAAAAAAATGGTCTTCCCGCGCTCGAACGTTTCGATAACCGGAGGATGGTGAGGGCCTCCCAATTGCTTGAAGGCTGTGATCAGAGATTTTTCCGCTACGGCCACCGCCATACTCATCAACCTTTTAAGGTCAGTTTATACCTAAGATCAACCTATTAAGATCAATCTAGAAGCATTAGGCTAGGTTGCAACCCCTTGACTTCAGAATCGATGATGATACCAAGATTTACCCTAAAGTAGAAGGTTCTGCCCAGGCATCTTTGTAGCACGTGCTACATTTTTGAGTCTCGTTTTTGCCCCAGAAAGGGATCCCCAACCGAAAGCAGGGGTTAGGATAAGAGCCATTGTCGCTGGGGGTTGCGTCGGCCCTTGGCGGTAGAGAGTGGAGTGGGTTGGAACATTCTATCTACCTATCTATGGGGATCCCAGAGGTTATCATTGCTGCACCTTCTCAACTGAGCCGCCAGCATTTCACAGTGCGGATGCCGGATCCGGCCAATCACCTGCTGGAGGTGGAACTGCAGATCCAAGAGGTGGATCCAGAGGTGCCTTTGCGGCTGCGACTGCCGGTGTGGACGCCGGGATCCTACTTGGTGCGGGAGTATGCCCGTCATGTGCAGGAGTTTCAGGCGGCAACTGAGCAAGGGATCCCTTTGGCCTGGCGGAAGGTGGACAAGAACACCTGGCAGATCGATCCGCCGGGCTGTTCTGCCGTGAAGGTGTGCTACCGGGTCTATGCCTATGAGCTGACGGTGCGCACAAACCATCTGGATTTGACCCACGCCTATTTCAACGGGGCAGCGCTCTTCCTCTACGTGCCCGGTCGCGAGCGGGAACCCTACACTTTGACGGTGATCCCCCCCAAGCCGGATTGGCACATCGCCACCAGTTTGCGGCCCTTGACCTCTCCTTCTGAGGATCCCACTTCCGGCCAGTCTTTTGTGGCGGAAGACTACGACGAGCTGGTGGATAGCCCGGTGGAGGTGGGTCCACATCGAGTGCAATCGTTTGAGGTGGAAGGGATCCCGCATTACCTTGTGGTTTGGGGGTCGGGCACTCTGGATGTCGATCGGGCTGTCGCTGATGCTAAGGCGATTGTCAAAACCACAGCCGCGTTTTTCGGTGGGCTACCCTATGACCGCTACTGGTTCATTGTGCATTTGTCGCCGGGAGGATTTGGTGGCCTTGAGCACAAGTACAGCACCACCCTTCTTTACTCTGGGCTGGAGCTGCATCAGCCGGAGTCCTATCGTCGGTTTTTGTCTTTGCTGGCCCACGAGTTGTTTCATGCCTGGAATGTCAAGCGTCTGCGTCCTCTGGCATTGGAAAAGATCGATTACAACCAAGAAAACTATCTGGAATGCCTGTGGTTTTGTGAGGGAGCGACCAGCTACTACGAAAATGTCATCTTGTTGAGGGCAGGGATCCTCAGTGCCGGCGATTTTTTAAAAGTTCTTTCCGAACAGATTGGTCGCTTGCAGCGTACTCCGGGCCGGGCCGTGCAATCGCTACGGGAATCCAGCTTCGACACCTGGATCAAACTCTACCGCCCCCACGAAAACACCCTCAACAGCCAGGTTTCTTATTACTTAAAAGGGGCTTTGGTCTGTTGGCTGCTGGATCTGCACATCCGTCACCTTTCCGGCGGTCAGGGATCCCTGGATACGGCTTTGCAGGATCTGTGGCAGCGCTTTGGTCGGTCAGAGAAGGGCTACAGCGACCAAGACTTGCGGGAGGCGTTTGAGCGGGCAGCCGGTGCCGATCTTGGCCGGTTTTTCGCAGCCTATGTGGAAGGCACGGAAGAGCTAGACTACAACACTTACCTACACCCCCTTGGCCTCACCCTTAAAGCCCACTTCAGCCGCCCCAACCCCATCCCATACCTGGGCCTCAATTTCAACGGCGAGGGCAATCGCATCAGCGCAGTGGAGATGGGATCCCCGGCGCAAAAAGCAGGCATCTGGGCCGGCGATGAGCTGGTGGCCCTGGATGGGTTCAGGGTGAGCGCCGCCAACCTGACAGAACGCTTGACAGCCTATCAGCCCCACCAGATCATTTGTTTGAGCGTTTTTCAAGCGGACCAGTTGAAACACTTTTGGATCCCGTTGGATCCCCCTCGGCCCGATGTCTACACGTTGGAGGTGTTGCCTGAACTGACTCCTGCTCAAGAAGCTCTTCAGCAAGGCTGGCTGGGATCCCTTGTCGGCGCCCAGCTTCGGTCAGAGGCAGGTCCCCATCTGCTTGAAAATTCACCTATCTCCTCCTAGCATGTTGAGGCAAGCAGGTAATCAAGCAGGTAATCCAGTTAACTGGAAAGAAAAGTAACAGCAGCAGAGGACAGGAGTATCTGATGGACTTAGTTTTGGTTTTATTGATTGGGGCAGCTGTTGGTTTCTCGGTAGGCATTTACGTTGCTCGCCAGTATGGGGCCAGTCCTAAACTGGAAATCTGGAAACGAGAGATTATCAGAGATATATCTTCGCAGCTAAGCCAACGCAGCCAAGAACTCAACAACCCGGACAAAGCACTCATCAAGTTGAGCGAAGGATTGGTAGACAAGATTTCTCAAAAGTTACAGGAAAAGTTACAGGCCGTCCAAGCTACCCTTGAAGAGTTTAAATTTCGCCTTGCTGACAGCCAGCAAAGCTTGCTACAGGACTGGGGCAGAGACTTTCTACAAGCTATATCTGTAAAGTTGGCCGAACATGGCCAGCAACTGAACAATCAGCTAGCCATTCTGGAAAATCTAGTGGAAGAGGCCAAAGATATTTATCGGCAACTACGGGTTACTATTCAAAGTTCTCATGGATCCGAGATATGCCCAACTGCAAATCAGGACTCCCAGAATGAGCAGGTTACTCAGGTCATTGGTAAAGCACCAGATCCTGAGACACCAGACGAAGTACTAAGAGACAAGGATGGGACAGCTACTGTTGATATATCAAAGATAGAGTCGTTCTTAAACTCAAAAAACATAAAGATAAAAAGCATAGCTGCGGAAGAAAAAGAGGAAAAGCTAGATCAAATAGCCGCCTTTATGGGCAGCCGATACTCTTTTATCAAGAGATTTTATGGAATGGTTAAATCAAACATGAAGAGCGGCAGTTCTTTCTCCCTAAACCTTAGAGACGAACCTCAACAAGTAGTCAGTTCAACTTGCCAAGTTGCTAAGGAGTTACACGACATCGCATTTTTGGAAGAGTACAGATACTCTAAGGCGCCCAGATGCCTTTTGGTAGCGAGACCCAGTAGGTCGCCTCAGGCGCTGAATTTTCTGGCAGGGAACTGGCTGGAAAGATATGTTAGGGGCACGCTGATCCGCCTTGTTGCGGCTCACACCAAAAAGATCAGTTTCTCTTACGTCGCGAATGCCCAAGTTACTTTATCGAATAGAGCCGATTTTGAGATGGATCTTTTCTTCCATATCAATGATAAATTCTACTGGGTGGAATCGAGGACAGGTGGGTACCAAGATAAAATACAAAAATACTCCAGAATCGCTGATGAACTCGGTCTTCAGGGAAGCCAAGCTTTCATAGTTTTAACTGATGTTAGTCAAGATACAAAAAGTAGTCTATCTTCCCTCTATCACCTGTCAGTGATTGGCGTCGATGAGGTTGAGTCTACCTTTGATGGGATCCTGAAAAGCCATCTCTGAAAGTCTGAAAAAGTCCCCAAGAGCATCGGCTCAGGCCACAATCTTGACGGCTTGCTCCATACACCACCAGGGATCCTCCGCAAAAGCTGGCATGGGAGTGCTGCCTGCTTTGCCCAGAATGGCCAGCCGGACTTCCCGATCCAGGCGGGATCCGGCCCCGTAGGGATCTTCTGAGGGAGGTTCCAGCCGTTGCCCCAGAGGGGGCATCACCATAATGCCCGGCTGCATGCTGGTGCCGCTGACCCAGATTTTGAAGCGATCCACCGCTACGTCTGTTCCTTCTGGCAGCTGCATCTGCAGCAGGTAGCGGGGGCCAGAGCCAATCAGCAGGCTCTCGTTGGGGCGTAAACGGGCAGGCAGATCTGGTTGATAGGGGTAAACCAAATCCACGCTGTACCGCCGCTCGTCAAAGACGGTGACATAAACATGCACTGGAGTGGGGGCTCTGTTTCTCAAGGCAATGGCCAGGTTGCGGCCTGCTTGGATTTGCACTTTCCCTTGGGGATCCCGCGGCAGGGGGCTCACTTCGGCAGGGGCAGAGCTGCTGGCCGGGGTTTCCAGTTGGAGAAATTCCACTTCCAAGATGCTGCTCAGCGCATCGCTGGCAGGTTGCAGGTTCAAAAGATTACCAAAAGCAGCCACGTGCTCCAACAGCCGCACCAGCTTGCGAGGCAGGGCCAGTAGCTTCTTCACCGGGATCCGGAAGGCCGCCAGAGCCACCTCTTCCCCCCGCCGGTAAAAGTGATAAGTGGCATCGGGCAACAGCTCTACCCGCAAGTCCGCTGCTTCCGGGTCTGTGTAGGTCAGAAGCGGTGAGGCCGGCAAGGCCGCCAGCAAATCGGCAACGGGCATTTGCACTTGACTGGGATCCGCACAGGTGAAAGCCACCCGCAACGGCTGGAATTGGATAGAGGACATGGGGAAAACCTGGAACGGAGTCTGCCGTATTCTCCTGCTCTGAGGTTGCCAGGCAAGCAAGCCAAGCTCTATATTACCTGCATTACCTGCTCATTACCTGCTCAGTTCTCTCGACTGGGCTGTGGCCAAGTCAGCTCTCGGCCAACAGACTCCCAACAGGCCATAGCTCCGTAATCAAACTTAACACCAAAGGCAAATGGAACCATTGGGAAACTATCCCGGATCCCATCTGCAAATGATCTCTTAATGGTCTATTCTTGATCCTGTTGTCGGGTTTGTGGCTGGAGTGGAGCCCACCTCTCCTCTTTCTAGGCTGATCTACGGAGAACCATGTTTAGCAAAGCTTTTTCTTTTCAGAAGGTGTTTGCGCCAGCGCGTCGTCGGTTGCTTGTCCTGCTGTTGGCTGCGTTGATGGCTGGGTTTGGCTGGGGTCTGGCTCCAGTGTTTGCAGCTAGGGATATTCCTGCAGTGGCTCTGTCGCCAACTGAGTCTATTACCTTTACCGAAGCCCAGTTGGCCAAAGGGAAGAAGCTATTCAACACCGCATGCGCCCAGTGCCATGTGGGCGGCCAGACCTATCCCAACCCGGATGTGAGCTTGAAGCTTTCGGATCTGGAGGGGGCAACTCCCCCACGGGATAATGTGCTGGCGATTGTGGATTACATCAAGAATCCAGTCACCTATGACGGGGTGGAGTCTCTGTTGGAGTATCACCCCAACACCCAGCTCACCAGTGAGTATCCACGTCTGCGCAACCTCACCGACGAGGATCTGAAGCTGATTGCGGGCTACATTCTGGTGCAGGCCAAGACCGTTCCCGGCTGGGGTGGTACCAAGAACGAAAGCCACAGCGACCTATCAGCCTATCTCTAATGCCGCATCTGGATCAGAAGTTGCCTATGAGATGGCGGATCCCGTCTCGCCTCTGGGCCTGGGTCGGGATCCTAGCTTTGTTGTGGCTGGGGCTGGCCAGTCCGGTGGCTGCCCGCATTGATCCTTACGTGAACCAGTATTTGCGGGTGAGTGGCCCTGTGGAATTGCCTCTAGATGCCGCAGGGCATACCCTCACCTTTACCCCAGAGCAGCTCACGGACGGCAAAAATCGTTTTCAGTCCGCCTGTTTGAATTGTCATGTGGGCGGTGCCACTTTGCCGGCTCCCAACATTTCCCTCTCTTTGAAGGACTTGCGCGGTGCCACTCCACCCCGAGATACCCTTCAAGCCTTGATGGAGTACCAGCGGGATCCCCGCAGCTACGATGGCTCGGATTCCAGCTATGGATGCCGACCTGTACCCCCTTCCTGGATGGACGACGAAGCCGTAAACTACCCGGCTCCGACCGCTAAGCGGTACGGAGCGGGCTTTCAGTAGCCCTGAGCCTGTTCTGCTCTACCAGAGAACAAAACAGGCCCGAACCTCTAGGCTGGTTTACGGCAGCCCCCAAGAGCGCAATCACATTCGCACCATTCAAATCCGCATCCCCTTCCCATCCACAGTGCCCACACTTGAACGACTTGCCACTGCGGTAGGATTGCGCAGGGTCGGGATGGATATGCAAACACCGGTGGCAGGTCTGCGACGTGTAGGCAGGCGGCACAAGAATCAGAGAAACCCCTGCAACCCTCGCCTTGTACTCCAGAAACTGACGTAGTTGGTAGAACGCCCAACTGTTGGTCCTACGCCGCTCGGCTTTGCTGCGTGGCTGTTGATTGACCCTTTCCCGGATCCCTGTCAGGTCTTCCAGAGCAATAGCGCTGTTGGTAGCTTTTGCCCTAGAGACAATAGCTTTGGAGATGCGATGATTGACCCACACTTGAAAGCGTCTCTCCTTTCCAGACAGCCGTTGCAACAGTTGACGGCATCTGCGCCGCGAACTGCGTGTGCCCTTACTGGCTTTGCGTTGGAGTACCGCCCTCAGTCGGGAGTAGTGGTCTCGGACTCTGTTCAACTGCTGTCCATTCCAGTTGTCCCCCTCTGACGTATGGGCAATATCCGTCCTCCCCAAGTCCACCCCGATCACCTTGTCGGTATCTTGTTGCTTGGGTGGCTTTTTCTCTACGCAAATCTGGATATAGTAGGAGCCATCTTTGCGCTTGACCAGGGTGGCAGATTTGGGGTTGGAACCAGCCAGCATCCCACGCTGGTAGTTGCCAATGGCCAGTTCAAAGCGTTCTCTCCCTTCAACCGTGGTCAGCGACACCGTCCAGTCTTTTTGACGGAACGAAAAGATGCGAGCGTCGTAGGTAACAAAGCCGCTCTTAAACTCCTTGACGGGACGCTTTTTCTGCTTAGCCACTTTGCGGGAACCCGCTACCCGTCTGCACACCTGTTGAGCCAAGTTACTGGACAAGCCAAACCGGGCTCGAATCTCGTAGTAGCAAAGGGATTGCAGTTTGACCGCGTTGACGATCTTCTCCGGCGTGTTCTGGTTGACCCAGTTCAAGGCTTGGCCAAAAGCCTCCAAAGTCGCGTCCAATTTGGCGGCTTGTGACTGGGACGCCTTGAGCTTACAGGAGACGGTCAGGACTTGGCTCATAAGTTCATTGTACTTCATCAAAGCGCATTCCTCCCGGCAGTGACCCTACGGGTACAGTGCGGGGCTCCTGCGATTTCTAGCTGAACTCCCCTCTCCCTCTGGGAGAAGGGTTTAGGGGTGAGGGTTGACGGCTTTCAAGATTGAAAAAGGCGGGAATAGAGCTGTTGGTGGACTTGACAATCGCGTTCTTGTAGGAGGGTGAAGCTGCCCAAAGCCGGCCAGCTGGGGGAGAGGTTTGGCCTTTCGGCCCGCTTCACAACCGGCAGGATCTCTTGGTGTACCACTGCCTCGATGGGCTCGTACAACTGAGCCAATAGGCTTTGCCCCTCGGTATGCCCCAAAGGTACCAGACGCACCGCTGCCGAGACCAGCCCAGTGAGGGAGGAGAACAAGAAGGCACGCAGGGTATCTTCCAACCCAATGCCCGCCTGAGCGCAGATCCAGCCAAACACCACGGAATGATGCAGTGGATCCCCCTCTGCCTTGGGGACAGAGATTCCCCAGGTGCGTTCTGCCAGTTGAGCTAGGCGTTTCCCCAAATCTAGGCTGGCTTGGCGCGGCTCTGCCGCCCAACGGGTTGCTTGCAGCTGTTGCTGCAGCTTCTCCACTCCCGACTCGGATCCCAATCGGGATAGACGATGGGCCAAGGCACAGGCTCTGCCCTCGGTGGGGGCTAAGCCCATGTGCAAAACCCCCAACAGGTACTGCTGCACCCCAGCCCGATCGCGAAGTTGACCCGCTTGAACGGCAGCTTCCAAGCCCCAGGAGTGGGAATAAGCCCCAATCGGCAGGGCAGAATCGGTGAGCTGTAGCAACAGATAGAAAGTGCCGCTGGATCCTGGAGAAGTAAGTTGGGAGGAGAGCTCACCACGCATCTTCACCAAGCCTTAGCGGGGGCGGATCAGGCCATAGCCGCCATGGTTGCGGACGTAGATAACGTTGATCTCGCCATTTTCGATATTGCGGAAAACGTAGAAGTCGTGATCCACCAGCTCCAACTGGTGCAACGCTTCCTGAACCGTCATGGGTGGCATGGCGAAGTATTTGGTGCGCACCACCTCTGCGGGTAACTCCGCTTGCCGTTCCGTATTTAGCGGATCGGTGACGGGCTGCTGGGCCACTGCCACGGAGGTTTTGGGGGTGTGGCGGACGCGGTGAATGCCGTTCCGTTCTTTGTATTTGCGCAACTTGCGGGCCAGCTTGTCGGCCACACGGTCGATGCTGGCATAGAGGTTTTCGCTGCTTTCTTCCGCCCGGATCACGGTGCCATTGGCGTAGACGGTCACTTCGGCAGATTGGCTGGCACTGATACGGGGGTTGCGGGCTACCGATAGATTGACATCAACCTCACTGGTGATCTGGGCAAAATGACTGACAGCACGCTCAATTTTTTCTTGAACGTAGCTGCGGATGGCGTCGGTAATCTCGACGTTTTTCCCTTGGATCACAAGCTTAGTCATGAGGACTCTCCCAGTCATGTCGGTTTATACCTGAGATAGCGCCTCATCCCCACCTGGGATCCCTCTAACTCTGGAAAGCGATCCCAGCTCACAGGCGACGTCAGCCCTTTAATTGGCAAAAATGGAGCCCTGTCATCAAGGGTGAGCAGATCGGCTTTGGGAGTGGCACTAACCTCTTGGGTTAAGTCTAGGTTAACATCTCGCTCAAGGATCTCTGCCAGAGGTTAAGAATAAATTTAGGCTCTCTTAATGTTTCAGAGATGTTGAATTCCAGATTTTCCCGAATCGCAGGAGCTCTGTAGAGAAGCGGGATCCCCGCCCTGCAAGACATGCACTTCTATTGGCTGTGTTGAGTGTCTTTGGGAAAGGTTTTTTAGAGTTTAAGTTGCAAGTTCCTCAGTCAAAAGCCAAATCTATCATCAAACCCATAGACAGATCTAGCCTGCTAAAAATCTTCCTGAGCTGGATTCTGAGTTGGTTAAACAATGTCTCTAACTCTGACCTGTTTTTGAGAGACTAAACGTGGGCCGTATTGCCCATAAGCTCGGCAATCCAGATGCTTCAGCTTTCCTCCAGAGTATGTTGGTATTATCCTACAGCCTAGCAGCATCTTGATTCGATAGCCATTGACAGCAAAAATGAAGGGATATTGATATAAATTAAGCTTTTTATCGATTTTTTATCAATATGAGGCTTTCGACTTGAGAGATGGTGTTGTTGTCGGTATTAGCTTTGACAAGCCTGTCGTTCACTGTTCCATGCTGTAAGGTTTCTATCGGAGAGCTACATAAGTACATAAGAACTTGGAACTCGGTTCTGCCGCTGCAGTCACCTTGAGGAGCGGTGGGGAGAAGGCCAACTCTTTCCGGGGTGGCTGAAATGCTACCCTCGAAACCAGCTTGGTGTGCAAAAGGTGGGGCAGACTGGGTGGGCGGAGGGATCCCGTTGAAGGCGGCAGAGCTTTTAGACAGAGCAGAAGAGGCTCTACAGGAGCAGTTTCAGGCGGTGGAGAAGACCCTCAGAGAGAACCTGGCGCGGGTGCTGCGGGCCTTTCGCGACCAGCGGGTGGGATCCCATCACTTTGCCGGGGTGTCGGGGTATGGCCACGACGACCAGGGGCGGCAGGTTTTGGATCGGGTGTTTGCCCAGATTATGGGCTGTGAGGCAGCAGTGGTGCGGCTGCAGATGGTGTCTGGTACCCATGCCATCGCCTGTGCTTTGTTTGGGGTGCTGCGTCCGGGGGATGAGCTGCTGGCGATTACCGGCCCCCCTTACGACACCCTTGAAGAGGTCATCGGTCTGCGGGGTTCCGGGCGGGGATCCCTACGGGAGTTTGGCATCGGTTACCGCCAGTTGGATTTGCGGGAGGGAACTGTCGATTGGCAGGCCCTGAAAACCGCCCTCAGACCGCAAACCCGCTTGGTTCACATTCAGCGGTCCTGTGGCTACGATTGGCGGCCCAGCTTTTCCATTGCCCAGATTGCCGAGATGATCCAAATGGTCAAAGCGCAAAACCCCGAAGTTGTGGTTTTTGTGGACAATTGCTACGGCGAATTTGTGGAAACCCAGGAGCCAACCCATGTGGGCGCAGATCTGATTGCCGGATCCCTGATCAAAAATCCGGGGGGCACCCTCGTTCCCGCAGGGGGCTATGTGGCCGGGCGGGCAGAGCTGGTGGAGCAAGCCGCTTGTCGGTTAACGGCTCCGGGCATTGGTTCGGAGGGGGGGGCAACTCTAGATCTCAACCGCCTTCTGTTTCAAGGCTTGTTCTTGGCCCCGCAGATGGTGGCCGAAGCGGTGAAGATCGCCCATCTGGCGGCGCAGGTGTTTTCTGATCTGGGCTACCCGGTCTCGCCTCTGCCTCAAGCTCCTCGCACCGATATCATCCAGGCCATTCAATTGGGATCCCCGCAAAAGCTGCAGGCCTTTTGCCACGCCATTCAAAACAGTTCTCCTGTGGATTCCTACCTCACCCCAGTTCCGGAGGTGATGCCCGGTTATGCAGACCCGGTGGTGATGGCAGCAGGCACCTTTATTGCCGGGAGCAGCGCCGAGCTGTCTGCCGATGGGCCGATGCGGGATCCCTACACCGTCTACTTGCAGGGGGGAACCCATCTCTACCATGGGCGGCTGGCCCTAGAAGCCGTCTTGCAAGCTTGGGAAACCCTGTAGGCCAACAGTTTGCTCTCGGCTGACCAACTTTTCGCTCAATCAATCAGGGGGTAGGATCAGTCTACAGTTGCCATTCTTTAGAAAGGGATCCCTTCCGATGTTGAGCTGGTATCGTTCTTGCGCATCTCCTCGCCGTTGGGGATCCCGTTTGACTCTGGCTCTGGTGGCATTGGGGTTGGCCGGCGGCTGTCGGCTGCTGGATCGGGTGGGAGAGAGAGGCTTGCCGGTGGGATCTGCGCTGACCCGTTCTGCTCTGTGGAGAGGCAGCCAAACCGTGGCGGGAGCGCTGGAGGTGGGAGATCAAGTCAGCCGCCAGTACGGCAGCTTTTGGGATGGGATCCCCGTCACCGCTGAGCCGGGACAGATTTTGATTGCGGCCCTAGAGAGCGAAGATTTTGATGCTTATCTGGAGCTGGTGGACGGTCAAGGGCGGGTGATTGGCTTTGACGATGACTCTGGCCTGGATGTGAATGCCCTGTTGGCAGTGCGTCTGCCGGAGGGAGGCACCTATACCCTGCGGGCCACCAGCTTTGAGCCGGAATCCACCGGCAACTACCGGCTCACCTATATCCTCACCCAGGTAGATTGGCAGGAAAGCCTATCGGGCCGTCTGCAGGAGGGATCCCTTCAGCATCCCGAGGATGGCAGTTGGATGGACGAATATCCCATTGCCGCCCGCGCCGGCCAGATCCTGATCGCTTCCATGACCAGCTCCGATTTCGATGCCTTTTTGCAGCTGCTGGATCCCAGTGGAGAAGTCAGGGCTTGGGATGATGACCAAGGGGGTGGAACCGATGCTCTGATGATTGCCTTTCTGCCCCGCACCGGCACTTATACCCTGCGGGCCAACACCCATAAGCCACGAGAAGAAGGAGCCTATAGGTTACAGTACGCCTTGCGCTAGCCCCTGCTCGCCCAGATTCCCTGTCTTACAGCTTGGATAAGGGGGCTTGTGAACCTTCTGATGCTGATGTCGAGATTTTGACAGGAATCATCGTTTTTTAACGCCTAATGTTGATATATGTCAGGAGTTGCCAGTTTACCTTCCTAAGATCCTCACAAAGCCAGAAGGGGCACTGCTTGCTGAGCTTTGTGGGAAAGCATAACATCTTATCCTAAGTTGTGACGGAGCTGAAATATTGTCCTCGGGGATGAGGTCTTTTTTCTAGAATCGAATCGATGGCCTAGACCATTCTTTTGCAGTTCAGCCCCTATCTCCACAAAATGGATGCCATGACTCCTGAAATGGTACGCCAGTTTTGGTCTTTGGTCAGCGAGATTGGCAGGCCAGATTGGCTCACAAAGCGTGACGATGACTTGGTGAACCTGCTTCTGAGCGCCTGTCAGAAAAAACACGCCCTCAGCAGTGTCGATGCCTCAATTCTCAATCGCTACATCAGCATTCGCTTGCCCTTGATTCGCGATATCCTTGTGGATTAAGCCCGGAGAGGACAAGGTTTTCCCATCATGCTGGCCGCACAAATCACCTTGCTGGTCTACGGGGCACTGCTTTTGGTGGGCGGAGCAATCGGCTATAGCAAAGGCAAAAGCTCCAAGTCTCTCATCGGGGGGCTGGTTGGGGCCGCCCTCAGCGGAGTCAGCTATGGGCTGCTGGGGGTGGATCCCCGCTGGGGGCTGGGCTTGGGCCTGGGGACGACAGTGCTGGGATCTATCGTATTCGCCCTGCGCTACCGCAAAACCCGAACGTTAATGCCTGCCGGCTTGATGTTCATCCTCAGCTTGGGAGCAGCTGTCCTTCTGGGACTTAGCTTTGGAGCGGCCTAGGCGACTTCTGGTTGCGCCGGTGGGGTGAAGTTTGTTGAACATTCGATGTAGTCAATTTCGATGTAGTCAATTTTCAGCTCTCGGCCCGAGCGAATCTCTTCCATCGGGGATCCACAGTTGGGGCAAGCATAGCGCCGGCCTATTTCTGGCTTGTATTCTTGGCCGCAGGGATGGCAATAGGCAATGAGCGGCGTTTCCCGGATGACCAACTGGGATCCCTGTAGGAAAGTACCCTGGGTTTGTGCGGCATAGGCAAAGGTTAGGCTGGCCGGCTCTACACAGGTAAACTGTCCTACCACCAGGTGCACCCGAGCGATCTGAGGCTGTCCCGGCTGACTTTGCCACCAGTCACGTAGTGTTTGGATCAAGGCGCGGGTCATGTCGGTCTCGTGCATCTCTTACCTCCAGTCGCCGGCCATTTCTGGCGTCGCCTCCGGGTGGATGTAGGCGGGCTTCTCTCGGCGCGGCAGTTGCCCAGATACCACCAAATGGGCCAGCGTATCGCAAATAACTCGGGTGGCCATTAGAGCTGTGATATCGCTAATGTCGTAGGGGGGAGAGACTTCCACCACCTCCAGGCCACAGATCGGTGCTTCCCGCACAATGCGCTTGAGCAAGTAGAGCGCTTCCCGCGGCAGCAGCCCACCCGGCTCTGGCCAGCCTGTACCGGGTACAAAGCCGGCATCGATGCAGTCGATATCGAAGCTGATGTACACACAATCGGTGCCGTCTAGGGCTTTTTCGAGGGCGAAATCGGCGGCTGCATCCAAGCCCATTTCGGTGATGTCGGTAACGGTGAGGACGTGGGTGGCCCGCTCCCGGCACACCTTCACCCCTTGCCGTGGCACTTGCCAGCCACCAATGCCCAGTTGCACCAGGTTGTGGGCCGGTGCGTTGCGGATGTTGGTGGCATGAAACCAAGGCTAAGCCTCGACTCATTGTTGCCAGCCGGATAGGGAAAGCCTCGCTTCTTTGGCCAAAGCCGCTTGGGCTTCGGTGGAAAAGCCGTTATTTGCGTTCGATTCGGTGGTCATGGCTGGGATCCCCCGTTAGGTGGTGTATTCGGCGTTGATGCGCACGTAATTGTAGCTGAGATCGCAGCCCCAGGCCACGCCCTGGCCGGATCCCTGATGGAGATCCACGGTAAAGGTCACCGGATCCCCTTTCAAGTACTCAGAGGCTGCCTTGCGATCGAAAGCCAGGGGCATTCCCGCCTGCATGAGCAGAAAATCCCCCAGACGGATATCCAACCGGCGGCTGTCGAAGGGGATCCCGGCCCGTCCGGCGGCGGCTGCCACCCGTCCCCAGTTGGGATCGTTGCCAAAAGCTGCCGCCTTCACCAAGGGAGAGCTGGCGATCACACGGGCCATATGCCGGGCTGCCCCATCATCCACAGCCCCACACACCCGAATTTCCAGCAGCTTGGTAGCTCCTTCCCCATCGCGGGCAATGGCCTTAGCCAGATGAATGCAAACTTGGTTGACCATCTCCGCCAAAGTCTGGGCAGCTTCTGTGCCGGCTTGCAGGGTTGGGATCCCACTTTGGCCGTTGGCCAGGGCCAAGAGCATGTCGTTGGTGCTGGTATCCCCATCCACCGTGATTTGGTTAAAGCTGAGGTCGGCAGCTTGCTTGAGGATCTGCTGCCACAGGCGGGGATCCACAGCCGCGTCGCAGGTTAAAAAAGCCAGCATCGTGGCCAAGTTGGGGTGGATCATGCCGGATCCCTTGGCAATGCCCCCGACCCTGACGGTGTACCCGTCGATCTCAGCTTGCAGGGCAACGCTTTTGGTCACCAAGTCGGTGGTGATGATGGCGCGGGCGGCGCTCTCCCCCCCCTCTGGAGAGAGGCTGTCGATAAGGCCAGGCAGGGCTGCTTGGATTTTCGGCATTTCCAGTTGTCGCCCGATGACCCCTGTGGAGGCCGTGAGCACCTGATGGGCCGGGATCCCCAACCGTTCTCCCACCCAGAGGGCCAGTTGGGCATTGTTGCGCTCCCCTTCTTCTCCGGTACAGGCGTTGGCTTGCCCAGCATTGCAGAGAATGGCCCGCACCGGCTGCTGCTGGGAAAGGATCCCTTGGTTGTAGGTGACACAGGCTGCTTTGACCTGATTGGTGGTGAAAACGCCTGCCCCAACCGCATCGCACTCGGAAACGATCAAAGCCAGATCCGCAGCTCCTGAGGGCTTGAGGCCAGCGGCCACTCCAGCGGCTCGAAATCCTCGCGGGGCTGTAACAGCACCTGCAACCGGTTTAAATGGGGATCCCATGTGTTCCTTGGCCAGAGGGTGGTCGGCAACATCATACCGACTTGCTGCTCCGATTTGGGTCATCGCAAGCTTTCCGTGAGAAACTCTCTGGAAACCGGTTCTGAGGGAAAGAGTTGTAGTTACGCCTACCAAGCAGAGGCGGCAGAGAGGGTTATTTTGAAAGTGTGTGCTTCCTCTGCTCCGGGAGTTGCCAGCCATGCCCACCCCTGTCATCACCCTCAACCATGTCAGCAAGGTCTATTCCAATGGCACGGTGGCTTTGCAGGACATGAATATGACCATCCAAGAAGGGCAGTTCGTTAGCTTGGTGGGGCCATCCGGCTGTGGGAAAAGCACAGTGCTACGGTTGGTGGCAGGTCTGGGGCATCTGACCACAGGCTTTATCGAATGGGGGCAAAATCTTGAGAAGGATGCTCTCCAAGGGGAACCCAAGTTGGCCTTTGTGTTTCAGGAACCGGCCCTTATGCCTTGGGCAACGGTGATGGACAATGTGCGTCTGCCCTTGAAGTTGGCAGGTGAGCCCAAGCCAAAAGCCGATCGAGATGTCTTGGAAGCTCTGCAACTGGTGGGCCTGCGGGGGTTTGAGCGCAGTTTTCCCCGCGAGCTATCGGGCGGCATGCGCATGCGGGTTTCCATTGCTCGCGCCCTGGTAACCAAGCCGCAGGTGTTGCTGATGGATGAACCCTTCGGAGCTCTGGATGAAATCACCCGCAGCAAGTTGAACAGCGACCTGTTGGAGCTGTGGCAAGAAAAGCGCTGGACGGTGATCTTTGTTACCCACAACATTTACGAGGCCGTCTACCTGTCCAACCGCGTGGTGGTGATGGCGGCTCGCCCAGGGCGGGTGATAGCCGATATTCCCATCGATGCGCCCTATCCCCGCTCGGAAGACTTTCGCACCTCTTCCCTTTACAACAACTACTGCCGTGAAGTGTCGGCCCGTCTGCACGAGGCCATGCACGGCTCAGCTCAGGATCCTTATTTGCGCCCCCTCTCTGCCGGACGTTTGCGCTGACGGGATCCCTTGCTTGACAGTGCTCCCTTGACTCTCTATTGCGTATCTCAACTTCACGATATGTTCGACCCGTTTGTCCACCTTCTCGAGCCATGGCGCCGTTGGCTGGGATCCCTTGTTGGCTTGGGGGAGAGCTGGCCTCTCCATTGGCCAGATTGGTCTCTGCCCAAGCTGACCGGCGCGGTTGAAGAAAAGCTCAGACCCCAACCCACGGATGAGGCAGACATACCGAGTGCCGGCTCAGGGGTGCCCGCGAAGGGGTTGAATCTGGGCCGTTGGTTCAACCTGGAAGTGATTGCCCCCGTCCTCGTCGGGATCCTCTTCTTGGTGGGCTGGGAAGTGGCGGTGCGGGTAACGGGAGTGCCCCACTACCTCTTGCCGGGGCCGATTTTGGTGGTGCAAACCCTCATCCGCGACTGGGGAACGCTTTTTCCTTCCCTGTTGATCACTGTGCAAATTACGGTGGTGGCCTTTTTGGCTGCCACAGTGTCGGGGCTTTTGGTCGCGATTGTGTTCACCCAGAGCAAGTGGATTGAGCGCAGCTTTTTCCCCTATGCGGTGATTTTACAGACGATGCCCATTGTCTCCATCGCCCCGCTGATCATCATTTGGCTGCGCAACAACACCTTTGCCGCGATGGTGGTGTGCGCCTGGATTGTGGCTTTTTTCCCGATTCTTTCCAACACCACTCTGGGGCTGAACAGCGTCGATCACAACCTGCTCAACCTGTTCCAACTGTACAAGGCCAACCGCTGGCAAACGTTGATCTACTTGCGGCTGCCCAGTGCCATGCCCTATTTCATGGGGGGCCTGCGCATCAGCGGTGGCCTCTCTTTGATTGGGGCGGTGGTGGCGGAGTTTGTTGCCGGTACCGGTGGGCAACGGGCCGGGATTGCTTACCAGATCTTGATCTCCAGCTTCAACCTGCAGGTGCCCCGCATGTTTGCGGCCTTGATCTTGGTCACCGGCTTGGGGATCCTGATCTTCATTTCCTTGAGTGCTCTATCCGACAGGGTGTTGGGCAAGTGGCATGAGAGCGCTGTGCGCCGAGAGAACTGAAAAATTGAACTTTGGTGAAAATTAGGGCCCCCTCTCTAACATCTAGGGTCATTTGGATTCAAACTAGGACGCTGCACCCACCCCTAAAACGTTGAACGCACGTGGCCAAAGGCTTTTCTCAATAGCTCAGGCGCCTTACTCTAACCTGAAACGACTAAGTGCCTTGAATAGGAGCAGGTGGAAGGCGTCTTCTGGAAAAGCCCAGAGATATCGCTGCGCTTGCTGTCGGCGGCTATCTCAGATGCTATTTTTGGGTTGCTATCGGAGGGGGATGAACTCAGTGCGGCCAATGATTTGCTGGCCTTGATCCGAAAGAGCATAGTTGATGAAGTCGGCCACCACAGGGCTGGTTCTTTGAGGTGCCACCAAAAACACAGTCCGCGCCAAGGGGTAGCTGCCCCTCTGGATGGCCTCACGGGTGGGCATCTGGCCGTCGATGGGCACAATCCGCACCGTTTGCTGGTTTTGCACCTGATCGACAGTGCTGTAGGTGATGCCATCTTCTCCCAAAGCCCGCAGCAGCGGGGTGGTGACATCTTCTGTGGCGGTGGTGAAGTAGGGAGGGTTATCGGGAGCAAAGGGCGACCCCAATAACACCAGCTCTTGGAAAACGCTGTAGGTGCCGCTCTGGGGGGCGCGATTGAGGACCCGAATCCGCCGATCCGGGCCGCCCACCTGGCTCCAATTGGTGATCCGACCCTGGAAGATATCGGCCAATTGCTGCAGCGTCAGTCCTCCTTTGTAGGGGTTGTTCACCCCCACCGCCACCGCCAGGGCATCTTTGGCCACCGGGATCGCCTGTAGACCCGCCTGCACTTCGCTGGCATTGAGGGGGCGGGAGCTAGCGGCCATCTGGATGCGACCTTCCATCAGGGCCTTCAGGCCGGCATTGGATCCATTGGGCTTGCCATCCGGGATCCCATAGGCGAGGGGAATGCCGGGGTTGCGCTGGGTGTAGCCTCCCTTCAGGGCCAAGACGAGCCGGATCATCGTGACGCTGCCATCCATCTGGAGCACTGCTGGGTTGGGCAGAGAAGTATCCAGATTAACGGCGTTGGCAGGCGGGTTGGGTACCTGGGCCTGAGGGGGGTTGGGCGCTGTTGGGGCTTGGGGCTGGGCGACCGGGATCCCTGCTTGGGTGGGAGTGGAGCGATTGAGCAGCGAGTCCAACAGGCCGGAACGATAGGCATACCAGCCGCCGCCTCCCAGTATCGCGAACAAAAGAATGTAAACGATTGGAGGTGGGCCGGAAGGTCGTGCAGTCATGGGATCCCCCCTAAAGAAAATTCACGATCCAGACTTTTGAGACTCCCCCCTCTGTTGTATCAGCTATCCGCGCAGATTGGGTGAGCAGCAGGTTAAGGTGCATCTATCCGCACATGGCCGCCTCTCGTCCCACCTCGCGCAGCTCAATTACGTCCGCACGGGGATCCGCCTGCACAACTTCCAACTCGATCCAAGCCCCCAGAGGAATCTGGCGTTCTAGGCGCACCGGCACCCGAAAGGCGATCTCATCCAGCATGGCCAGCACCAAGTTTTCCTGCTCGCGCAGGTAGCCCAAGACCAAGGCCCGCCAAGTTTGCCCCGGTCGCAGGCGCAGGTATTCGATGCTCCAATAGCGCTTGGATTTCCGCTCCACCTGGTTGGCCTCAGCGGTGCCCGGCTCAATCCCCAGCAGCAGCTGCTGCACATCCGCCTCCGTCAACGGCAAGGGATCCCCACGCAGGAAAGCCTTGATCTGGTAATGGGCCACCAAATCCAGGTAGCGCCGAATCGGGGAGGTAACCTGACAGTAGGCATCGAGACCCAGCCCCGTATGTCGCCCAGGTTGGGTGGCCACTTCCGCCCGCGATAGACAGCGCATGATGGCAAAAGACCGAACTGGCCCCTGGGGATACCTATCCAGCACTTCGGGTGGGGGTAAGTCGGGAGCCGGCTGCAGACGATAGGGCACCGGGATCCCATTTTGGCTGGCGAAGCGAGCCGCCACCTCGCCGGTGAGCACCATCATTTCCGCCACCATCTGCCGCGCAGGAGTATCCTCGATTACCCGGAGGTGGGGGATCTCGTCGATGACCTTGATATCTTGCTCCGGCAGGCCGATCTGAATGGCCCCCTGAGCCATGCGCCACCCATAACGCCACTGGGCTGCCCGGGCAATGGCTGTCAGTTGAGCCTCTGCCCCCAACTCCAACATTTCATCGGCATCTTCGTAGGTGAGGCGGTAGGTGACTTTGATCTGGCTGAGGCAAATTTCGGAATCCCGGATCTGGCCGTCGGATCCCAGTAGAATGCCAAAGCTAAGGGCAGGCCGCACCTCTCCCTGCACCAAGCTCATCGGGCCGGTGGACAACTCCGGTGGGAACATCGGGATCACCCGCTCCGGCAAATAGACGCTGGTGCCACGCTTGCGGGCTTCCAAATCGAGGGGATCCCCCCACTGCACCCAACAACTGGGATCAGCGATGTGGATCCAGAGCTTCACCGCGTCATCCGACCAGAACTCGACGCTGAGGGCATCGTCAATGTCGCGGGTGCTGGCATCATCGATGGTGTAGGTGTGGAGGTGGGTGAGATCCTGCCGCAGGTGGGGATCCCAGAAAGAGGGAGGCTGGCTGAGCAGGGCTTGGGTGTATCGCTCCACCGCCTTCGGGAACTGGGTTGGGATCCCGGTGAGGCGCAGGGCCAGGTTCTCGTGGCGGCTCCACAGGCCCAGGGCCACCAAAGCTTCAAAAGCCCCCTGCGGAGTGTCAGGAAACCCCATCAGCTCCAGTAGTTGCGAGGCCCGTTCCCGATCCGACGGGTTGAGATTGGAAGAGAGATCCTCGTGGCTGCGAATGGCTGCTGCTGCTCCCTGCAGGGCCAGGCGCTCCAGCAACTCCAAACGGGCCCGTTCGGCAGGAGTCCAGGGATACCCTTGACCGGGATGAGCCAGAGCCTCCCGCAGGTGGGCCTCAAACTCTGCTTGTTCCTGCTGCCGTTGTTGGGCGACGGCCATTTGATGGAGGATCTCCTTCACCTGAGCCGGAGTGCGGGGTTCGTAGCTTTCCCCCTTTTGCTTGAAGTAGGTGCGATCCTCGCTCAAGAGGCGGTAGGCGGCATAGGTGGAGACCGGGGAATCATCAGAAAACAACAGCTGAGCCATTTCGGCCAAGCTCAGAGACCGCCGCTCCTCCTGCACCAGTTCCCAGGCCAGCGCCAAGCTTTCGGGATCCAACTTTGCTTGCACCGCCTGCCAAAAGCCGGGAATGTCGGAAGCCGTGAAGCTGGATCCCCCGTTCAAAGCAAAGGTAATCTGGCGAGGGTGAACACTGTGAACCTGCCCAGAAGGCACCCCCAGCAGTAGGTTCTTCTTGCCCTCGGTGCCCTGAACCACTGCCAACACACGGTCGTTATTGTAACGAAACTCCACCAGTGTGCCCTTTTCCACCCGTTCTCCCCATGTCGGCTGTCGTTAAAGCGCAGGCTTTCTTCCATTCTCCATCAGCTCTGCCCGCCTGCCTACGTGGAAACCCCGGCCAGAAGACATACGGACACTATGAACAGGTAGCAGATGTCAGATACATGGGTACTTAAGCATATAGATATATGACATATAGATGAGATACGGGTTCTCAGGTAGATTACGGCTATGTATTGGGTACTGCGAGTCTCAAGCAGAGGCCAGCTCTGCCAAGTTCCTGGGATGAGGTTACCAACTGAAGTCCCTAAATTGCGTAGAGATACTATTGCCAACGTTTCCCAAGTATGTGCTTCCACTTCCATGTGTGATATCCTAGAGACTAGGGGTAAGGCACAGTTATCACGGACTGCTGCCTGATCTAGCGAACAAGAATCGGGCACTTACGGATTGTTTTCCTGCGGTGAAGATCCTCAAAGCAGGAGGGGTTGTGTTTTTTCCCTAGAGCTTCTTAGCACTCAACTTTTTAGCACTCAAAAGGTGAGCTGTGGACAACCCGAAGCGACTGTTGCTCATCGATGACGATCCGAACTTAATCCTGCTGGCCAAGGACTACCTAGAGTTTCGCGGCTACGAAGTGGTGGCGGCAAGCAACGGTCTGGAGGGGTTGGAAGCGATGCGCCATTTCACTCCAGACCTGATCATCTGCGATGTGATGATGCCGGAGATGGATGGCTATACCTTTGTGGAAACCATTCGCTCCAACAGTGCTACAGACTGGATACCTGTGATTTTTCTGTCGGCGCGTGGGCAGACGGCGGATCGGGTGCGCGGCCTGACCACAGGGGCAGATGTTTACATGGTCAAGCCCTTTGAGCCGGAAGAATTGGTGGCGCAGGTGGAATCTTCTCTCAAACATACCGAGCGCCTGTTACAAGTGCAGAATGTGGGCATTCAGCCGGTCATAAAACTGGATCGGGAAATTGAGCTGACGCCAACAGAAACCAAGGTGATCCAGTACGTGGCCAGGGGCCTGTCCAACCGCGAGATTGCCGAAGTTCTTGGGGTGAGCCAGCGCACCGTTGAAAGCCACGTCAGCAACATGCTGGGCAAAACCGGCCTGCACAACCGCACAGAACTGGCCCGCTGGGCAATAGAAAGTGGTTTGGGCAAAAAACCGTTGTAATTCCCGCCACCCCTTTCAACGGCTGGAGAACTCTATCTCCTCGGCGCGATTGGAGATAGGGTAGTGATCGCACTTGAAGGGCAAGGTAACTGGGGTGGGCAAGTCTTTTCAAAAATTGGCGGGGGAGGATCTGCTGGCCTTGCCCCAACGTACATTGGCCGCCGATTTTCACTGCGTTACCCAAAAACTGGGTCTAAAGCCCCGTCCTTCCAGGACAGTTTTTGCCCTAATGATATAGACCTGCAATGAAATAAACCCATGCTGGTCAGGGAAGCCAAACTCCTCAACGCCGCTCCAGCGCCATACCAAGCCTTGGATGAGGCCCTGCCCAGTTTGTCCGCAACCAATGCTTGCGTCACTGGATGGATGAGCGTGGTGTCAACAAAGCTGCCTTGTACTCCCGATGCAATGTTAACTTGGCAACTGGGATGGGTTTCCCCGCAAGGCTTCCAGGAAGGCAAATACTGCAGGCGGGTGCAGCGCAGAGGCCAGAACGGCAGCCCCGATCACCCGCTCCAGTGGGATCGGCAGCCGGCGGATCTGGATCCCTTCGGGAATGGGAATGGCGGCCAAGCGGGGCAAGATGGCAGCCCCCAGACCCTGTGCCACCATGTTCACAATGGTGGAGTCTTCCTTCACCAAGTAGGCCACCTTGAGGGTTTGGTGAGCGGCTTCCCAGTGGTTCCGCACCGCGGTGGTGCATTCGGCGTAGTTGTAGAGAATGTAGGAAAAACGGGAAAGATCCTCCCAGGTCAGGGTTTCCGGCAGGGGCCCAAAACTCAGCGGAACCAACACAATGAACTCATCGCGGGCAATCTCCCACGTCTGTAGATCCTCACCAGCCCGCGGCAGAGGCAATAGACCAATATCCACCTGGCCCGATCGCAACAGATGTTCAACAGTGGCCGGATCTTCCTCTGTAAGGGTGAGGGTAATCTGGGGAAATTGTTGGCGGAAGCGGGCGATCACCGGCGGCAGCAAATGGGTTGCAGCACTGCGAAAAGCGGCAACTCGCACATTTCCCCCCCGCAACCCTTTTTCCAGGTTGGCCTCATAATCCATTTGTTCCCGCAGTTGCAGCATTTTGCGAACATGGCGCAGCAGTCGCTCCCCCACCGGCGTCAGGCGCGCCCCAAAGCGACCGCGCACCAGTAGAGTCACCCCCAATTCTTCCTCTAGGCTGGCAATGGCCCGGCTCACCGCCGACTGGGAAATGTGCAATTGCAGAGCGGCATCGCTGAAATTTCCCCGCTCCACCACAGCCACCAGGGTTTGCAGTTGCGAGATGTTCATGGATCCCATCTATTCGATCTGCGCATAGATGTGATGCTATCTCAGGTTTGAACCCTCCGCCGCACCTGACTAAACTACGACATAGCTTCCCCTTCACACTGCGAAACAGCGGGAAACAGTGTGAAAACCTCTTTATCTTCCTGTCGTTGGTCAAGTGTCCCTATGTCGAGATCCATGTTTGCCCTGCTGCCATTCCATCAATTTCGAGATACTCCCGGCGTGCGTTTTTTTGACATCACGGTTGCGCGATCCAACGCCCGCGATTTGGTTTACCACGATGGGCCGGCCATCAGTCCCCCCAATAATCCTCAGGGCTATTGGCAGTTTTATATGCATCCACACCAAGAGGACAACCTACTGGCTCTATGGGGCGGACGGACGTTTTACCTGGTGAATTTTAGCTGGAGGGATCCCTTCCATATTGTGCGCCTGGAAGCGAACCGAGGCATTTTGCGCATTCCTCCCGGCACTTTTCACCGTTCCGTCTCCAATCCAGAGGGATCCATCGTATTGAACCAGGCGGTGCGCGACGAAAAAGCCATCTTGGAAAAAGAATTTCGCATCTACGACAGCAGCCGCATCCCCCGATTGCTGCAGGTGACCTCGGCGCCTGCACCTTTGCCCCGCATTTGTGCGTAAACTACCCGACTCCGACCGCTAAGCGGTACGGAGCGGGCTTTCAGTAGCCCTGAGCCTGCTCTGCCCTACCAGAGAACAAAACAGGCCCGAACCTCTAGGCTGGTTTACGACAGCCCCCAAGAGCGCAATCACATTCGCACCATTCAAATCCGCATCCCCTTCCCATCCACAGTGCCCACACTTGAACGACTTACCACTGCGGTAGGATTGCGCAGGATCGGGATGGATGTGTAAACACTTGTGACAGGTCTGCGACGTGTAAGCAGGCGGCACAAGAATCAGAGAAACCCCTGCAACCCTCGCCTTGTACTCCAGAAACTGACGTAGTTGGTAGAACGCCCAACTGTTGGCCCTGCGCCTTTCGGTTTTGCTGCGGGGTTGTTGATTGACCCTTTCCCGTATCCCTGTCAAGTCTTCCAGGGCAATAGCGCTGTTTGTGGTCTTTGCCCTAGAGACAATAGCTTTGGAGATGCGATGATTGACCCACGTTTTTGCTACGCAACGCTGACGCGACTGAAAGCGTCTCTCCTTGCCAGACAGCCGTTGCAACAGTTGACGGCATCTGCGCCGCGAACTGCGTGTGCCCTTACTGGCTTTGCGTTGGAGTGCCGCCCTCAGCTTGGAGTAGTGGTCTCGGATTCGGTTCAACTGCTGTCCATTCCAGTTATCCCCTTCTGACGTATGGGCAATATCTGTCCTTCCCAAGTCCACCCCCAGCACTCTACCCGTGCGTTGCGGTGGGGATGGCTCCGCTTCCACACAGATTTGAATGGAGTAGGAGCCGTCTTTACGCTTGACCAGAGTGGCAGATTTGGGATTGGAGCCCGCCAGCCGTTCTCTCTGGTAGCGGCCAATCGCCAGCTCAAAGCGCTCCCGACCCTCCACCGTGGTCAGCGACACCGTCCAGTCTTTCTCGCGGAACGAAAAGATACGAGCGTCGTAGGTAGCGAAGCCACCCTTGAACGCTTTGACGGGGCGGTTTTTCTGTTGGGCAACTTTACGGGCGCCGGCCAGCCGCCTGCAGACCTGCTGAGCCAAGTTACTGGATAAGCCGAACCGGGCGCGGATTTCGCGGTAGCACAGAGACTGGAGCTTAACGGCGTTGGCGACTTTCTCCGGCGTGTTCTGGTTGACCCAGTTCAAGGCTTGGCCAAAAGCCTCCAAAGTCGCGTCCAATTTGGCGGCCTGCGACTGGGACGCCTTGAGCTTGCAGGATACGGTCAGGACTTGGGTCATGGTTCTATCATAACTTCCGCATTCCTCCCGGCACTGACCCTACGGGTACAGTGCGGGGCTCCTGCGATTTCTAGCTGAAGCTAGAGTAAAGATGGGTGCTGGGGGATCGACCAATGCTCTCTCTGGAGCGCAAGGGCATAGCGGATAGCTCGCTCAATTTGGCGGAGTACATCGACCATACTCTGCTGTTGCCGATGGTTACTCCAGAACAGATTGACCAGGGGTGTGAGATTGCCTTGCGCTATGGCTTCCCCACTTTTTGTGTTCCTCCTTGCTACGTGCCGCGGGTGGTGGAGCGGCTGCACGGATCCCCGGTCAAGGTGAGCACGGTGGTGGGGTTTCCCCTGGGCACAACCACTGCAGAGGCCAAGCTTTACGAGGCCCAACTGGCGGTGGAGCAGGGGTGCCGGGAGCTGGATGTCCGCATCAACTTGGCTTGGCTCAAGGCGGGAGAGCTGGATCGCCTCCATGCCGAGATTGCCCAACTGGTGGAAGAAACGGGGGTTTGCGTCAAGGCCATTTTGGAAACGGCTCTGCTGACCGAGGAGGAGAAAAAGCTGGCCGGGGAGATTTGTATCGATGCGGGGGCGGCTTTTCTGATGACTTCCACCGGCTGGATGGGGGGGGCGACGCCGGCAGATGTGCAACTGTTGTGGCAACTCAGCCGCGGCAAAGTGGGGGTGAAAGCGTCGGGCGGCATTCGCACAGTGGCTCAAGCAGAGGCCATGATCCAGGCGGGGGCCAGCCGTATTGGCACCTCTTGGGGGCTGGAGCTGATGCAAGAGCTGAAAGCCAGAGGAACCCCATGAGTGGCCGCACCTACCGGGTTACGGGCATCAACCTGAAAGGGATCCCACTGGGAGAGGCGGATCGGATTGTAACCATCTTGACCCGCGAGCAAGGGTTGATCCGGGCGGTGGCCAAGGGATCCCGTAAGCAGCCTTCCAAGCTGGGCGGGCGGATGGAGCCTTTTGTCATCAACGACTTGCTGATGGTGCGGGGGCGTTGGTCTGCCCAAACAGAGACTTCCCAGCGTCTACAGCGCATCGTCCAAGCGGAAACCCTCCAGACTTTTCCCCGCCTCAGCCGCAGCTTAGCCCATCTCACAGCAGCGCAGTATTTGGCGGAGGTGGCCTTGCTGTTGGCCTTGCCCGATCAAGCCCAGGAAGAGCTGTTTGTGGTGTTGGTCGAACACTTGGAACGCATCGAGCGGGCTGCTTCGGAACAGGCCGTTCTGCCCTTGCTCACCCACGGGTTGTACCACCTCCTGGCGTTGGCGGGGTTCGCCCCTCAGGTGCAGGCTTGTTACTTCTGTCAAGGGGGGTTGGTCGGCAGCGTTTTTTTCAGCCCCCAATGGGGTGGCTTGATCTGTGATCCCTGCCGGGTGGCCCAGCGGCCCAGCCCGATTGCCTGGGTCTCAGCCTCTGCCTTGCGTGCCTTGGGATCCCTGCCCAGCTCCACACTGCCTCTGCCGGAGGATTCCCTGCCTTTGGCTGCTTGGCTGGAGGCAGAACGTCTGTTGCGGCGTGTTTTGGAGCATCATACGGATCGAGAAATCCGTTCCGCCGAGCTATTGGCCAGTTGCTACGCTGTTCCCACCGCAAACGGTCAAGGATCCCCAGCTTTTCCTGAGGGACATCCCGAAAAATGGGCATCGGCCTGAAAAAGTTGTGAAGGTATGTATCAAGTCCGGCCCAATAGCCGCAAAATAGAGCATCGAGGCGGGTTGGCAGCCGATTTTGGATGATAAATTAGGTTATGGAAAGTAACTTCTTACGAAGGCCTCTCAGGTTTGAGCAATGGTTTGGGGGGAGGAGTGCCTTGCACCAGGTACTGGACAGCATCATCAGGTGGGATTGAAGTTGGAGCTTTTAACAAGATTGAATCGACTGCTGAGAGGGCCTTCTGCTTGGTGCTTGTTTCCCGGAGCTGCATCCCTGGGGTGCGGCTTTGGTTAATTGCAGATGATTGCTTGTGAGTGTTCAATTTCACTCGGTGAGTCTGCCTAACTGAGGAGCAGCCCCTGAGGTTCCTGTATCCGCCCAACTCAAGTTAGCGCCCACCTCAGTTCTTTTTCAGATTTCTCTTTTACCGAGTACCGTTAGAAGTTCAGGAGTTGCAGCACCGTGGAAGCACAGCGTAAGGAACGGATTCTGGTGGTCGATGATGAGGCCAGCATTCGACGCATCTTGGAAACCCGTCTGTCCATGATTGGATACGACGTGGTCACAGCTTCGGACGGCGAGGAGGCGCTGGAGGTTTTCCACAAGCAGGATCCCGACCTGGTGGTGCTGGATGTGATGATGCCGAAGCTGGATGGCTATGGGGTCTGCCAGGAGCTGCGCAAAGAATCGGACATCCCCATCATCATGCTGACGGCGCTGGGAGATGTAGCCGACCGTATCACAGGGCTGGAGCTGGGGGCAGACGACTATGTGGTCAAGCCCTTTTCGCCCAAGGAGCTGGAAGCTCGCATTCGGTCGGTGTTGCGCCGGGTGGCGCGGTCGGCCCACGATGGGATCCCCAGTTCCGGGGTGATTCAAGTGGGGGACATCCGCATCGATACCAACAAGCGGCAGGTCTACAAACGGGACGAGCGCATTCGCCTGACGGGGATGGAGTTTAGTCTGCTGGAGCTGCTGGTCAGTCGGTCGGGGGAGCCTTTTTCCCGCTCCGAGATTTTGCAAGAGGTGTGGGGCTATACCCCGGAGCGCCATGTGGATACGCGGGTGGTGGATGTCCACATCTCGCGGCTGCGGGCCAAGCTGGAGGATGACCCCAGCAACCCAGAGCTGATCCTGACGGCCCGAGGCACCGGCTATCTGTTTCAGCGCATCGTTCAGGGGGAGGAACAGGCACGGTCTTGAGAGGGGATCCCTCGCAACCTCTCTTCAAGAGCGGCCTGCACCCGCCTCAACACGCCAACCCAGTCTCCCGGTGTGTTTTGTCGAAACAAGCGCATCACCCCAGGGTACCAGGGGCTATCTTCTCGATGGAGCAGCCAGCGCCAATCGGCGGCAAAGGGGAGCAGCACCCATACCGGCTTGCCCATCGCCCCGGCCAAATGAGCAACGGCTGTATCAACGCTGATCACCAGATCCAACTGGGCAACGGCTGCGGCTGTATCGACAAAACTGCGGAAACGGGATCCCAGCTCCACCACCTGGTACTGCTCCAATAAGGCTCCCACCGGGTGAGGACTCTGTCCGAGTGGCGCGGACAGATCTTCCCCCACCTGCAGGCTAACCCACTGGATGGAAGGCCCATGCAAGTGCTGGAGCAGCAGATCCAGAGGACAACTTTTCAGCCTTTGTACGCGGTTGAGCTCAGGATGGGCACGCCGACCGCTGGCCCACACCAGCCCCACCTTCATCCGCTCCTGGGAAAGCTCCGGCCAGTCTTCCCGCCAGGAGAGGCTCAAAGGGATCTGCGGCCCGCCGGCATGAACGGGATAGACAAGATAGGGGATGCGGGCCGGGATCGTCTCCAGGGTGGTACCCAACCGCTGTGGCAAGCTGAGCAAGGGCAGATGGCAATCGAAAGAGGGCAAGGGATCCGTTTCCGAGATCACCTGCACCTGGGGAAGGGGGAAGCACCCTCTGAACAGCTCCACGAGGGATCCCTGGCAGCGAAGGCAGATTTGCGCTTGGGGATGGGCCTCGGCCAGCAGCGGCAAGTAGCGCACAAACTGAATCGTGTCCCCCAACCCTTGTTCGGCGTAGATCAGCAGGGTCTGATGGCTCAGGGGGGATCCCGTCCACAGAGGCGAAAGAAAGCGCGGGTAGGCCGCCTCTTGTCGCTGCAGCCGCCATTCGTATTCCCGCCACCCCTCCTCGTAGCGGCCCAGGGTCAGCAAAGCCGTGCCCAGGTTGTAGTGGATCTCCGGCCAGTGGGGGGCCAGTTGTAAGCTGCGCCGATAGGCTTCAATGGCCGCTTCCAACCGGTTTTGTTCCTGCAAGATGGTGCCCAAGTTGTTGTGGGGCTGGGCATCCCTCGGCAACAGCGAGATGGCCCGTTGCAGACAATCGGCGGCCTCCTCCAAGCGATCTTGCAGGTGCAGGCAATGGCCGAGGTTAACGAGAATTCGCCCCTCCTGGGGTGCGAGGGCAAGAGCTTGGCGAAACCAGCTTTCGGCTTCCCCAGCTTGGCCATCGAGCATCAGGGCATTCCCCAAAGCTGCCAAGGCATAGACCTGGGGAGGCTGGGCTGCTGCTGCCTGTTGCAACACCTCAATTGCCTGGGCCAATTTCCCCAGGGTGAGCCAACAACTGCCCAATCGGAAAAGCAATTGCCCATCACCGGGGGCAAAGGCCAGGCCCTGTTCGTAGGCTCGCGCCGCTTCCTCTGGGTTGCCAAGCTGCATCCAGGCATCGCCCAGATCCTGCCAGGCCGGCACCCAATCCCCCCGCAGGTGCAGAGCCAGTTGCAAGGGGGTCAAAGCTTGGCGGGGATCCCCCATCTGGAGATAAAGGGATCCCAGCAACGCCTGAGCAGCGAACAAACGCGGCTGGGTGCGGGTAAGCTGCCGGCAGAGGTGCAGAGCAGTCTTCAGATCCCCCGCCTGTCGGTAGCGTTGAACCAACGCCAGAGCCGCCTGCGAAGAGGATGGGATCTCGGATCCCCGCTCTGGATTCTGTGACTTAGCCGCTTGCCGATTGTCTTTCCCTCGCCCAAAGCCCCGTGGCACGTCTTTGCCTGATACATTTACGCTGAACACTGCTGAACATCACTGTTCAACTATGCAGCGATAGCATTCTGTTTGTTTCCAAACAGAGTGGCGGTATCCCGCAAAGCTTTGAGTAGAATACCCAAAGCGCAGTTTCCGTGTCGTCTTACTACCAATTTTCTGCTTTGCTTTGGCTACCATGTTGGCAGACTCGAAAGTAAACAGAAAGATCAACTGGTAGTAATCCGTACTGAACATATTATACATTATTTTCAGTATAGTTGAGCTTATTATTGACTAGAGTCATGCTCTTTTTTGCCTCTTTTGAGATCCTTTTCACTTCTTAGCGCCCTCCCCCCAGTGTCCAAATGACAGCAGTGGGACAGGATCCCTACCCAGGCTAACAAAAGGTTCCCACTGCCCCGGTTTTCACGGGCCATCCTTGGGGCTCAGTTGCGGCGAAACAGGCTGTCCAAGTAGATGCGCGCCGCCCGCCGGTCGCTCTCCCCGCTTTGGAGCAGGAATAACGAGAGCGCTGCCGTCACCACCCGATCCTGATCCCAGTCGGGATGGCGGGAGAGGTAGTTTTGGAGGGTGTCATGCAGCTCCTCGGGAATTTCACTCAAAATGCTAACGCTGTGAGAACTCATAGTCCAACCACTCACTCGGGGTCAAGAGGGGAGAAAACGGCATCCCGCAAAACCTGCGGCCACAGCCAGAACTTGGGCAGCTCGAACAGAGCGAACCCGCAACATCAAAACCCAACCTAGATAGGCCAAGAGCCTCAGCAGGCTCGCAAGCAGAAAAGCAAGCAATATAGGTTCATAGCTTGCCCCTATCCCAGCGGATGGGAGGGAGGGCATTCACAACTGTTCCTAAGCCTGTCGTGGGCCGTAGAACAGATGAAGTCTTTTCTTTCTAAGGAGAGCGCTCGGGAAAATCTCCACACCACTCGCCCTCAGGTGGGGCTATTCTGCCCTCTGCCCTATGGGGGATGTCAATCCCAAGCCAGGGATCCAACAGGACAAAAGCTCTCCATTGGCCTTGATGGGATCGGAAAAAACGGCGCGATCCCGTTACGTTTCTCAGGGTGTAATTGCCTGAACCTTACCGACCTCAACTTTTCCACAGAAACCCCCGATGCCGCCCCCTGAGGGAAAGGCCCTGTGGAAAACAGCCCACCCGCCTGTGGAAAGTCTGGGGAAAACCTGTGGATTTTTGGGAAATCTGAATTTGTCCAAAAATTTTTGTGTTTGTATAGAGCATTTCTCAGGGCCACTCGACTCGGTAGCGCAAAAACAGCTCCTTGGAACCGCGGCGGCATTCCAGCAGCTCCAACTGGGGCAGGGATCCCTGCACTTGCCAACCCTCAATGCTGGCAGGCGCATCGGCATATCCACTCAGCAGCACCGGAGCGAGGGTAACCCACAGCTCATCCAAGGCCCCTGCCTGGAGAAATGCCCCCAAAAGCCGCCCCCCGCCCAACAACCCCACCCGTTCAATGCCCAAGCTGCGCAGGCGCGCCAGCCGTGCCGGCAGATCCCAATCGGCAGCCACCCAGATATCCTCAAAGCCGGTTCGGTTCTGCCAAATTTGGGATCCCTTGGGAGTTGTCCACAGCCAACGGGTGAGGGGCTGGCGAAAAAACGGCAAATCCTCAGGAATATCCCCGCTGTCGGAACAGATGATCGTCAGGGGCTGGGGAGAGAGGCCCTGAGCGGTTCTGCGTTGGATCAACTCGGGATCCCGAATACGCAGACTGGTGCCGTAGGCCCGCAGAGTGGCGGCCCCCATGATCAAAGCCTGTTGCTGGGCAGCTTGGGTTTCCAAGTGCCGATAGTCCTCAGGGCTGCTGAAGGAGGGCCTCTGCGCTCGATGGGCTGCGATCTTTCCATCCAAGCTCTGGGCAAAGATAGCTACCAAATGGGGACGATTCAAAGACAAGATTGCTGAGAAAGGGTGGGCAAACCCTACAAATTGACCAGAATAGAGTCAGGCATCGCCGGGGGAACCGTGGCACCGGTCACCAGAGCGCCCACGCGGAATGGATATGCTAGGGACATTTCAATCCTCCACCATCCGGGTTGAAGTCGAGGCCAGTGCATCGACGATGCAGCGCTGTCTGACAGAAGTGGGGTTGCTGCAGCAGTGGATCTGGCCCCAGCAACTGCAGGGATCCCTTCCCGAAAGGCTGGAGCTGGGCAGCACCTTTGCCGCCCAATGGGGCCCCCTCTCGATCATGCACCAGGTGGAAACCCTGCTGCCGGAACGGCTGCGCCTGCTGATGTGGGGAGGAGCCGATGGCTACTGTGACTGGCTGTGGGGGAACGGCTGGGTGCAGTTGCGGGTAGAGGCCGTCTCTCTCCTGCCCTTGGGCTTGGGACAATTGCTGATGCTGCGGCGGCTGCAACAGTTTGCCCAAAGCCAAGAACAGCGCCCCTCTTAGGACTTAAAAAGCGACCTTCCGGCAAAATCCGTGGATCCTCGGCTTGACAAAATGCGTTTCGGTTGCGGCATGCTACTTCTCTAAGGATTTTCCACTACGATAGTTGTAGCAGAGCTTACTCTTCCCGTCCGAGAGGCCCAATGAATCCGCCGACCAGCCCCACCCCAACCGCCATCGAGCAGGAAAAGTTTGAGATCCGCTTGGGAGAAGCCCTCAATCGAGCAGGACTGCTCACCCCCGCCCAACTGGCTCAGGCCATGTGGGAAAAGGCCGACAACCCCTTGATGTTGGGGGAGCTGTGTATGCAGCACAGCTGGATTGCCCCCCAAGATCTCTATCCGTTGATCCCGGTCGAACTGGTGCGTATCGGCGAGATCTTGATGCTGCATGGGTATCTGGAGCTGGAGCACATCCATCAGGCTCTGATTCAGCAGCGGCAGCACCCGGAGCGCAAGCTGGGGGAGATCTTGGTGCAGCAGGGCTGGGTGCAACCCCACTGGTTGGAATGGGCCTTGGACAAGCAACAGCGGCTGCGGCGCCAGAAAGGAGCTGCCAACAGTTGGGAAGTGATGGTGGAGCAGTGGTCCACCATTCCCGATCAGCCCCCTCTTTATGTCTCCCCTCTACAGGTAGCCCAAGAGACCTACAGAGTTACCCAGCAATACAAAGCCCAGCTGGAGCGCTACCAAGAGCAAATTGCCATCTTAGAAGCGCAACTGG
Organism: Synechococcus sp. JA-2-3B'a(2-13); assembly: GCF_000013225.1. NCBI lineage: Bacteria > Bacillati > Cyanobacteriota > Cyanophyceae > Synechococcales > Synechococcaceae > Synechococcus > Synechococcus sp. JA-2-3B'a(2-13). The sequence goes on from NC_007776.1 coordinate 2,670,703, forward strand.
AGCAGCAGCGGCAGCAGCAACAGCTCCTGGTCGAACAATCGCTGCAGCAGGTTGCCGACCATCAAGCCCGCCAGCAGGAACAGCAGCAGCGCATTGCCCAATTGGAAGCCCAAATTCAACAGGAGACAGAACAACAAAAGGCTGCCCAACAGCGCATTCGGGAACTGGAGGAGCAACTCCAAGCCCAGCAAACTCAGGGATCCGCGCAACTGCAAGCCGCCCAAGCAGAGCTGGAGACCCTGCGGCGCCGCTGCCACGAGCTGACAGAATGGCAATCTCAAGCCAAACACAAGCTGCAAGAGCTGGGATCCCAACTGCAGGAGCAGCAGAAGATACAGCAGGATCAGGCACAGCAGCTCCAAGAGCAGGCCCACCTGCGTCATACTCTGCAGCAAATGGAAGCCCAAGTGGCTGCCCTGAACCAGTCGCTGCAGGAGCACCAACACCAACTCCAACTGGCCCAGTCCACGAAACAGCGCTTAACTGCCGACCTGGCCCACGTTCGCCAAGAAGCTGCCGAGGCCACCCACCGCCTGCAAGTGCAGCTCCAAGAAACCCAAGCCCAACTGCGAGAAACTCAAGATCGCTTGCAGCAAGCCCAAGCCCAAGTGAGCCAGCTCCAGGCCCAACTGCAGGCGGCCCAAGCGGAAAACCGTGCTCTAGCCGCAGCGGTAGCCGAAGCCCGACGAACTTCCCCACCTGCAGCCGCACCGACCCCAGCTTCGGAGAAAGCCCGGCCAGAGGCAGAGGATCTCAAGGCCCTGACCGTAGCCGACTGGGCAGCGGAGCTGAGTGCCCCAGAAAGCGAATTGCCCCCGCAGCAGTATTTGGGGGAAGAGGACTTGGAAGCTCTACAGCGGGCTACCCCCTGGGTACAGCGGGTATTGACCCAATTGCGGGCGGCTGGCCTAATCGACAATGCCGGCATCGAAACCGTCATTCACGCTTGGGAAAAGGAAGGGGGCACCTTCACGGATGTGCTAGCCCACCACAGCGGCCTCAAGCCGGAGACCGTCAAATTTTTCAGCGAAGGGGGCTACTCTGTTCAACTGGCGGGGGGACGCCACGTGGCCGATTACCTCAAGGCTTCTGGGTTGGTCAGCGCCGCCCAAATCGAACAGATCCAGAAGCACCTGCCGCCAGGGGGATCCCTGTGTCAGGCCCTTGCCCAAGCCGGGATTCTACGCCGGGCCACTGCCCTGTATTTCGAGCGCCACTTCGGCGGGCAAAAGCCCCGCCGCCCGCTGCGGGAAGAGCTTTAGAGGAACCATGCTCTATCGCTGACGCCAACGACCGACAAGGGATCCGAATACAGACACAAGCTGCCAACAAGATGCCAATTAGACTAGAAACTAGATAGAGATAGATCATCAGAAGCGACCGGTTTCTCACCCCTGAGAGACCCAAGTTACTCGGTAGTTGTGTCGATCTCTTCTGCTATGACTACGGAAGCTCCAACTCGACCTGCTCAGCAGTTCTCGCCCTCGAGAACCCAGGTTCGCCAGCCCTACCCCCACTTCAAGGTGATCGTCTTGGATGACGATTTCAATACCTTTCAGCACGTTACGGAATGTCTGCTGAAATACATCCCCGGCATGACTTTGCCCCTAGCGCGGCAACTGACCGTGCAGGTGGATGCCGAAGGGCAAGCAGTTGTTTGGGTCGGCCCTCAAGAACAGGCGGAGCTCTACCATCAGCAATTGCTGCGGGAGGGGTTGACCATGGCCCCCTTGGAGCCGGCCTGAAGCACCAGGCGTTCGTAGCTGCGCTCAACTGCTGCCAACAGCTCCGCTTGGCCCCAACCGGCGTAAAGGCTGCTGGCAATGGCCAGCCCACCCGCCCCCACCCCTTCCTTGACATAGCCCCGCTCGTAAGCCTGTAGAGGCAGATAGCGGCTATTGGCAAAGCTCAGTTGGGTGGCCAAAAGGGGAGCAACCCCCAACAACTCTGCCAAGGCCACCGTATTGCCCGAGGGATCCTCTGCCACCCAGCGGGTGGTTCCCACCACCACGTTCTCTGGGGGCCAAGGGATCCCCTGCTCTTCCCCCCAGCGCTGCATCAAGGCCAGCACCGCCAACATTTGGGTTCCCCCCGCCAGCAGCACCGCTCCCCGCTGCGCTGCGCCCATCGCCAACCCGGCCACAAAGGGCTGCATGGGATCCCCCACTGCCGCCACCACCTCAGCAGCAGAAGCTCCCCTTGGCAGACGGGCCAATCCCTGCCGGGCCAAGGCCAGCTTTTGGGCGTGGTTGCAGACCGGGTGGCTGCTGTTTACCATGCCCTCTGCTGCCCACCCCAGTCCCAACAACACCGCCAGCGCCGTGGTGGTGCCCCCTGCCACACACTCCCCAATCACACAGTAGCCTTGCTCCAGCCGGGATCCGCGGTCGTACCCTTCTTGCCAAAGGGATCCCACCTGCTCCAAAGACAGAGCCTGTCCTGTGCTCAAGCAGCGGGCCACTCCCCCAGAGCTCACCATTTCTGCCCCCGGCAAAGGTTCCGGCAAGCCACAATCGAACACTCGGCACGGGATCCCCAACTCCCTCAGGATGGCGCAGCTGATCACCACTGGGGAAGGATAGCCATCCGGAGAGGTGGGCAAGCGGTGAGAATGGCCCGCCAGCAACACTTCCCCATCGGCAAGAGCTGTGTAGCGACGCAAGGAGGGGGTAGCGCCGGCAGCCGAAATGCCCGGAACAAGAGCCGTTTCGGTAAACCCCAAGCAGGCCAGAAACAGAGGTCGGGATCCCTGCACCCGTTCGCACCACCGCCGGGCCACAGCCGGCTGAGTGTAAGCCTTAACGCAAGGAAACGGAAGCATACCGGACACCGAGGCAAACAAGCCAGAGTCTATCCTGAGCCAGAAGGGCGGGATCCCGTACTCGCAGGAGGGGTTGCCTCCTGCTGAGGCAATCGGATTCGGATAGGATGGGTATACCCAATGCAGTTTATTCAGGGCAAACGGAAGGCCATGAGCTTCTTCGACTCTGAGATCGTCCAAGAGGAAGCCAAGCAACTGTTTCAGGATTTCCAAAACCTGATGCAGCTTGGTCAACGGTACGGCCAATTCGACCGGGAAGGCAAAAAAATCTTCATCGAGCAGATGGAGGAGTTGCTGGAGCGCCAGCGCATTTTCATGAAGCGGCTGGAACTCTCCGACGACTTTATGGCTCAAATGACCATCAAACAACTGCAAACTCAGCTTGGGGGGTTTGGGCTCTCCCTGACCCAAATGTTTGACCAGATGCACCAGACCCTAGAGCGCATGAAAGCTGAGGCAGACGCTGAGCGTTGACCCCCAAGAACGACCTACACGAAGGATCATGTCTTCTTCCCGCCAGACCCGCAACCAGAAATTGATTCTGGAGGTGCTAGAGCAGCAGTCGCAGCCCCTTTCGGCGCAAGAGATCTTTCTGGAGTTGCGCAATGCCAACCACACCGTCGGTCTGGCCACGGTTTATCGAGTTTTGGATGCTCTGCGCAATGAGGGCAAGCTGCAAGCGGTCAACTTGGGAGACCAGCAGACCTACTACCAGGTTCTGCCCAGCAATGGCCACAACCGCCACCACCTGATCTGCACCGAATGTCGGCGGGTGGTGCCTTTGCCCGATTGTCCGGTGGAAGATTTGGAGGCACAGCTTTCCAGTCAGTACCAATTCGCGATCGAGTACCATGTGCTTGACTTCTACGGCGTCTGTGCCCAGTGCCGTAGAGGGGTTGGGCCAAGCCCGGACTCACGGCGTTCCTCTTTTCTCAAAGCTAAGCCCAAATGATGAGCTATCTCTGGACGGTGTTGATCGGGCTGGCCGGCGCCCTGATCGGGGTCAAGCTGAGGCTTCCGGCGGGAGCACTGGTGGGCTCCATGGTGGCGGTGGGTTTGGTGAATGTCTGGGGGGCGATCCCAATTCCCGCTCCCCCAGCCGGGATCCGTTTTGCCATGCAGGTGGTGTTGGGCATTCTTTTGGGTACTAAGCTCACTGCCGATACGCTTCTGGCCCTAAAAGATCTGTGGCGACCGGCCCTGCTCTGTACGGTGATTGCGGTGAGCACAGGGGTCTTGTCGGGGTACCTGATCTCCCGTTGGCTGGGGATCGAGCGCTTGACTGCCATCTTGGGCACAGCTCCAGGAGGCATTTCCGACATGAGCCTGATAGCCCTGGACATGGGAGCCCAAACCAGCACAGTGGTGGTCATGCACTTGGCACGCCTGATCAGTGTCGTCGTGGTCGTCCCCTGGGTGGTGCGACTGCTCGTTCAGCCGGGCACGAGTTAGCTAGACCGCCGGGAAGCCCCGCCCTCTGTGCATCAGCATGAGTGCCGGAGTATGTCACGAAAGTCCTCGGAGCAGAGATGGTGGGTGGGTTAGACTAAGGGCGATACAGAACTTAACAACTGAACCGCTGCCTTGGAACTTTCCCCTTCTCCCCTCACCTACCATGCCGACGCTGCCGGATCCCCTTGGAGCGCTACTCTCTGTTCTGCAGATGGCTCTTTGGGGAATGTCTCCTCCGGCCAGGGTGATTGGTGGCCTCTACAACTGCACTGGCAGGGGGAGGCAGATCCGGTGCAACCTGAGCTGGTACAGGTGGATCCCGTGCTGCGCTTGCTGCTTTTGGGGGATGGCTTTACCACCCGTAATCTTGCTGCCTTGATCCAAGAGCCGATTCAGGCTCATCTGCTGGACACGGGCCGGGTTGATTTACAGGCAGAGCAGGGCACTGCCCCCAAGTCCATGCAACAGCTGGCCAGAGATTTGGGGCGGCTGGGATCCCCTTTGATGCGGCGGCGGGTTTGGCTGTGCGGGGCAACCTCTCAACAGCCCTTGCTCTATGCCACCTCTTGGTGGAACTCTGAACATTTGGCCCAATACTTGCCCCATCCCGATCAGCCCATCGGCCAAAATCTGATCCAAGAAAAACTGGAGACCTTTCGCGAGCTGCGCGGCCTTTACCACGGCGAGGCAGACCCGGTTGCCCGGCTGCTGCAGTGTCCCGGTCCCTTCTGGGCTAGGCATTATCTTTTGTTGCACAGGGGCCAGCCTTTGACCGTCATCTACGAGGTGTTTTCTCCACGGCTGGCCGCAAGGGCCCTGTCCCGCTAGCGCGACGGAGACCTCCAACGGCGCACGGCTGCGGTGATGGCGGCTGCCACCTGCGGATCCAATTGGGCGCTGGCGGAGATGCGCTGATAGTCCTCTGGGGTCAGTTGATGGGCGACGATGATCTCGGCAGCAGCAGCCTCAAACTGTTGTTCGATTTGCCGACGTTCCTCGCTGCTGTTGGCCTGTTGGAGGCGATTTTGGGTGCTCTCCAGAAGAGGTTGCACCGCCAGGAGGGTGCGGGCAAAGCGGTCAATCTGCTCAGAAGAAGGTGGAGAGGTGGCTTCAGAAAGACTAGCCGGGGCCGAGGTCATCGTCTCTGAAGAGGTTGCGGGCAGATCCCCATCCCATCCGGAGTCTGGCCTGGGCGAGGGAGAGGGATCCGGGTTGGCAGGAGCCTGGAGGGCCACTCTGCCGGCTGCGTCCAAGTCTTGGGCCGGGTTGAGGGCATTCCAAAGGGCCAAGCCCGCCAAACACAGAGCAGCCCCTATCAGTCCAGCACTCAAGAGGGCGAGCCAACTGACAGAGGTCGCAGTCGGCTCAAGCACCACCTGCACCGGCGCATGAGGAGGCAAGGGTTTGGACATGAGGCTGAGATCGTAAGCCCGACGCTGCTGGCTATCGCTGAGAACTCGGTAGGCGTGTTGTAGCTGGAGGAACTCCCGCTGGGCCAACTGCCGCAACCCTGCGGGGATATCGGCAGGCAACCGATCCGGGTGCAGTTCGCGTGCCCGCTGGCGGTAGGCAGCTTTGATCTCCTCCAGGCTGGCTTGGGGAGAAAGCCCCAGCTGTTGGTAGTAGGTGGGGGAAGCAGGCAGAGTAGGCATGGGAGCAGTTGGTTGCAGAACAGAGGGAGAACCGGCTGCCTTCGAAGGCCAGCCACCTTACCCCAACAGGGATCCCTCCTTTCGGACCAGCATATCCTGCCCGGTTCAGCGAGGCTGCTGGCCCAAGAGCTAAGACACGTAAACCCCTGTTAGAGGCGCGCTCAGGGCTTCTTCCAACTCTGCCAGGCCAAGACGACGCTCCAGAATATCCATCACCTCGCGGCCAAAATCATGGGGGTTGCGATCCCAGGCTTCCAGACACACTTCCCCAAAAAAGGATCCCAGGGGTTCTGGGTTCCAGAGCAGTTTGCGCGCCGTCCAAGGAGTCATGTGCATGGGGTTAAAGCGGTCGTCGATAACACCGATTTTGCGAGCAAAATCTTCTAGATGAGTGTGGGGTTGCAGGCCGATGAAGAAGATGGCCGGCTCAACTTTGTCGCGACCAAAGATGGCTTCCAGCTCGCGATGGTACCGTACTGTTTGCCGAATGGTTTCCGGTCGCTCGTCGATAACATTAAAGGAGTAATTGACCGAAACCAGGTCGTTAAATCCTGCCTGTTTGAGGTAGCGGCAACTCTCCAGTACCGTGCGCAGGTTATAGCCCATGCGCATTTTGCGCACCAGTTCCTGGGATCCGCTGGTGATGCCGATCTCGAAGTAGCTCATGCCAGTTTTCACCATGAGCTCGGCCAGCTTTGGGGTGAGGTTGTCGGCCCGAATATAGGCAGCCCAACGAATATCGGTCATGCCGGCATCAAGGATTTTCTGCAGCAATTCCTCCGCATCCTCAATGTAGCGGTGGGCAGGGATAAACTGGGCGTCAGTAAACCAAAAGTTTCGCACTCCTCGCTCGTACAACTGCATCATTTCTCGGATCACCTCATCCACAGGGTTGAGGCGCACCTGCTTGCCTTCGATGACGGTGTAGATGCAGTAGCAGCAGTTGTGGGGGCAGCCGCGCTTGGTTTGTACCCCAATGTAAAAGTCGCCCCCTTCTAAGTAGTAGTCAATTTCCGGCCAAATGGCGGTGATGTAGGTGTAATCACAGGCGGTTTTTTGCAGAGGTTGAGGCGGCTCGTGGATCAAACCTGGGCGAGGCTGCTCCAGCTTGGCCCGATAGCAACGCTCTGCAGCAAGGCTTTGCCCTTGGATCACTTTTTCCAGCAGGGTTTCCCCCTCCCCTACCGAGATGATGGTGCCTTTGGGCAGATAGCGGCCCAATTGTTCGTAGAAGACGCTGACTGCCCCACCCCCCAACACCGCTTCAGCGTGAGGTTTGTAGCGCCTGGCTCTGCGGATCCCCTGCCAGACCAGCCGGGTGTTGCGCCAAATCTCGCCATAGTAGGCCAGCACCAGCCTGAGGCTATTCAGGGATCCCCGCAATTTTTTCAGGGGGTTGCGGGCGTAGAAAAACTCAAAAGAGTGTTGCAACAGGTTGCCGGCCCGCCCGTTCACCGGCGCATAGACTTGAATATCTCGCCAAGAGAAAACCAGCAAATCCGGCTGAAACTGATCAATTTGCTCCAGCATGCGGCGGCGAAAATCCAAGGGCGGGAAGGTGCCCATATCGAAGATGCGCTGCTCAACTTGGGGGAACAGCTTGTGGACATGATCGGCCAAATAAACCACCCCAATGGGAAAAATGGGGTTGCAGGGCAGCCGCACATAGAGGATTTTTTGAATCTTCAGGTTCGAGGCCATACAACCTGAGAGCTTACTTCACATCTCTTCACTCACTCTAGTCGGTTTTTGAGGGGCGCGGCGGCAGGGATCCGAAAGGGACAAAGATCCGAAAGGGACAAAGATAAGCTAAAGCTGAAGCAACCAGCAGGGGCAGACCTGAGGAGGGGGTATGGCTCCAGAGGGCCCAATTTGGCACAGTCGCTATCGGCCAGAGCGGCGATTGAGCAAGCGCAACGGCAGACACACCTATCTGGCCCAGGATTTGCTCACCTCGGAACAGGTGGTGATCAAGCTGCTGCTCTTTGGGCCAGACTTTGATTGGGCCGACCTGAAGCTGTTCGAGCGGGAAGCCCAGATCCTGCAGACCCTCTCCCATCCAGCCATTCCTGAATACCGCGACCACTTCGAGGTTAGCTTTGAGGGAGGACGGGGCCTAGCCCTGGTGCAAACCTACATCGACGCCCCCTCTTTGCAAGAGTGGATGGAGCAAGGGCGGCGCTTTGCCGAGCCGGAGGTGCGGGATCTGGCGCAAAAGCTGCTGCGCATTCTCGTCTACCTGCACGAACTCCATCCCCCCGTCATTCACCGGGATCTCAAGCCCAGCAACATTCTCTTGGGATCCGACCAGCAGGTGTATCTGGTGGACTTTGGCTCGGTTCAGGCGGCTGCTCCACGGGAGCAGGGATCCTACACCGTGGTGGGGAGCTACGGCTACATGCCCCTGGAGCAATTTGGCGGCAGAACCGTGCCCGCTTCCGACCTCTACAGCCTGGGTGCCACCCTGATTCACCTGCTCACCGGCCAACACCCGGCGGATCTGCCCCAGGAGGGAGCCCGGATTGTGTTCGAGCAAGCGGTGCACCTGAGCTCGCCCTTTCGCGACTGGCTGCGGTGGATGACGGAACCTGTGGTGGCGGATCGTCCTGCTTCCGCCCGGCAGGCCCTGGAGGCGCTGGAGCATTTGGATCGTCGTCCCGCCTTGATTCCCTCAGACGCAGCAGCAGTCCCTACTCGACAGCCAGCAGGCAGCCGGATTCAACTGCACAAGTCCGAACAGACCTTTCAGGTGGTGATCCCGGCCCGGCAAACCGATGTTTTGTTGTTGCTGTCTATCGTCTCCTCCATCACCTTTTCCGCGATCATGTTGGTTGGGCTTGTGCCTTTTCCGGGCAATCTGGTGTTTGGCCTATTCATGCTGCCCTTCTGGACGGTGGGGTTGGTGATGGTGGGCGTGATCCTCTACGGTCTATTCGGCAAAGTCCACCTACGGATCGACACAAAATACATTCGCCTGGTTTACGAGGTGTTTGGCCTGCGCTTTCGCAGAGTTCCCCCCAGTCGGCGATGGGATATTGACCGGCTAGAGCTGATCCCATGCCAAAGCCCACAGTTGAACATCTGGGCGGGCAACCGCAAATACGAGTTGGGAGCGGGGATCCCTTTGCAGGAGCCAGAGCTGGAGTGGTTGGCCTCGGAACTAAGCCGTTGGCTGAAGATCCCAGTTGAACGGCGAAAGGTGTAGTCGTTAGGTTTTTTGCATTTAGTTATGATAAGGACAGTTTTTGGGTAAGGTCTGATGAGTTATCTTGCTGCAGATCACAGCAAATAAAATAGCAAAAAATTATAGCTTTCCTGAAAACAGAATCCAGATCCACATCGGCAAAGAGGCAGGATGCAAACAGTTTATCCAAGGCCTGCTGTAATAGCTCGCTCTGGATCCCCGTGGCGCTACCTCCCAAAAAGATATGGAAAATGATACACCAGAGATTCCATCGCTGGAGTTGCTTGGGAGTTTGGGAAAGACCCTGACTTAGAGCATCTTATCCTTGACTCAACTGTCGTTCGTGCTCACCCCTGGGCAGCCGCAAAAAAAGGGGAGCAAGCTTTGGGGAGGAGTCGAGGTGGATACAGCACTCAGATCCATGTGAGTGTGGATGGTTTGGGGAAGCCGTTAGTGTTTAGAATCACAGCAGGGCAAAGCAGGATATTACCCAAGCAGAGGCATTACCAGAGAGTTGGCAAGAAGAGCATACGAAGGTGATAGGGGATAAGATTCTCAGGAATTCAGGGAGAGGATAGACAAGGGAAGGCCGGGTGCTGATTCCTTCTAAGAGGAATAGGAGGGTGGTGGGAGATTTGACCGGCACGTTTACAGGGAGAGGCATTTAGTCGATAAAAGATTTTTTTGCGATTTAACACGGATTGCTATATTGGTGCTTGTGCTGAGAATTATCTGGCCAAATTGCTGTGGCTAAAGTTTAAGGGTATATGTGGCAAGCGTGGCTTCTGAGTCAGTGGGGGGTGGCACTCTGGCTCAACCTGGCTCTGGTGGTGCTGGGTCTGCTGAGCCCTCAGAAGGCTTTGACGCGAGCAGGGGTCATCCACGCGGGCCTGCTGGGCCTGCTGGTGTGGGGGGGGCTGGGGGGGCGGGGCTACGCGGTGGTAGCTGCCTATTTTTTAGTGGGAACAGCCGTAACCAAACTGGGGATCCGGCGCAAGCAGGCGCAGGGGATCGCCGAAAAGCGAGAGGGGGCACGAGGGCCGGAGAACGTCTGGGGATCCGCTTTAACCGGGGCAGTATGTGCGCTAGGATACGCTTTCTTCCCGCATCCCCTGTGGTGGTTGGGATACAGCGCCAGCTTTGCAGCGAAATTGGCCGATACCGTCAGCAGCGAGGTGGGGAAAGCCTATGGCCGCAAGACCTTTTTGATCACCACCTTCCAGTCCGTGCCGGCGGGCACAGAAGGAGCCGTGAGCCTAGAGGGATCCCTGGCGGGAGTGGCGGCAGCGGCAGGGATGGCCGGGTTGGCCTGGGGGATTGGCGGGGAATGGGTAGGGGGCAGCCCATTCTGGTTGGTCATCTGCTGGCTGGCCGGGATCCTGGCCACCCTGGCGGAAAGCTGGATGGGAGTGGTGTTACAACCCCGTTTGGCCTGGATGAGCAATGAAGTGGTGAACGGCATTCAAACAACCTTGGCCGCTCTCCTGGCCGTGGGGTTGGGAGCGCTTTTGGGGATCGGATCCTGAGAACAGGGTTGCTTCGGGACAGTTGCCCAACTCTGGCCCAGAGCAACTGCGCCGCTAACGCCAACACGGGACAAACTGTTGCCCTGCAATCGGGAAGGCTCCCGTTGGATCCCCTCGCATAAGAAAAAGGAGAGAGACGCTCCAGAAGCTCTCTCCCCCAAGCTGGTCAAAACTCTGAACCTCTCTCAGCGCAGGCCGCTGGGCTTGTAGACCAGGAAGCTGAGCACCTGGCACTGCTTAATGTTGTCGAACCCCACCACGCGAATGAAACAGTTGGGGTAGGCGCTGCGGCAAGCCTGCACTTCGCTGAGCACCTCCTGGGGAGAAGTGGCGCTGAACAGGGGCAGCTTCCACAGCGTCCAATAGCGAACCGTTGGTTCAGACGATTCGTTGAACTCTATGGCCGGGATGTAGCCCTGATCCAAGATGTACTGCACCTGCTTGATGATCTGCAGATCCGTCAGCGGCGGCAGATAGGAGAGGGTTTCGTAGCGGCGCTCTTTTGGTAAGGTTTGCATGATCGGTGTCACTCCGTTTCGAGCCTAGGGTTTTGTGGGGGGGATCCCGCTTCCGGGTGGGTAACGGGTAGGGATCCTGTTGCTGAGGTGATCCGTTCTAGATGATTGCGGCGGTGCTCCATGTTGGCTTGCTGGATGCCGGCTTTGGCCATTTCCGGCAGGTAATCGACCACCTCCGCAGCAATGTGTTCACGAACGGTCATGATGCGATAGGCCAACTCAGGACGCTCAGCCAGCAAAGCCCGCAGGTAGGCTTCCCCATCCTGAAGGTTTTGCCGAGCGGAGAACTGCTGTAGCCAAAGAGCCCTGGGGGGATCTGTTTCGCTCAGTTGAGCCAGCACCGTGCGCATCGCCTGATAAGTCAGGTAGCTGATCAAGGTCTTGGCGGTGTCTTTGGCGATCTGTTTCAGATCCATTGCCGATCCAGGGAGGGAGCCAGTAGGGCAAGAGAACCGTGGGGATCCCCTGCCCCCAGCAGATCTCTAGAGGGTGTCGACGGCCTTGAACTCGAACTTGATTTCCTTCCACAGCTCGCAGGCAGCCGCCAGCTCTGGCGACCACTTGGCTGCTTCCCGGATAATGTCGTTGCCTTCGCGGGCCAGATCTCGACCTTCGTTACGAGCTTGGATACACGCTTCCAAGGCCACCCGGTTGGCGGTTGCGCCCGGCGCGTTGCCCCAGGGGTGTCCCAAGGTTCCGCCGCCAAACTGCAGCACCGAGTCGTCGCCGAAGATCTCCACCAGCGCCGGCATGTGCCAAACGTGGATCCCACCGGAAGCCACTGGCATCACCCCTGGCATGGAAGCCCAATCTTGGGTGAAGAAAATGCCGCGGGAGCGATCGGCCTCTACGTAGTTTTCCCGCATGAGATCCACAAAGCCCATCGTGATGGCGCGGTCGCCTTCCAACTTGCCCACCACCGTCCCAGAGTGCAGGTGGTCGCCACCGGACATGCGCAAACACTTGGCCAACACCCGGAAGTGGATGCCATGGTTTTTCTGCCGGTCGATCACCGCGTGCATGGCCCGGTGAATGTGCAGCAGAATGCCGTTATCCCGGCACCACTTGGCCAAGCTGGTGTTGGCAGTAAAGCCGGCTGTCAAGTAGTCGTGCATGATGATAGGGGCGCCCAACTCCTTGGCAAACTCGGCCCGCTTGAACATCTCTTCGCAGGTGGGCGCCGTCACGTTCAAATAGTGGCCCTTGATCTCGCCGGTTTCCGCTTGGGCCTTGTGGACAGCCTCCATCACGAACAAGTAGCGATCCCGCCAGCGCTGGAAGGGCTGGGAGTTAATGTTTTCGTCATCTTTGGTGAAGTCCAGGCCGCCCCGCAGAGCTTCATACACGGCCCGCCCGTAATTTTTGGCAGAAAGGCCCAGCTTGGGTTTGATGGTGCAGCCCAGCAGCGGACGGCCATACTTATTCAACTTATCCCGCTCCACCTGAATGCCGTGGGGAGGGCCCTGGAAGGTTTTCAGGTAGGCCACCGGAATTCGTACATCTTCCAGCCGCAGCGCCTTTAGGGCCTTAAAGCCAAAAACGTTGCCCACAATCGAGGTGAGCATGTTGGTCACCGAGCCTTCCTCGAACAGATCCAGCGGATAGGCGACGAAGCAGAAGTACTGGTTGTCTTCGCCGGGAACCGGCTCGATGTCATAGCAGCGGCCTTTGTACCGATCCAAGTCGGTAAGCAAATCGGTCCATACCGTTGTCCAGGTGCCCGTCGAAGACTCAGCCGCCACGGCTGCCCCCGCCTCTTCGGGAGGAACACCCGGCTGAGGAGTAACCCGGAAACAGGCCAAGACATCGGTATCCTTAGGCGTGTAGTCGGGAGTGTAATAGGTGAGTCGGTAATCCTTCACACCGGCTTGATAGCCGCTTTTGGATTGGGTTGCTGAATAGGCCACGTTGATCTCCCTCTGAACGAATCACAGAACCAGAAAATGCCATTCACGGATGCAACCAAGAGGAAAAAACCCAGGGCCAAAACTCAAGACCACCGAGTTTTCGTGAACGAACTCGCCCCACAACCGCGAGGCCAAAGTTGGGCCTTAAGACACTCTTCATCCCAGGGGATGGAAGCCCCAAACCCTTCTTTTCGAGTGCCTTCAATTGCTAGCTTGGACTCCCTGGACTTGCAAATCCAGTAGAAAGATTTTTATACAGTGCCTAAGCTAGAATCTCGGCAAACACAACTCTATATTGGTTTAATCCTAAGCTATCATCCGCAATAGTGGGCTGAACATTACTTTCTTTATGAGTTTGATTAGTTTGGTTAAAGTGAGTCCCGTTGCTGCCTGCCGAGAATACAGATTTCTTTGGCTTTCTTAATATCCTTCGGGTGGGATCCCCGGCCAAAACCAAAAGCTCCCTTCTTTGAGGGAGCGGAGCAAGTCCACCCACAGGATCTGGAGGGTCAAGAAACGGCTGCCAGGGTTGGCTGGGGTCTCTTGCTGATCACCTGGTCGATAAGGCCGTACTCTTTGGCTTGTTCTGGGGTCATGAAGTTGTCGCGGTCGGTATCTCGTTCGATGCGCTCTAGAGGTTGACCGGTGTGGTAGGCCAGCAAGCTATTGAGGCTGTTTTTGATGAAGAGGATCTCTTTGGCCTGAATTTCAATATCGGTAGCTGGCCCCTGAGCTCCACCAAGGGGTTGGTGGATCATGATGCGGGCGTGGGGAAGGGCAATGCGCTTGCCTTTGGTGCCCCCTGCCAGCAGAAAGGCTCCCATGCTGGCAGCCAAACCAATGCAGATGGTGGAGACATCCGGCTGAATGTGCTGCATGGTGTCGTAAATGGCCATGCCGGCATAGACAGAGCCGCCGGGGGAGTTGATGTAGAGGTAGATGTCTTTTTCAGGGTCTTCCGATTCCAAGTAGAGCATCTGGGCCACAATCAGGTTGGCAATGTCGTCGTCCACCTGGGTGCCCAAGAAAATGATCCGATCCCGCAAGAGACGCGAATAAATGTCAAAGGCGCGCTCGCCTCGCGCAGATTGCTCAATAACGGTGGGAATCATGCCAGTCCAAACGATGGGTCAGTCCTTACTAGTGTAGTCTAAGCCACTGGACGGATGCTTTGCTCAGGACGACTCACCGGCCCGCCTCCGTACGGGGCTCGATGGGGTGTGAGCCGGCTAGAACAGCAAAGAGACGGGGTGGTTATAGCGGGATCCCTCTTCTTCTGGGATGTGGAACGGGTCTGAGGTGTGGCTCTTTGTGATGTGGTGAGGTGAAGCCAAGATGGACGTGATCCCAGATGAACCGATTGTGATTGCCAGCCTGCTGAGCCTGGCTTTGCTGGGGATCTTGATTCTGAACTTGGCAGGGCGTGGGTCTGGGGATGCAGATTAAAAGGTTGACAAGCTTACTTATCCTTCTTTAGGATTAGGATCACCTTGTCGGAGAGCGCCCCCATCGTCTAGAGGCCTAGGACACATCCCTTTCACGGATGCGACAGGGGTTCGAATCCCCTTGGGGGTATTGGGTCAGAGTTATAAGATGAAGCCGTCAACAGGGGATCCCTGGCAGCGGTGACACCTTACTCAGACTTTACTCAGAGAGGCTTTGCCGCCACAAACCACTCCAGATACAAGCTGGGAGAGCGGGTTATCTGGGATCCCCATACAAGCGGCATGGGCAGCCAGCCAACTGCCACTCCGTCGAGGGGGATCCCTATTCCACCCTTACTCCTCAACAGGGGAAAAATCTCCAAAGCAGCGGCCTAGAAGGTTAGGCTTAGTTGTCCAATCGGCTACGGCTTGGGTTTGAGCAGACCTAGGGCCTGCCAGGATCAGGTGCTGGCCACCAGAGCTTCAGCCGGCGTGGCGGCGACCAACAGCTCATCTTTGATAAGCTCTGCCAGCTCCTGCAGTTGGCGAATCGCCTCTGCCCCTTCCAATTTCATAAGCTCCCGGTCATCCCGCATTTCTGTCCAGCTAATGGAGCATTCGGAAACCAAAAAGCGGATTAGGTGCCCCTCTCGTAAACTGACCATAAACGAGGCACTCTCGAAAGACGTACCACAGGTGTAGCAAGAGGCTGGGTAGCCCCGCTTCTCCAAAACGATGGCCAGAGCCTGCAAACTCATCACCAGATCTTGAACATAGCTGCGGTATTGTTCCGCCAACCGTGTGAACATCACACTCCTCCCTGATGGATTGGCACTTTTGGGGCTCCGCCTAGCTGCAAATGACCTAACTAGTAATTTATGCTTAGGGCTAGGTTTACATCTATCATAACAATCGACAACCCCTCAAGGAAGTGGTTAAGGCCACAGAGTAGGCGAAGTCTACTTCAGTGAAATGTAGTATTCAACACTTCTCTTAACAGGGACATCAAAATTTACCTCGAGTCAATGCTCTTATCTATCGGGATCCTCACCCAGTGCTTGGCCCAGTCTTTTCTCAAAATGGCTCAGGGCTGCTCGTGTCAGCAGGACAGTTGCCTCAAAGCTTTCTCTTGCAAGGGTCTCACCGATCGCGAAGTAAGACGCGGTCTTTTGACAAGAGACCGGCGGGAGTGTCAAGTGGGCCAAGGCTTGCAGACGAATGCAGATCAAGGTGGGTTCCCGCCCGATTATGCTGAGAAAATTCTCGGCATGGACAATTGAGAAGGAACGGCTTGATGCTGACACCTGTTGATCTGGAAAAACGAGTGGCTTATTTGCAGAGTCCCCAAGCCGTTCGGGATCGCTGTCGGTTGCTATTGGAAAGGGTTTTGGCCGGTGAATCAGAGCATTTTCGCCTCGACCTGAATCGGATGGGATCCGTAGCCGACTATGTGATCACCACAATGCGGGCCCACTATCCCACCGGGGAAATTCCCTTCCACAGCCGCTGGCAACATTTTCAAGTGGGATCCGGGGAGCGCCTAGCCCGTTTGGAAAATCGACTTAAAGACATGGATCCGCTGGAGCGGCTGCGATGCAAGTGGGATCTGGCCATCGTCAGCGTGTTGCTGGACGCAGGCGCAGGCTCTGCCTGGAAGTACCGGGATCCAGAAAGTCAGACGGCGGTGGGTCGTTCCGAAGGTTTGGCCTTGGCCAGTTTCGACTGGTTCTGGCAAGGTGGGTTTTCCAGCGATCCCCAGCAGCCTCTGCAGGTGGATGCGGCGGGCCTGGAGCGGATCACCTTGGCGGATTTGGCAGCAGCTTTCCAGGTGGGGCCGGAAAATCCTTTACTGGGACTGGAGGGGCGCTGGCAACTGCTGCAAAGGTTGGCACAAACTTTGCGGGCTCAACCCCATTACTTTGGATCCGGTCACAATCTTCCTCGTCCAGGCCGGTTGTGGGACGCCATCCAGCCTGAGGATCCCAGCCGTGGGATCAAAGCAGCACAGGTCTTCCAGGCAGTTCAGAGGGGGTTTAGCTCCATTTGGCCTGGGCGAGTCTCGCTGGCCGGGATCCCTCTGGGGGATGTCTGGCCCTATCCCCACCTGCCCCAAACAGAGCCGGGGAGCCATTGGGTGCCTTTTCACAAGTTGTCCCAGTGGATGACCTATTCCCTGCTGGAGCCGTTGCAGCAGGAGGGGATCCCAATCGGGGGTTTGGATGAGCTGACGGGTTTGGCGGAGTATCGCAACGGGGGGCTGTTTGTGGATTTGGGGGTGATCCAGCTCAAGCAGCCGGAGATTGGGCAGCAACCGCATCCCCCAGATTCGACGGTGATTGTGGAGTGGCGAGCCCTGACGGTGATTTTGCTGGATCAAGTTGCCTCCTTAATCCGGGAAAGGCTTGGCTGCTCTGCCCAGGAGTTGCCCCTGGTGAAAATACTGCAAGGGGGAACCTGGACGGCAGGACGGCAAATCGCGGCCCAGCTCAGGCCAGATGCTTCTCCTCCCATCCAACTGCTCAGCGATGGCACGGTGTTCTAAGAGGGGATGGGCAGGCCCCGAGTAATCCTTATGAAACTTCGCAGCAGCCGCATGGCCAGGTCGGGACGGGATCCCCAGTGCAGATGCAGGTACGAAGCGTGAAGGCGCTCGGTGGCCCATCCTTCCTGTTGAAGCTGGGCGGGGGATCCCCAGCTGTAGATTGGGCTGGGGGAGATGGGGGTGCTGCGGGAGCGGTGAAATTCATGCCCGCGCAGGCGATCCCCGGCTGGGGCCAGCAGGGTTGGGCGCAAAACCGCAGCTTCGCGGTAGCCCAAACACAGCCGGTCGGCCATGTCTACCTGGATGGGTAATAGCCCGGCCATCGGGTAGGTCTTTCCCTGAAAATCGGTGAGGGATTGGCCCAGCACCATCAGTCCGCCACACTCGGCATAGAGGGGTGGGTGGGTGGGCGGGGGAGGTTGTTGGTTAATTCTCTCAGATAGAGGTGCTGCAAACAATTCCGGGAACCCTCCCCCCAGCAGCACGCCGTCGCAGGGCTCCGGTGGCCATAGCCCCACCTGGAGGGGGGAATACTCCAGCAGCTCGGCTCCACAGGCCCGCAACAGATCCAAGTTGTCGGCGTAGTAGAAGTTAAAGGCGTGGTCTTGGGCCACCGCCACCCGTACCTGTTCGCAGCGGCGGGGCGGAGTCCTTTCGGTGAGAGGGGGGATCCCTGGCCACAGCTCTCCTACCGCTGGAGGAAGCCTCCGAATGAGGGGCAATAGGCTATCCCAATTGACGTGTTGCTCGGCCAGCTCGGCCCAGGCAGCTTGCCAGTGGGGGAAGTGATCCAGTTCTGAGACAGGCACCAACCCCAGGTGTCGGCTGGGCAACCGCAAATCCTCCCGCCGGGGAAACTGGCCCAAGACTAGGATCCCCGCTGCAGCCGCTGCCTGCTGCAAGATTTGTCCATGCCGCTCCGAGGCCACCCGGTTGAAGATCACCCCGGCAATGGAGAGGCGGGGATCCCAGCGGCTCAAGCCGTAGAGCAAAGCGGCCACCGTCGTTCCCATGCCACTGCCATCGATCACCAGCACCACAGGGATCCCGAGCAGGCGGGCCACATGGGCGCTGCTGGCAAAAAAAGGCTCCGTTCCGCCCTCGGGGAGGGGCAGGGATCCCGGCGCTCGTCCATCGAAGAGGCCCATTACCCCCTCTACAATGGCTCCATCCTTGCCCTGGCAATGGTGGCGAAAGCAGCGCTGCACAAAGTCCTCGTCGGTCAAGAAGGGATCCAAATTGCGACAGGGGATCCCGCTCACCGCCGTGTGAAACAGAGGATCAATGTAATCCGGCCCCACCTTGAAAGGTTGGATGCGCAGGCCCCGTCGCCTCAGAGCGGCCAACAGAGCCAGAGTGATGGTGGTTTTGCCGCTGCCGCTTGCTGCCGCCGCCAGCAGAATGGCCATCTTTCCTGCCCAAGGGTTAGAACTCGATGCCGATTTGCGCCTTGATCCCCTGGTCACGGAAGGGATGCTTGACCAAAGTCATCTCCGTCACCAGATCGGCTCGGTCGATCAACGCTGCCGGCGCGCCCCGCCCCGTCAAGATCAGGTGAACCCGCTCCGGTTTCTCCGCTAGCCCGGCCAACACCCTGTCCGGCGAGAGATATCCCAACTTGAGGGCGACATTGATCTCATCCAGAAGCACCAACTGAAACTCCCCGCTGGTGAACAGCTCCCGCCCCTTTTCCCAGGCCGCCTGTGCATGGGCGATGTCTCGCTCCCGGTCTTGGGTTTCCCAGGTAAAGCCCTCTCCCATGGCGTAAAAAGCTATTTTCCCCAGGCCCAG
Organism: Synechococcus sp. JA-2-3B'a(2-13); assembly: GCF_000013225.1. Taxonomy (NCBI): domain Bacteria; kingdom Bacillati; phylum Cyanobacteriota; class Cyanophyceae; order Synechococcales; family Synechococcaceae; genus Synechococcus; species Synechococcus sp. JA-2-3B'a(2-13). The sequence goes on from NC_007776.1 coordinate 2,689,520, forward strand.
CTCTGGATGCTCGGCCAACTTTCGCAACAGCTTGGCTTCCCCCGGATCCCAGGCCCCCTTGATAAATTGCACCACCCCCACCGACAATCCCTGGCCGAGGGCGCGGAAGATCATGCCAAAGGCAGCCGTGGTCTTTCCCTTGCCCTGCCCGGTGTGTACGATGATCAAGCCCTTGTCATCTCGCATGCCCGACAGACGCTGCCGCTGGATCTGCTGGCGTTTTTGCATTCTTTGGCGATGCCGCCAGTTTGGGTCGGCCTCTGCGCCCGGTGAAGACTCCGCACCGCTATCGCAAGCGTCCTCAAGTTCTGTTGTCGAGAGGGGTTGGGATCCGGAAGCCGGTGCAGGCCAGCCAGACAGGGCGGGTTGGGCCATAATCATAAAAATTGAGATTCGCCACACAAGCTGAGGGGAAGGTGCTGTGCCTACGGCAGGGGAACTGCACCGCTGACGCGACTGTTAGGGCAAACTCAAGTTCCCCCACAGCAGACCGCCCCCATCCTAATCCCTCATCTGGTTGCATTGGCTGGGATCATGAGAGAACCGGCTGCCGCTTTCCGAGATAGCCTGCTAATGTACTGCTTCATCTGGGCAGTGCTGGCAATAGGGTGTTTTCAAGTCTTGCCCCGCATCCAAGTCGTATCTGCCGCCGAGTTGCAACCGTGGCTAGCGCCCAGCTACTTTGCAGGTCTGGGGGGATCCCTATTGGCAGCCTTGGGATCCCTGTTGGCCATCTCAGCCGAAACGACGCCAAATCCTGCCGACAAAAAGCATCTGCACCGCTTGGCTTGGGGATTGGGGACAGTTGGCTTTCTCGGCGTTCTCTCCCCCCTGGGCTTGGCCGGCGCATTCTTTCTCAAAGCCGCTCAGGGGACAGACTGGTGGCAGGGTCTGTTTGGCTGAAGCCGCCCACAGCTTATTTTTTTGACAAATGGGCGGAGGTTGGGGGTACTATAGGGACAAGTTCCGTTCTTTATCCAGAGCAGACTGAGGGACCAGGCCCAATGAAGCTGCGGCAACCCGGCGGAAGCCTCCGCTACGGTGCCAATTCCTGCGGTTAGTCAGTAACCGAAAGATAAAGGCAATAAAGTTTTCTCTAGAGGATAGCCCTCTTTGGCGGGGGACTTTTCTGGCAACTTTATCCTTTAGCAGCTCCCATAGCTCTGGTCGCGGCAGCGGGGCAAGGCCTTCGCGGCAGTGCTGGTGCGTCAGCGGTGCAGAACGCTTGCTGGTTGCTGGGCCTTTCCTCTGGCTGAGTTGGGGCTGGTGCGGAGCACCTGGGGATCCCTGGTTGGCTCTTTCTCCGACGGATAATGAACGAGCGGGTGAGCCTTGTTTTTTGTTCAGGTTCTCAGTTCTAGCTTTTAAGGAGAAGGTTCGTTGTCCAAGTCGTTTTTGTTTTCCTCGGAGTCGGTGACGGAGGGGCACCCCGACAAAATCTGCGATCAGATCTCCGATGCCATCGTGGATGCCCTCTTGACGGCGGATCCCCTCAGTCGGGTGGCCGCCGAGGTGGTGGTCAATACGGGCCTGGTTCTGTTGACCGGGGAGATTACCTCACAAGCGCAGGTCAACTTCACCCGTCTGGTGCGGGACAAGGTGGCCGAAATTGGCTATACCGATGCCAAGAATGGGTTTTGTGCAGAAAGCTGCGCGGTGTTGGTGGCTTTCGATGAGCAATCTCCCGATATTGCCCAAGGGGTGAACATGGCCCTGGAAAGTCGCGGCTCCCAGGAAGATCAATTCGACTTGGTCGGGGCCGGGGATCAGGGGTTGATGTTTGGCTTTGCCTGCGATGAAACTCCCGAGTTGATGCCCTTGCCCATTAGCTTGGCCCACCGCCTCAGCCGCCAGTTGGCCACGGTTCGCAAAAACGGCACCCTGCCCTATCTGCGCCCGGATGGCAAAACGCAGGTGACTGTGGCCTATGAGGAAGGTCGCCCGGTGGGCATTCACACCCTGCTCATCTCCACCCAGCACACACCCACGATTGGCGCCATTACGGAAGAGGCGGCGGTGCAAGAGCGGATCCGCGCCGATCTCTGGGAGGCAGTGGTCACGCCGGTGTTTGCCGAGCTGCCCATCAAGCCGGATAGCCACACCCGCTTCCTCACCAATCCCACCGGCAAGTTTGTCATCGGCGGCCCTCAGGGAGATGCGGGCCTGACCGGACGCAAGATCATCGTCGATACCTACGGCGGCTATTCTCGCCATGGGGGTGGGGCCTTCTCCGGCAAGGATCCCACCAAGGTGGATCGCAGCGCTGCCTATGCGGCTCGTTACGTGGCCAAGAACATCGTGGCAGCTGGCTTGGCGCAAAAATGTGAAGTGCAGGTGAGCTACGCCATTGGGGTAGCCCGCCCCATCAACATTTTGGTGGAAACCTTTGGCACAGGGCGCATCCCCGACGAAGAGCTGTTGCGGCTGGTGCAGCGCCACTTCGATCTGAGGCCGGCAGCCATTTTGGCCCAGTTCCAACTGCGGGAGCTGCCCCGCCAACGGGGGGGACGCTTCTACCAAAATGTAGCGGTCTATGGTCACTTCGGGCAAACTCACCTGGATCTGCCCTGGGAGCGCACCGATAAAGCCGCTCTGCTGCGGGAGGAGGCTCTTGCCAAGGCGACTGCCCTCTTGGCCTAAGAGGGGATCACTAGGTTGTGTTGATCTTTCATTTGAGCCAAAAGAGAGCACTGACGAGATAGAGAAAACTCAAGAAGTTCCTGGCCAATTTGTCAAAACGAGAAAATAGATGCCGGTACTGCTTTAACTTATGAAAAAAGCATTCGATTAAATGCCTCTCTTTATACAGATGCTTGTCATAATGCCGCTGCGTCTTTCTATTCCTTTTAGGCGGAATAACCGCTTGAGCTTCCCCTATCTTCTCAATCAACTTATCCGCATCATATCCTTTATCCCCAATTACTTTGGTATCCTTTCTCTGCCAGCCCTCTATCAATTCTTCCCCTTGAGTAATATCGCTCTTTTCCCCGCCAGTTATTCTCAATTCCAGCGGATTTCCCAACCCATCTACACTCACATGAATCTTGGTGCTGTATCCGCCTCGGCTTCTCCCCAAAGCTTGCTCCCCTTTTTTCCGGCAGCACAGGAGTGCGCTCGAACCATGGTTGAATCAATAATGAGATGCTCTAAATCAGGGTCGTCAATAAAATACTTGAACATCCGTTCCCACACTCCAAAACGACTCCACCGGTGGAATCTTTGATAGATGGTGTACCATTTGCCATATCCTTCTGGGAGGTAGCGCCAAGGAGCACCGGAACGGGCTATCCAAAGAACTGCTTCAATAAACTGTTTGCAGTTTGCTTCTTTCCCAATGTTAACTCTCTCTTCTGTCTGTAAAAAAGCCAATATCTTCTGCCATTTGTTTTCATCTAAAAAAACCAACTTCATCCTCTTTCCTCTATAAATTATTCCCTCTATCCTAACATAAGATCAACACGACCTAAGACGGCCTGCTGCCTCAATGCTTGCCCTGGTGCAGTTGCTTAACCAGGTGGGGTAGCTCCGGCAGGATCAGGCTGCGCATAGCCAGTTGCACGGCTGCTGGGGAGCCAGGCATGGAAAAGATCAAGCACTTTCCGTGGATCCCGGCGATGGCCCGAGAGGCGATGGCCCGACTGCCAATCTGGGCATAGCTGAGCTGGCGGAAGATCTCCCCAAAGCCGGGCAAGGTCTTTTCCAGGAGAGCCTCGATGGCGTCGTAAGTGGTGTCGCGGGGGGCGATGCCTGTGCCACCATTCAACAAGATCACCGGCAGGGATCCGGCCCAATCCTGAACCTGCTCTCGAATGAGCTGCGGTTCATCTCGGAGAATGCAATATCTCTCCACCCGGTGGCCGGACTCCTGGAGGGCTGTGCAGATAAACTGGCCGCTGTGATCGGTTTCAGGGGTGCGCGTGTCGCTGACGGTGATCACCCCACAGGGCAAGGCGGCAAAAATGTGCTCCGCACCGCTGTCGCAATCGAGGGGAAAGGTCATGGACAGGATCCCTGAGGAAAGAGAGTGGCAAGCCCATCAAGACTGTCCCTGAGGGGGCTCGGCAGGAGTTGGCGGGTCAACGACCGTCTGCTGGAGCTCTAGGATCCCTGAGGACTCTGCCCCACCAGCACGGGCGAGTTGGGGAGGAGGGGACTGGGCGAGCAGGCGGCGCAGCTTGGGGGGAAGCTCCTGCAACTGCTCCAACAACAAGTTTAGAGATATGGCCGGTTCTCTGGAAAACAGGGATCCCGCGGGGGGTACCGGCGGCAGAGGAGAACAGGCAAAGGCAGCCGCAGCCAAAGAGCGGATCCGCTCCTGCTGCTCCTGCCAAAGGAACTGGCCGATTTCTGGGGGAAAGGTAAGATGAGGAGAGCCGCGACGCTGCCAAAGGCGGAGAAGCTGCTCCACAGAGGCGGCCTTGTACCGCCCCTGGTAGAGGGCTTCTAGCAAGGCTGCCTCGATCCAAAGATCCGGGAACAACTGGCTCCAGCGCTCCACCCAAACCTGGCTGGGTTGACCTTCCAGCTCAAACCCATAGTGCTCCAGAAAGGTGGCAGGATCCATCAGCCCATGGCAGCCCAAGGAAACTCAACCCAAGCTAGTCCAGATCCGCCGAGACAAAGGGGAGATAAAGCCTTTCTCCCTGGATCTCGCAAGACAGCTCTCGTCCAAGAATACCCCTATTTGCCTTTCATGAAGGCTCTGTGAAGAGGCTATAAAGCTGCAAAGCTGCGGTACGCTTAAAGACTCAGTGGCTGACGGGCCCCAGCTCAAGCGCTGCCTCCAGAGCGCGCTCGCTATCAGGAAACTGCGTCAGCAGCCGTCCTAGGAAGGCGACATCTCCCGTCAGGCCGTACAGAGCCATGAGCACATCCCCAGCATGGCGGCTCTGGGGGAAGCGGTTCAGCAGCTCATTGCCGGCGTAGATCGCCTGGCGGGCATAGCCATCCTGCAGGGCTTTGGCTTCCAGAAAGTAGCTGTAGCTGAGGCTGCCAGGATCCACGTAGTCCGGCAGTGACGTGTCGAACAAGCTGGTATCTTCTGTCACTTCTGGGGGGAAGCCCGGCAGCGGATAGATGGCTGCCGTTTCCTCGGGAGGGTAGGTGGTGTACTGGCGGTAGAGGATCAGCACCTGCCGGTACAGGCTTTCTTCCTGAAGATGGGCAGGGGCGGTGGGATCCGCCAGCACAGAGCCGAGTAACTCTGCTGCTACAGCATGGTGATTGGCCCGCTGATAGTCCGATAGAGAACTGGAGGAAGCTGGTTGCGGCGGCGCGCTTCCATCAGCATCCCCACTCAGGCCACCGGCACGGGTTTGGTTAAACAGCCACAGGTACCCATTGCGCCAACCGTCGGCAGCGGCCCAGTGGGCGGCCAGTTGATAGCGTTGTTGGGGAGTGGATTGGGCTTGCCAACGGCTCAATTGGCGCCAGCGTTCTCGTTGGGCCTGGATTTTCGGTTGCAGAGGGGTGCGGCTGGCGGGCACGGGATCCCAGTCGTCCAGCCAGTAGCCGCCATCCAGCAAGGGGTAGCGATCCAACACAGCATCCAAAGCCAGATTTTCCGTCAGCTGCAGGGCTAGGTCGTAGCGGTGTTCGCGGGCGAAGCGAACCGCCAGAGCATAGCGGACGGCGGCGGCCAGAGGATGCTCGCCGTGGCGGTCGAGAAAAGCTTGCAACTCGCTGGGGGTTGCACCGCTGTCTAAGAGCAAAAGCAGGCGGCGGCGCAAGACGTAGCGCATGTCTCCATCGCCGAAGGGATCCGCCAGCCAATTGGCCAAAAGGACCAGTGCTTCTTCCCTTTTGCCCTGCCACTCCAAGGTGCGTGTCAGCCAGAAGAGGGCATCGTCGGCACCGGGATGATTCGGGTAGACGGTCAGCCAAGTCCGCCAAAGGGTCTCTTCCTCTGCCGGGGGGAAAGGCCGCGGGATCGGTTCGCCGGTCTCGGGGTTGTAGAGGGAATGGCCAAAATAGCTGCCCCCCCGAATGCGGGCGTATTCCCGGCAAGCTTGCGTAAAGCGGGAATTGGGAAAAGCTTCTGCCAACTGCAGCAAAACCAGGTGGTCGTCGATGCCGTGAAGAGAGGCAAAGTCCTCGTTGAGAGCCTTCTGCAGCAGCGGCTCCCCGCTGGGATCCCCTTTTAAGTAGAGAAGAGCCGCCGCCAAAAACCGCTGCGGGTCAGCATCATCGCCCACCACGCTGCGCAGCAACACCTGAGCGGCAGGGGGGAGAGTTTCTGGATCCGCTATCTGCAGCAGAAAAAAGTGTCGGGATGGGGGCGGTAAATCTTCGTACAAAGGGCGCACCGTTTGCACCGTCGGCTGTTCTAGGATCAACACTTGGCCGGCACGCCCATAAACATCAGTGTATGGAGAAACATTCCCCGCAACCCGCTGCCGCACCGCCTGCACCTGCGACAGCGCCCAAGAGGGGATCCTTTCCTCCTCGTAGGGCAAGGCGCTCAAGAGTTTCTTTGCCCGCTGCGGAGAGCTGCTTTCCAAGGCGGGGAGCAGCGCTCTGTAGACCCGATCTCGCAAGGGAAATTCTTCTTGGGTCAGCAAGCTGTTGAGCCAGTTGAGATTAAAACTCCACTCGGGGCTATCGGCTTGGATCCCGGCCAAGGCCAGCTCGGTGAGGCGCTGCACCGACTCTGGCCGATCCAGCCCAAACAGCTCGTATTGAGGCGCAATCTCCTGCCCGCTTGAGTAGTCATAGCCCCCGAACAAAGCTGCTGGGGCGAAAAACTGAGCCGAATTTTGCCGCAGCCGATCCTCCAACCACCAACGGCTGTAGGGCAGGCCATGGCTTTGCAAGGTGTAGAAGGCGTAGCTGCGGCGGCTCGGGTCGGCGGATCCCCCCCAGCGGGCCAACACCGGATAGGTAAGAGGAAACCAGCGATCACTTTGGCCGGGATCGAACGCTGGCGAGCCTCCATAGCCAAACTCAGAAAAGACGGTGTACCGATAGAAGATCAGATCCCGGTGCATCTGCAGCCGTAGCCGCTGCAGTAAGGCATAGCCCCCCGCTCCTAACCCCGCCAAGAAGCCGGCAGTGAGGGCCACCATTGCTACGCGACGAAGGGGAAAGCGGCGGGACGAGGGCGCAGCAGGAGGGGTAGCTGGATTCACAAAACCCAATCCAAATCAAAGCAGGCGCCCCCACTCTACTCGATACTCGACTGTGTTGGAAGACAGAGGGAATGCCCACAGCCGTTTCCAGCCGGCTTGAGACGCCGGCCCTCTGCGCCACCCAAGGTCATCAGTCTTACCCCTGCCTGAGAGGGATCCCGGCCAGCCATTTCTTGGAAAGGCTCTGCTGTATTGCTTTATCGTTGTTTCAAACAAGATTAAGACACTTTGCCGCCGACTCCTACCCCCACAATAAGAGGGGCGGCTGCGCCGCTCTTCTAAAACCCTTGCCTTTGACCATTCCTGCAGTGCATCCCCCGATTTCTTGGAGGCCTGAGTTGCCAGCACCCTTTCAGGATAGGCTCTCCCTTAGCCGGCGGTTGCCATGGCCTTCAACCCCTTCAAAATCAGGTAGTCCAGAATACTGGTGTTCTCCTCGCCGCGATAATTAAAATTGGAGCGCACCAGCCACAGCCCCTTCTGAGTGCGGCAACAGAGGTTCAGCAGCGTGCGGGCCAAAATCTGTTGACGCGCCTGTAAATCCCGCGCCGCATCGAAAACCTCCCCGTCCCATTCCGGCGTCAGCACACGGCTGTTGTAGAGCACATGCCAGAGGGAGCGGGACCAGCTGGGGTTGGTGATATCAAACCAAAATTGGTAATCCGCCTCCAAACCCCGAGTGATGTAGGCCCCCGGAGTTGCAACTACCAAGTAACGGGAATAGTCGGGCTCGAAGCGGCTGCTGCTGGGGGTCTGTCCCGAGCGGATCATGGCCAAAAAGGCGGGATCCCCTTCGGCGGGGAAGGCCTGGCGAAACCGCCGTGCCGCTTCCATCAACACGCGCAGCAGCTCTTGATCCTGAGGGGAAGCAATCGCCGGGGCTAAGTGATCGGCAAAAAACTGCTGGAAGAAAGCGGCCAATGAAGGGCCGGGACGATAGCCGCGCAGCCAATCGAACAGTCGCTGGTAGCGCTCCAGGTTGGCAAACCCCACCCGCTCCGGCTGCCGTACTGCCGTTCGGGGACGCAGAGAACGCCCCACCGGATCCCAGGTATCTTCGGCCAACAGAGCTGCCCGGATGGGATCCAGCCCCAGCACCCAGCTCAACATCAGCCGCCAAGCCGGCAAAGTGGGAAAAGCACCCCACTCGGGATGGGCCAATTCTGCTGCCGTCAGCACCGCCCGCACCAAGGGATAGCGGATCAACGCCGGGAAGGGGGCAATCGACAAAACCGGCACTTCCGACAACTGCTCCTGCAAGCTCAGGCTCACCCCCACATCCATACGGGGCAGCAAAACAGCAATGCGATGGGCCGGGATCCCGGCCCCCAAAAGCCGGCGAATTTGAGCAACCATCACCTCCACTGCCGCAAACTAGGTCTCTTCCTCCAGCGTTTGCACCAGCGGCAGTCCTCCCCCCTGCGGCTCGGGCAGCGGATGAGAAAACTGGGGATCCAACACCCGCGCAATCTGCACCCCTAAGCGGATCATGCCTGCTGAAGCGCGATGGCTCCCCTCCAGAAACCGAACCTGCGTTTTTGCCATCAAGAAGTCAGCTACTGCCTCTGGGATCCCGGTCAAAGAGACCCCGCCGCCGAGGGTGTAGCTGAAAAATTGGCTTTGCAAATGGGCTTGCCCCTGCCGGTAAAACTCCAGCGCCACCCCGCAACTGTCTTCCGCCTGATCTACGATCAGATGATCCCACTCTTGCCAAAACTCCGCCAGCGGCAGGATGTGTTCGCCAAACAGCCGAATTTGCAGACCAAAATCCAGGGATCCCAACCGAAGTGCTGCCTCCCACAGCCGACCCACACAGCAGCCCATTGCCTGCAAAGCCTCTGCCCGCCGCGGATCTGCCTCCTCGGGCCAAGCCCGGGCCAGCCGGGATCCCACCACCTCTGCCGGCAAACCCGAAGCCCCCGCAATATAAGCAGCACTGCTGATCTGATCCCAGATCTGGAACTCCTTGAGCCCGACCCCGGCAAAGGCTTCCCCATGCCGAGGGCACAAAGCGCAGGCTCGTTCGCAGAGAAATTGAGTGAGATCTTTGGCCAAGGGGATCGGCTCCAACGAGCGTGGCAACTGGGGGACACGCTCACACACCTGTGGCCAATGATCGGCCAACGAGCGTCCCACCCGCTGCAAGAACGTTTCGATCCGCCACGGCCCCACCAAGCCCGAACTGGACTGCTGCAAGCGCCGCAGCACCTCATCCGCTTGCCGTTGACTCCGCACCAAAAATAAGACCCGGCCCGGATCGGCTCCTGCCTGCAACAATCTCCGATAGTGATCTACACAAGCCTGGGTCAGCCCACTGCCTGCCCAGCCCATCACACTTTGGAAGGGAGATGGCTTCCCTGGCCAATGGCTCTTTTCTTCCACTTGAGCTGCCCTTACCCTCTCCGGCCTCTCCAACCAACCCATTTTCTCAGCAAAAGTCTGGACAAACGGGCCTTCGCTTCATTATGATTGTTTTCCGTTGCCAACTGAGTCCATCCGCTTTGGCGACCCGGCGCGCTGCTACACCAGATACTGCCTCTTTAGCAGGTAAGTCTGAGCAGCTCTCAACAAAAGCAGTTTGGCGTGCAGCTTTGGGGGTGAACTAAGCAAAAGGCTCAGCGTTGCCGGCGCTGAACTTGGCCTCGGGGGATCCCTACCTTGCTCTTTCGCCTCAGCCGGCAGACTCAGCTTTGTCTTGAGCTTCCTGCTGCCACGCTATTGCTGTATGCCTATCCATCCGGCTAACTGAGCCATTGGCCTACGGCCCGCTTCGCGAACGGCTAGCCGATTGTCGGAGTGAGCTGGCTCTCAGTTGATGAAAACGAGTCGTGCAGGCTCGATTGGAGGTTCTTGTGGCACTTGGCATCCTCGGAAGAAAAGTCGGCATGACCCAGATCTTCTCTCCAGAAGGGCTGGCCATTCCGGTCACTGTCGTGCAGGCGGGGCCTTGCACCGTGACCCAGATCAAAACCCAAGCCACAGATGGCTACAACGCCATTCAGTTGGGCTACTTGCCCACTGCCGAAAAGCATCTCACGCGGGCGCAGCGGGGCCACCTCACCAAAGCGGGGGTGACAGAGCTGCTGCGCCACCTGCGGGAGTTCCGGGTTGACCAGCCAGAAGCCTACCAGTTGGGGCAGAAAATTACCGTCGAGATGTTTTCCCCCGGCCAGTTGGTGGATGTGGCAGGTACCTCCATCGGGCGAGGGTTTGCCGGCTATCAAAAGCGCCACCACTTCGGTCGTGGCCCCATGTCCCACGGCTCCAAAAACCACCGCCGACCGGGTTCCATTGGCGCCGGCACAACCCCAGGCCGCGTGTTTCCGGGGATGCGCATGGCGGGGCGGTTGGGAGGTGGCCGAGTCACCACCCGCAAATTGCAGTTGGTGCAGGTGGATCCAGAGCGGGATCTGCTGGTGATCAAGGGTTGCGTGCCCGGGGTAGAAGGAGGGCTGCTGGAGATCACCCCTGCCAAGCAGGTGGGCAACAAGCGCTAAGGAGGGATCCCTGGCAAAGGCTGACCCGCATCCGCAAAGACGAGGGAACCATGGCAAGTTGTGTGGTGAAAAATTGGCAAGGGGAAACGGTGGGCAGCGCGGAGCTGAGCCTTAAAGTTGCTCGTCCCGAAACAGCCGCCCACATCCTCTATCTGGCACTGCGCCGGCAGATGACCAATGCTCGTCAGGGCAACGCCCACACCAAGACCCGAGCTGAGGTGCGCGGCGGCGGTCGCAAGCCTTGGAAGCAGAAAGGCACCGGTCGGGCCCGTGCCGGCTCCATCCGCTCCCCACTTTGGCGCAAAGGGGGGGTGATCTTCGGCCCCCGCAAGCGGGAATACAACCTGGCCATGAACCGCAAAGAACGGCAACTGGCCCTGCGCACCGCTCTGCAAAGTCGGGTGGAAGACCTGATCGTCGTGGAGGATTTCCAGGAGCAGCTCAACCCGCCCAAAACCCGTGCTGTGGCCCAGGCTTTGCTGCGCTGGGGGGTGATGGAAGATCAATCGGCTCTGCTCATCGTTGCCGAACGCTCGGAAGCCGTAGAGCGGGCCGTGCGCAACATCGCCCGCGTTAAGCTGATCGGCCTGGATCAGATCAACGTTTTCGATCTGCTCAACGTCGATTGGGTGCTGATCACCGTTTCTGCCCTAGAGCAGCTCAAGGCCCGTTGGGGATCCGACGCTGCGCCGGCAGTTCTGGAGACTCCCTCTGAGGATGCACCTCAGGCCGACATAGCCGAAGATCAGGCCCTGCCCGGAGATGGGCCGGAAGATCAGGCCGTTCCAGAAAGCGAACACGAGGAAGCAGAGCAAACCCCAGCCCAACCTGAGGCCCAGGAAAACCAAGCTGCCCTCCAAGGACGTCCAGCAGATCCGCAGGGGCCAGAAGAGCAAACCGAAGAGCCCCAAGATCCAGCAGAAGAACTGGCTCAAGGAGCAGAGCCGTCAACGGTAGAAGAGGCCGAAACAGCCCCAGCAGAGGAGGAAAGCGATGACTGAGAGCAAGCGGATCCTGGCCGACGTCCTGTTGCGCCCCGTCATCACCGAAAAGGCAACCGCCTTGATGGAGCAGCGCAAATATGTCTTTGAAGTGCTGCCCACCGCCACCAAGCCGCTCATCCGAGCTGCCGTCGAAGAAATGTTCCGCGTGCGAGTTACTTCCGTCAACACCCTGAAGCCCCCGCGCAAGCAGCGGCGGGTGGGCCGCTTCGTTGGCTATCGCACCCGTCCCAAGCGAGCCATTGTGACCTTGGCCGAGGGAGATTCCATTACCCTCTTCCCGGACACCTAACCCCCCTTTTTGAGTTGTTGTCATCCCATCCCCCACCCCTACCCGAGCCATGGGCATTCGTACTCTCCGACCTTACACCCCCAGCACCCGTCACATGACGGTCTCTGACTTCGAGGAGCTGTCCCGTGACGAGAACGGCAAGCGGCCCAGACCGGAAAAGTCGCTGCTGCAATTTATTCACCGCAAGAAAGGGCGCAACAACCGTGGCGTCATCACCTGCCGGCACCGCGGTGGTGGCCACAAGCGGCTTTACCGCATCATCGACTTCCGTCGCGACAAGCGGGGGATCCCGGGGACCGTCAAAACCGTCGAGTACGATCCCAACCGTAGCGCCCACATCTGCCTGGTGGAATACGAAGACGGCGAGAAACGCTACATCCTCGCTCCCCGCAACCTACAGGTGGGATCCACCATCATGGCCGGGCCAGAGGCCCCCTTTGAGATCGGCAATGCCATGCCCCTGGAGCGGATCCCCTTGGGAACGGTGGTTCACAATGTGGAGCTGTATCCCGGTCGCGGCGGGCAGATGGTTCGCGCCGCTGGGGCTGGCGCTCAAGTGGTGGCCAGAGAAGGCAAATATGTCTCCCTCAAGCTGCCCTCCGGCGAAGTCCGCATGATCCGCGGCGAGTGCTACGCCACCATCGGCCAACTGGGCAACGTTGACCACAACAACATCAGCCTGGGCAAGGCGGGTCGTAGCCGTTGGTTGGGGCGCCGTCCCAAGGTGCGTGGCTCGGTGATGAACCCTGTGGATCATCCCCATGGCGGCGGGGAAGGGCGAGCCCCCATAGGCCGCAGTACCCCTGTCACCCCTTGGGGCAAGCCCACCCTGGGGTACAAGACCCGCAAACGCAACAAGCCCAGCAACAAATTCATCGTGCGCGGTCGCCGTCGCGGAGGCCGCCGGGACAAGGGCGGAAGGGCTGCTCAGTAGCCGCTGGCCATTCGCTCCCCGAAGCTTTTTCGACAGTGAATTGCTTATCAAACGGTTGAGGTTCTTATGGGACGTTCGCTGAAAAAAGGCCCCTTTGTGGATGCCAAGCTGCTTCTCAAGGTGGAGAAGATGAACGAGCGCAACGAGAAACACCTGATCAAGACTTGGTCGCGGGCCAGCACCATCTTGCCCGTCATGATCGGTCACACCATCGCTGTTCACAACGGCAAGCAACATGTGCCCATCTACATCACTGACCAGATGGTGGGTCACAAGCTGGGGGAATTCGTTCCCACCCGTACCTTCCGCGGTCACGCGGGGAGCGACAAAAAAGCCGCTCGCCGTTGAGAGGAATAACGAACAGGAAAGTATCGAGTAGGCAAGGAGAGGGCCATGGCCGATTCATCCCCTGAGGTTAAAGCGGTAGCCCGCTATATCCGCATGTCCCCCTTTAAAGTGCGGCGGGTGTTGGATCAGATCCGTGGGCGCACCTATGCCGATGCCCTGATTCTTTTGGAGTTCATGCCCTACGCTGCCTGTGAGCCGGTTCGTAAGGTGCTGCGCTCGGCGGTGGCCAACGCAGAGCACAACAACGGCTTGGATCCCCGGGATCTGGTGATCAGCCAGGCCTATGCTGATCAGGGGCCCGTCCTGAAACGGTTTCGCCCCCGCGCCCAAGGGCGGGCCTACCCCATTCGCAAGCGCACCTGTCACATCACCATCGCCGTCCGGCCCATAGAGGAAGCTGAAGCGGCGACGGCCTCTTAACCTCCTGTATTTCTAGCCCTTTACCCTTCAACCGACACCACCATGGGACAGAAGATCCACCCCACCGGTTTCCGCCTCGGCGTGATTAAGGAGCATCGCAGCCGCTGGTTTGCCGATCCAGCCCGCTACCCAGCCTTGTTACAGGAGGACGACCAGATTCGCACCTACCTGACCAAGCAACTGAGCAGTGCTGGTTTGGCCGATATCCAAATCGAGCGCAAAGCGGATCAAATTGACCTGGAGATCCGGGCTGCTCGCCCTGGGGTAGTTGTGGGTCGGGGCGGATCCAGCCTAGAGACTTTGCGCCAAGGTCTACAGAAAGAGCTGTCCGCGCTAGCGGGACAAAGCCCTGGTTCACGAGGTGGTGGCGAGCGAACCATTCGCATCAATGTAGTAGAGGTCACCCGTGCCGATGCCGAGGCGACCTTGTTGGCGGAAAACATTGCCCAACAGTTGGAACGGCGGATTGCCTTTCGCCGCATCGTGCGCCAGGTGATCCAACGGGCCCAGCGGGCAGGTGTACAAGGGATCAAAATCCAAATTGCCGGGCGTCTGAACGGGGCCGAGATTGCCCGCACCGAATGGACGCGGGAGGGGCGGATCCCTTTGCATACTTTGCGGGCCGACATCGACTACGCCGAGCACCTCGCCCACACCACTTTCGGCATCATCGGGGTCAAGGTCTGGGTCTTCAAAGGGGAAGTTCTGCCCGGGCAGGAACGCCACGAACAGAAGTTTCCCCTGCAACAGCCCAAACGTCGGCAGCAGCGGAGGCGGCCCACCTTTGAAGATCGCTCGGCTCAGGAGGCCTGAGGGCCAACACCGGAACGTCCAGGGATCCCTATCGCAGTTGACTTAAGGAACGGCCATGTTAAGCCCCAAACGCACCAAGTACCGCAAGCAACAGCGCGGGCGCATGAAAGGCAAAGCGACCCGTGGCAACCGTATCAACTTTGGGGAATACGGCCTTGTGGCCCTAGAACCCGCCTGGATTACAGCTCGACAGATCGAGGCCAGCCGTCGAGCCATGACCCGCTATGTTCGGCGGGGCGGCCAAATCTGGATTCGCATCTTTCCCGACAAGCCCGTTACTCAGCGAGCCGCGGAAACCCGCATGGGATCCGGCAAAGGCAACCCTGAGTACTGGGTTTGTGTCGTCAAGCCGGGCCGTATCCTCTTCGAAATGGGGGGAGTGGCAGAGCCCATCGCCCGCGAGGCCATGCGCCTTGCCGCCCAGAAGCTGCCCATTAAGGTCAAGTTTGTAACCAAAGCCGACTTTGAAAAGCCAGAGCCCGCCCAGGCAACGGCTTCAGAGGTGGCCACCAGCAGTGTATGAGGAGAGTTCAGCCATGCCCATGCCCAAAATTGCTGATGCCCGTGCTTTATCGGACGAAGAGCTGAGCAACGAAATCTACGCCGTCAAGAAAGAGCTGTTTGAGCTGCGTTTGCAGCAGGCCACGCGGCAGTTGAACCAGCCCCATCTCATCCGGCTGCGCAAACACAAGCTGGCGCAACTACTAACCGTGGAGGGAGAGCGTAAGCGGGGCAAACGCCCAACCAAGGAGGAGTAATGGCTGTTCGGGAGAAGATTGGCATTGTTGTCAGCAACAAGATGCAAAAAACGGTGGTTGTTGCTGTGGAAAATCGAGTTGCTCACCCGAAGTACGGCAAGATCGTCGTCAAGACCAAGAAGTTTAAGGCCCACGACGAGGAAAACCGCTGTCAAGAAGGGGATCTGGTGCGCATCACGGAAACCCGTCCCCTTAGCCGCACCAAGCGTTGGCAAGTTGCCGAAATCCTGAGGGAGGTGAAGAAACTATGATTCAGCAGCAAACTATGCTGACGGTGGCCGACAACACCGGTGCTCGCAAGATGATGTGTATTCGCGTGCTGGGCAGCAGTGGCCGTCGCTACGCCAGCTTGGGCGATGTGATCATTGGTGTCGTCAAGGATGCCCTGCCCAACATGCCCGTCAAAAAATCCGATGTTGTCAAGGCCGTTGTTATCCGCACCGTCGATACGGTACGTCGCCCTGACGGCATGTGCATCCGCTTCGACGACAACGCCGCCGTGATCATCAACAATGATGGCAATCCCCGTGGAACTCGTGTTTTCGGCCCTGTAGCCCGCGAGCTGCGGGAGAAAAACTTCACCAAGATCATCTCCCTTGCCCCGGAGGTACTCTGATGGTTCGCCCCCTCAAACCCAGCCAAATTCGGCGCTTAGTTCGGCGACCGGGCATTCGCAAGCACCGCAACAGCCTGCGCTACAAAATGCGTATCAAGCAAGGGGATACCGTGCAGGTGATCTCCGGCGATGACAAAGGCAAAATCGGCGAGGTGCTGCGCGTTTTTCCCGAGCGCAACATGGTTTTGGTGGAAGGGGTTAACATTGTTACCTACCACCGTAAACCCCAGCGAGAAGGGGAAAGTGGCCGAATTGAGACCAAGGAAGCTCCCATTCCCGTCTGCAAAGTGATGGCCTATTCCAAGAAGCAGGAGGTGGCCAGCCGTATCGGCTATCAAATCACCGCCGATGGTCGCAAGGTTCGCGTCCTTAAGAAAACGGGTGAGATTCTCGACTAGGCATTACATTCTTTTTTCCATCATTGGTTTGGCTCTGACCCAGCCCAGAGCCGCAAGGAGAAGCCACCATGCCCCAACGTCTGCAAATCCTCTACAACACCGTCATCGTCCCCAAGCTGCAAAAGGAGTTGGGCTACACCAACATCCACCAGGTGCCCCGCCTGGAGAAGATCGTCATCAACCGCGGCTTGGGGGAAGCTTCCCAAAATGCCAAGGCTCTGGAATCCTCCATTGCCGAGATCAGCGCCATCACT
This sequence comes from Synechococcus sp. JA-2-3B'a(2-13), assembly GCF_000013225.1. Classification (NCBI taxonomy): domain Bacteria; kingdom Bacillati; phylum Cyanobacteriota; class Cyanophyceae; order Synechococcales; family Synechococcaceae; genus Synechococcus; species Synechococcus sp. JA-2-3B'a(2-13). Next base: position 2,705,978 of record NC_007776.1, read on the forward strand.
GGCCAGCGTCCGGTGATCACCCGCGCCAAGAAGGCAATTGCCAGCTTCAAGATTCGCAAGGGCATGCCTGTCGGCCTGATGGTGACCCTGCGACGGGAGCGCATGTATGCGTTTTTGGATCGCTTGATCAATGTTGCTCTGCCCCGTATCCGTGACTTCCGCGGTGTCAGCCCCAAGGCCTTTGATGGACGAGGCAACTACACCCTCGGCATCCGTGAACAACTGATTTTTCCCGAAATCAACTATGACTCTGTGGATCAGTTGCGAGGTATGGATATCTCCATTGTGACCACTGCTAAAACCGACGAAGAGGGCCGTGCCCTGCTCAAAGCCTTTGGCATGCCCTTTGCCTCTTAGCTTTGCCCACCCTGAGTTTCCTTGATTGATCTTCCGAGGAGCACTGATGGCCCACACCAACGACACGATCGCCGATATGCTCACCCGCATTCGCAATGCCACCATGGCTCGGCACGAGTCGGTGGCAGTTCCGGCCACCCGCATGACCCGCAGCATCGCTCGCGTTCTTCATGAGGAAGGGTTCGTCAGCGAATGGAAGGAGGAGGGAGAAGGGATCCAAGCCCGGGTGGTGTTGCGATTGAAGTACAAAGGCAAAGGCCGCAACTGCAGGCCCATCATCAATGGTCTAAAGCGGGTGAGCCGACCCGGCCTGCGGGTTTACCGCAACCACAAAGAGCTGCCCCGAGTGCTGGGAGGAATTGGAATTGCCATCATCTCCACCTCCAACGGCATTATGACCGACCGGGAGGCTCGTAAGCAGGGCATTGGCGGCGAAGTCCTCTGCCTTGTCTACTAGACATTAAGTTTTCTCTGGTCAGGAGTTTTTCCCATGTCCCGTATCGGTAGACGCCCCATCGCCCTTCCTGCCAAGGTGGAGATCCAGATCGACGGCCAACACATTGCAGTGAAAGGCCCGAAAGGTCAACTGTCCCGCAGTTTGCCGCCCTTGATCACAGTCCAGCAAAACGCTCAGATGCTCACGGTCAGCCGTCTCAACGATTCTCGTCCTGCCCGCCAACTGCACGGCCTCTGCCGCACCTTGGTCGCCAACATGGTCGATGGAGTATCCAAGGGATTTGAGCGGCGGCTGGAATTGGTGGGCGTGGGCTACCGGGCTGCCATCCAAGGCAGCAAGTTGGTTTTGAACGTCGGCTACAGTCACCCTGTGGAGATCCCCTTTCCCCCCGGCATCCAAATTGCCGTTGAGGGAAACAACATCATTGTTGTCTCAGGCACAGATAAAGAACTGGTGGGCAATACTGCCGCCCGCATCCGAGCGGTCCGGCCTCCGGAGCCCTACAAGGGGAAAGGGATCCGTTATCTAGGGGAACAAGTTCGCCGCAAGGCGGGTAAATCCGGGAAAGCGAAGAAGTAAATAGCCCATTGCGAAAGCGGGACGGAGTCCTATGAAAACCAGCCGCAAAATCACCACCCAACGTCGTCATCGACGCATTCGCCGCAAGGTCTTTGGCACTGCCGAGCGGCCTCGCCTGGCCGTGTTTCGCTCCCATCGACACATCTACGCCCAGGTGATCGACGATGTAGCCCAGCATACCTTAGCCTCCGCCTCCACCTTGGACAGGGAGCTGCGCGAAAAATTCAAAGAAACCGGGACGGCTACTCAAGAAGCGGCTGCCTTGGTGGGCCGCTCAGTTGCCGAACGAGCCTTACAGATGGGCATTTCCCGCGTGGTTTTCGATCGGGGGGGCAAGCTTTATCACGGGCGCGTTCAGGCTTTGGCAGAAGCTGCCCGAGAAGCAGGGTTACAGTTCTAGCTACTGAGGAAATAGCACATGGCTGAGCAGAGGGAACGTCGCAGAAGCAAAAAAAACCGCGAAGAGCAACCCACCGAGTGGCAAGAGCGGGTCATCCAGATTCGCCGCGTCACCAAGGTGGTCAAGGGCGGCAAGAAGTTGAGCTTCCGCGCTGTGGTGGTGGTCGGCAACGAGCGGGGCCAAGTCGGGGTTGGCGTGGGCAAAGCCAACGATGTGATCGGAGCAGTGCGCAAGGGAGTTGTGGACGGTAAAAAACACCTGATTGAGGTGCCCCTCACCAAAGGTTTGTCCGTACCCCATCCCATGCAGGGGGCAGGCGGCGGTGCCACTGTCTTGGTCATGCCAGCAGCTCCTGGCACAGGAGTCATTGCAGGGGGGGCAGTCCGCACCGTTCTGGAGCTGGCGGGTGTACGCAACAGCTTGGCCAAGCAACTGGGATCTAGCAACCCCCTTAACAATGCCCGTGCCACCATCGATGCGCTGCGGCGGATGCGTACCTTCAAGCAGGTGGCCCAAGACCGAGACATCGATGTGCGCCGCCTATTGGGCAAGTGATGGACAGGTATATCGAGCAAGTGAGCCAGAGGTAGCCATGCGACTGGAAGACATTCGGCCTCAAGCAGGTTCGACGCGGCGGCGGCGGCGCCTAGGTCGTGGCGTCTCTGCTGGACAGGGAGCCTCCTGTGGCAAGGGGATGCGGGGGCAAAAGGCCCGCAAGGGGGGCAGTACACGGCCCGGCTTTGAAGGGGGCCAGACTCCCCTCTACCGGCGTTTACCCAAGCTTAAGCATTTCCCTCGCTACAGGCGGCGTCTGGAATACACCCTGGTTAACCTGCGCGCCTTGGCGGATCTGCCTGCCGGCAGCGAGGTCAGCCTGGAAAGCCTGATGGAACGAGGGATCGTCACCACCAACGATGGCCCGCTGAAGATCTTGGGGGATGGGGAAGTCAGCGTGCCCCTGACGATCAGGGCGGCGGCCATTACTGCTTCAGCCAAAGTCAAGGTCGAGGCAGCCGGAGGTCGGGTGGAGATTTTGGGATCCTAAACCCCTTCTTCCCGTTGCTCTGGCCGGCTTCTGCCGGGTGGCGCTGAGTTGCACTTTTTTGATTTTGCTTTGATTTTGCCGACTGCTCCACCAGCAGCGTAGAGTGGTAGATAGCTAACCTTGCCCTTTGCTCCCGCGAGATTCTCTTCCCTATGGTTGACACACGAGGCTCCGCCCCTTCTGCCCAAGAGACCTTTATGCAGATGGCTATGGCCTCTGGCCTGCGCAGCCGTCTGTTTCTCACCTTGGGCTTGCTGCTGTTGGTCAGACTGGGCATTTACATCCCCATTCCCAGTATCGATCGGGCCCGCTTTGCTGCCGAAGCTGCCAACAGCCCTGTGTTTGGCCTGCTGGATGTCTTCTCCGGCGGGGGGATTTCTGCTTTGGGAATTTTCGCCCTTGGGATCCTGCCCTTCATCAATGCCTCAATTATCATGCAGTTGCTGGTCTCGGCCATTCCAGCCTTGGAGAACCTGCAGAAAAACGAGGGAGAACAGGGGCGGCGGCAGATTTCTCAATACACCCGCTATGTCACCTTGGTTTGGGCCATCATCCAGGGCATTGGCATTTCCTTTTGGGTGCGGGAGTTTGCCAGTACCACCAATGAGTTGGCCTTCATGGCCTCCACCACCCTGGCTCTGGCGGCGGGATCCCTGTTTGTGATGTGGCTGGGAGAGATGATCACGGAGAAAGGGGTGGGAAGTGGCCCTTCGCTCTTGATCTTCGTCAACATTGTTGCCACTCTGCCCCGTGCCCTCGGACAGACTATTAGCCTGGCCCGTGCCGATAGCAGCACCATCGGTGGCATCTTGCTGTTGCTGGCAATCTTTTTGGTCACCATTGTCGGCATTGTCTTTGTCCAAGAAGGCAGCCGCAAGATCCCTATCGTCTACGCCAAGCGCCAGGTGGGCAACAAGCTGTTCCGCGAGCAGAAAAGCTATCTGCCCCTGAGGCTAAACCAAGGGGGGGTGATGCCGATCATCTTTGCCTACTCGGTGATGTCCCTGCCTCTGGCCCTGGCCCAGTACACCCAAAACCTGACTTTGGTGCAAGTGGCCAACTTCCTATCCCCCACCTCCTGGTTCTACATTCCTTTTTATTTCGTGCTGATCCTCTTCTTCAGCTACTTCTACGCCTCTTTGCTCATCAACCCGGTGGATCTGGCTCAAAACTTGAAGAAGATGGGGGCCAGCATTCCAGGGGTACGCCCGGGCAAGGCCACTGCCGAGTATGTCGAAGGGATCCTCAACCGCCTGACGCTGCTGGGGGCTTTGTTCCTGTGCGCGGTGGCCATCATCCCGACGACGGTGGAACGGGCAACCGGCATCACCACTTTCCAAGGTTTGGGGGCGACCTCGCTACTGATTTTGGTGGGGGTGGCGATCGAGACCTCCAAGCAGATCCAGACTTATGTCATCTCACAACGCTACGAAGGGATGGTCAAACAGTAGTGCCGAGGTTGATCTTTCTGGGGCCGCCGGGGGCGGGCAAAGGTACACAGGCGGAGCGGCTGGCGGCCATTTACCACACGCCCAAAATTTCCACAGGCGATCTGTTGCGGGCCGAGGTGAAAGCCCAAACGCCCCTGGGGTGCCAGGCCAAGGTTTACATGGATGCGGGAGAGCTGGTGCCTGACGAGGTGCTGATCGGAATGGTGAAGGGGCAGTTGCAGCAGTCTCCGGAGCAGGGTTGGATCCTGGATGGATTTCCTCGCACCTTAGCCCAGGCAGAAGCCTTGGAAGAGCTGCTGCAAGAGCTGGGACAAGATTACGACTACGTCCTCAACTTGGAGGTGCCGGATGAGGTGGTGGTGGCCCGGCTGCTGGCCCGGGGCAAGGAACAGGGGCGCAGCGATGATGCGGATCGGTCGGTGATTCTCAAGCGTCTGGAGGTCTATCGGCAGCAGACGGCTCCCCTGATCGATTTTTATGAGGCCAAGGGGCGCTTGCAGCGGGTCAACGGCAACCAGCCGATGGAATCCGTACAGGAACATCTGCAGGCTCTTTTGGAAGGCTTCAGGAGGACGGCGTGATCAGAGCAGGAGCTGGAAATCCCTCCCAGCGGCGGGGCATGCAGCTTATTGAGATCAAATCTCGCCGCGAAGTGGAGAAAATGCGGCGGGCCGGTCGGGTGGTGGCCCAAGTATTGCAGGAGATCGCGGAGCGCCTAGAGCCGGGCTGGACCACGGCAGATATCGATGCCTATGCCGAGAGACGGGTGGCCCAACTTAATGCTTTGCCCAGTTTCAAGGGCTACTACGGCTTTCCCGCCTGCGTCTGTGTCAGTGTCAACCATGAGGTGGTGCACGGGATCCCCAGTCCCCGTAAAGTGGTGCAGCCGGGAGATGTGGTCAAAGTGGATTTTGGTGCCATCGTCGAGGGCTGGCATGCGGACTCCTGTATCACTATCGGCCTGGAACCCCTGAGCGACGCAGCTCGGGATCTGATCGATACTGCGGCCAAAGCCCTGCAGACGGGCATCGACTGTGTGCGCCACGGCGTTTGGCTTCAGGATGTCTCGGGTGCCATTGAAGATTACATCGAGGGGCGGGGCTATTCTGTGGTGAAGCAGTATGTTGGTCACGGGGTGGGGCGCAACCTGCACGAGGAGCCGCAGTTTCCCAACTATCGCACCCGCGATCTGCCCAATCCCAAGCTGCGCTCCGGCATGACGGTGGCCATTGAGCCGATGGTGAATGCGGGGGGAGAGGCAACCCGAGTGTTGCCAGACCAGTGGACGGTGGTCACGGTGGATGGCTCTTGGTCGGCTCAGTTTGAGCACACGGTCTTGGTCACCGAGTCTGGAGCAGAAATTTTGACCGATCGCACGCCTTTTCAGTCCTAAGGGATCCCCTGATGAAGGACTGCAACGGTTAGGATAGAAGAGATGGAGTATATTTTCATTTCTTAACAGCGCGTGTCGTCGCGGCTGTGGATTGTTCTGTTGTTTGTTATGTCGTTTTTGGGAGGGCTCATTGTCTAAGGAAGATGCCATTGAAATGGAGGGGGTTGTTACGGAATCCCTGCCCAACGCCATGTTCCGAGTGGATCTGGACAACGGCTTCAACGTGCTCGCTCATATCTCCGGCAAAATTCGCCGCAACTACATCAAGATCTTGCCCGGCGACCGGGTTAAGGTGGAGCTGAGCCCCTATGACCTCAACAAAGGGCGCATCACCTACCGCCTTAAGAAAAAGTAGGTTCCCTAGCTGGGCTGCTGAGGATGAAAGAGCTGAGCCAAGTTCTCAAGATCGGGCTCTGGACTACTGTCGGCGGCTTGGGTGCTCTAGCCGTTTTCAACGCTTGGATCTCTTCCCAAACTCAGCCTCTGCAGAGCTTGCTGCCGGGAGAGGAAAGGCATCACTTCTGGCGCGGCCATCGCCTGTTTTACAAGGTCATGGGATCCGGCCAGCCGTTGTTGTTGTTGCACGGCATTGGGGCAGGCTCCTCCAGCTATGAGTTTCGTGCCATTATGGCGGAGCTGGGGCAGCACCATCAAGTCTATGCTCTGGATTTGTTGGGGTGGGGCAACTCAGAACGTCCAGATTTGGAGTACACCGGCAGCCTCTATGCCGAGATGATCGGGGATTTTGTCCAGCAGGTGATCGGGCGACCGTGTCACGTCATTGCCAATTCCCTCTCGGCAGGGTTTGTGCTGCGCTCGGCCCGCCTACAGCCCCACCATTGGCAGAAGCTGCTGCTCATCGCCCCTCTGGGAGACAACAGCCTCATCCCCGATTCCCTCGGGATCCCTTTGGCTCAGATTGCCTATGGATTTCTCAGCCTGCCCGTTTTGGGGTTGGCCTTCTACAACGGCATCACCGCCCCCTGGAGTGTACGCTTGTTTACAGAGCAGAGCTTGTTCTGATACATTTACGCTGAACACTGCTGAACATCACTGTTCAACTATGCAGCGATAGCATTCTGTTTGTTTCCAACCAGAATGGCGGTATCCCGCAAAGCTTTGAGTAGAATACCCAAAGCGCAGTTTCCGTGTCGTCTTACTACCAATTTTCTGCTTTGCTTTGGCTACCATGTTGGCAGACTCGAAAGTAAACAGAAAGATCAACTGGTAGTAATCCGTACTGAACATATTATACATTATTTTCAGTATAGTTGAGCTTATTATTGACTAGAGTCATGCTCCCCCAGCTACGCCCTGGATGAGGCGGTGGTGGACTACTATTACCAGGCAGCCCACCAGGCGGGGGCTCAATTTGCCCCCCGTTCTTTTCTCACCGGCAGGCTCAATTTGCCCATCCAAGACGACTTTCGCGTGGTGGCCAAGCCCATGGCTCTGGTCTGGGGAGAACAAAATCGTCTCACCGGCCCAGAACAGGCAGAGCGGTATCGCGCTTTGCGCCCGGAGGTGCCGATATACCGATTGCCGGGGGCTGCTTTTCCGCACATTGAAGCGCCGCAGACCTTTTTGTCGGTGGCTTTGCGCTTCTTGGCCGAAGCCGATCCTGCCCTGCCGGGATAGACAGATGGGGGATCCCTTTGCCCCTTGGCAGAAAAAAGTGGGAGATTGGCGCAAGAAGCAGCCCTAGCGCCAGGGGTAAGGGCCGTGCTCTCGGTTGACGTGACCATCCCGAGCGCAGAGGGGAGTTGGTACGAGTCCGGCAACTCAAGTGGGCTCCCCGGCCTTATCTTCCCAGGGATCACCATCCACAGGAGTGGAGCTGGAAGGAGGAGGGGCAGGCTCAGAAGGAGGGGCCTCTTCTTTGGCATACTCCTGTTCCCAAGCCGGTTGTTCGGGGGCGGGTGCGGGCTCAGGCGGGCGTGGACGCACAGGCTGCGGCTCAGGTTCAGGCTCTTCTTCTGCGTAAACGTCTTCTTCTTCGGCCTCGTATTCCTCGTCGTATTCTTCTTCGTAATCTTCCTCGACGGCGGAACTCTCGACAGCACTGGGCAGGGCAGGAGCCGGGCTAACTCCGGCTTCCCAAGGGGGCTTGCCGATTCCCAGGGTTTCCAAAATCCCCTTGGCCAGTTGGGTTAGGCGGGTCTCGGCGCCATCGGCAACAATAAGGCGATCCCCGCCCACAGAGACAATCTCGTCAGTGGAGAGCAGATAGGTGCTGAGGATAAAGCCAGGTAAAAAGGTGAGGCCAAGGTTGGAGAGCACCAAGCCCGTGATGATGCCGGAGACGGAGTTGAACTCAAAATCCTTAACTTTGCCGAGGCGGATCCCTTCTTCGGTTACCACCTCGCTGCCAACCACGCGACTCAGGCCCTCCAAATCCAAGTTATCGAAAACTTCTTCGCTGGGGACAAGAACTGCATCCTGACCCAACGCTGTTACTTGCCGCAGCTCCATCAAACGGGGGGATCCGGCAAGGGCTTTTTCCAGCACCCCCAGCACCAGAACCTGCTTGGCTTCCAGATCCGCCCAAACTTCGCTGACTACCCCAAGCCGGGCTGCGTTGCCCTGGCTGATCACCTGCGTTCCCAGAACCTGTGACCGCCGACGAACCTCTGATCGCACCAGCGCAACAGATCCTTTCCCAGTCGTCATGATGGTTTCCCCGTCGTAAGTCAAAACGTTCCCGTTGTTGGGCTGCGTGTCTGACACAGTTCGCCAGAATTAAGTAAGTTAATAGTATCACTGCCTGTCTCCTCCCTCGCGGGCTGCCCAGGTGGGATCCCGGCCAATCTGCCTGCTCCAGGCCAGAAACTGCTCTGCCATCGCGCCCAGGGAATAGTGCTCTTCTGCCCGTTGCCGACAGCGGCTCCTGTCGATGTGATCTAGGCGCTCTACAGCCTCTGCCAAAGCTGCCACGTTGTCCGGCTCGACGATCCAGCCGGTTTCTCCATTGCTGACAATTTCCGCGGGCCCACCCCGGCGGTAGGTAATCACCGGCACGCCACAGGCCAAAGCTTCCACCGCCACCAAGCCAAAGGCCTCCACCCACTTGGGGGTCATGATCAAGGCTGAGCATTGCCCCAAGATCCGCTGCATTTGCGGGGTGGGCAAAAACCCTCGGTAATCCAATTGGGCATGCGGGTACTGCTCTTGGATCTGCTGCCAGTAGCCTGGCTCTTGCAGGTGGCCTAAGATCACCACCGGCCTTCCCGTCTTCTCGGCTAGGGCAGCACAGTCTTCCAGGCCCTTCTCCGGGGCAATGCGGCCAATCCAACACAGGGATCCATTCCCTTGGGGCACAAAGTCGTAGAGGCGCAGATCCACCCCGCAGGGCAGATAGACAAAGGGATCCCGACCTGCCGCCATCTCGGCTCGGGCAAAGGCAAAGGTCTGGGCTTGCGCCCGCGAATGCACCGCCAGCCGACCAGGGTAGCGATGGGCAATGTGCTCTAGGGCCTGATCGACGGCATCGCTGAGGGATCCCATGCTAACAATGTGGGCCACCGGGGTGCGGAAAAAATCCGTCAAATAAAACGAGAGCCAATCGTAGCTCCAGTTCACGATTAGATCGAACTGATCTTGCAGGTGGGCAGCCCGCTGCCACAGGTTGG